>NZ_RCCC01000001.1:4566827-4884083 GCF_003663825.1 Acidovorax sp. 106 | reverse complement strand
ACCTGCTGCGCGAAGCAGACACCGCCATGTACGCGCCAAAGACATGGGGCGCAATCGCATCCGTTTTTATGAAGCCGCGATGCAGGCCGATGTGCAAGAGCGCCTGGCGCTGGAACAAGACCTGAAGAAAGCCGCAGCCGAAGGGCAATTGGCGGTGTATGTGCAACCCCAGGTCAATGCCCAGGGCGCCGTGGTGGGCGGCGAGCTGCTGATGCGCTGGAACCCACCCCGAGCGCGCGGTAACGTGCCGCCCAGCCGCTTCATTCCCCTGGCAGAGGCATCAGGGCTCATCCTGCGCATGGGCGACTGGATGATTGGCCAGGCCTGTGATGCCCTGGCCAAGCTGCAGGCCCAAGGGCAGGCGCTGTCAATCTCTGTCAATGTGAGCGAGCGGCAGTTTCGGCAAGAAGACTTGTGGAGCGTATCCGCAATGTGCTGGCCGCCACCGGCGCCAAGCCCGAGTTGCTGATCCTGGAGGTGACCGAAAGCCTGCTGATTGAGAACCTGGACGACACCATCGCCCGCATGACGGAGCTGGTGCAGCTGGGCGTGCGGTTTTCCATCGATGACTTTGGCACCGGCTATTCCAGCCTGGCCTACCTCAAGCGGCTGCCGCTGTACGAGCTCAAGATTGACAAGAGCTTTGTCCAGGATACCCCGGGGGACCCAACGATACGGCCATCGTGCAATCTATCCTGGCGGTCGCTGGCCACCTGAAGCTGCGGGTGGTAGCCGAAGGGGTCGAGACGCAGGCGCAGGCAGACTTCCTCATCCAAAGCCATTGCGAGTGCCTGCAGGGGTATCTGTTCGGGCGCCCCCAGCCACTATTGGCCTGGCTGGACAAGCAAATGGCCCTTGGCGCATAGCGAGGATGGGCTGGGTCGCCGGGCACAAACCTAAACGCAGACCCAGACCCAGACCCAGCAGGTCATTGAACGATCAATGCTCTTGGTGGTGGAGCAAGGACTCTGCCACTGCCTGTTGGGCCAGTGCAAACACTTCGCGAGCAGGGGCGGTTTTGAGCAGGTGATTGCTCCACACTTGGCGCCAGATGCGCGCGCCCCGGCAAACTGTGGCGCAGGCCCAGCATGTGGCGGGCAATGTGCGCCCAGGGCGTGCCATACAGTGCAGCTTCGCGCTCCATGTACTCCACCATCGCGAGTTCCACCTCTTCACGGCTCAGGGGGCAGGGCACACCGCCCTGGCTGCCGTAGTAGAGCGAGTCCCAGCGTGCCAGCCACCAGGGGTTGTGATAGGCCTCTCGGCCAATCATCACGCCGTCCAGGTGCTCCAGCTGCTGCTGCACCACCGCATCTGTGGTGATGCCTCCGTTGATGGCGATGGTGAACTGCGGAAACTCTGCCTTCAGGTGGTGCACCACCTCATAGCGCAGCGGTGGGACATCGCGGTTTTCCTTTGGGCTCAGGCCTTGTAGCCAGGCATTGCGCGCATGCACGATGAACACGGTGCAGCCCGCGTCCGCCACGGTGCCGATGAAGTCGCGCACAAAGCCATAGCTCTCGTCTTTGTCGATGCCAATGCGGTGCTTCACCGTCACGGGCACCGTCACCACGTCCTTCATCGCCTTCACACAGTCGGCCACCAGTTGGGGCGCTTTCATCAGGCTGGCGCCAAACGCACCGCGCTGCACACGGTCGCTGGGGCAGCCGCAGTTCAGGTTGATCTCGTCATAGCCCCATTCCTCGCCCAGCCGCGCGGCCTGGGCCAGTTTGTCGGGTTCGTTGCCGCCCAGCTGCAGGGCCACCGGGTGTTCCTCGGCGTTGTAGCGCAGGTGCCGTTCGGTGCCGCCATGGATGATGGCCCCTACATTCACCATTTCTGTGTACAGCAGCGTGTGTTGCGTAAGCAGGCGGTGAAAGTAACGGCAGTGGCGATCCGTCCAGTCCATCATCGGGGCGATGGACATGCGCCAAGGGCTGAGTTTGGTTTCCACAGGATTCAAAAAAGAAAAAACAAAGTGAGCGCGGCGGCGCAGGAGCGCGCCAGGTCCGGGTGAGGCAGCCGTGCTGCAATCCCCTCGTGCAGCGGCGGATTATCCCATTTGCCCAGTGCTGCAAAGTAGGCGTTGTGGGTGAAATGCCATCCAAGCCTTTATTGGAAAGCGCTAATAGCTATTAATTTAATAGCTAAATGGCCTGACCAATCCGCAGCTATGCCCCTGCAAATGTCGCAAAAAGTTTCGGCGATACTTGCGGCAGATCCCTGTCAGGGGGCGTTTCCTTTTTTTGTCCATGCACCACACCATTTTTGACACCCCGGTGGTCAACACCTTGCTGCGCGCCTTTTCTGTGGCTACTTTGCGTTTGACCGGCTGGCGGATAGAAGGCGCTTTGCCATCCCACGCGGCCAAAAGCGTGTTGATTGCCGCACCCCACACCAGCAATTGGGATTTGCCATACACGCTGATGCTCGCTTTCACACTGCGCCTGCGCGTGTACTGGATGGGCAAGCACAGCCTGTTCCGAGCGCCGTTTGGTGGCGTGATGCGCTGGCTGGGGGGCATCCCGGTGAACCGGGAGCAGTCCACCAATCTCGTTGCGCGTTCTGCCCAAACCATCAGGGACGCAACAGGCCCCATGCAACTCATCGTGCCGCCCGAAGGCACGCGCGGCAAAACGCGGCACTGGAAGACGGGTTTCTATTTCATCGCCCAACAGGCAGGCGTGCCCATCGTGCTCGCGTTTGTGGACTACGGCCGCAAGGTGGCGGCCTCGGGCCGGTGTTCGAGCCCACCGGCGATTTGGACGCCGACATGGCCGCCATCAAGGCGTTCTATGCCCCCATCCAGGGCAAGAACCCGACGCAGTTCGAGGCCTGAGGGCTTGCGCAAAAAAATGCCTGATTAGCGACATATCTCAGAGTGAGCAGAACAAAGCCTAGGCGCAGGACTCCAACGGACATGCCGAGTTCTCGGCGCCAAGGAGCAAGCGATGTCCATCAACGCGATCCAGTTCCAACGGGGCCTGTCACTGCCTCAGTTTCAGAGCCTTTACTGCAGCGAGCAGCAGTGCGAGCAGGCCCTGGTGGGCGCACGATGGCCCTTGGGCTGGCGGTGCGCGCACTGCGGCTGCAAGCGCCTTTTTTCACACCCGCAATGGCACGGGTCGACTGCCTGTGGGAGTGCTTCCTTTTGTGGCTACCAAAGCTCCTCCATCGTGGGCACTGTAATGGAACACTCCCATGTGCCCCTGAGGCTGTGGTTCCTGGCCATGTACCTGCTGACGCAGAACAAGAATGCCATCAGCGCCCTGGCGCTCAAGCGCCAGTTGGGCGTGTCCTACAAAACGGCATGGCTGATGAAGCACAAACTGATGCAGGCCATGGCCCAGCGCGATGCGCGCTACCTGCTGCAAGGGCGGGTGGAGATTGACGATGCCTACCTTGGGGGCGAGCGGGCAGGACACATCAACGGCGGGCGCCGCGCAGCCAACAAGACGGCCCTTCGTCGCTGCGGTGCAGACCAGCACCGATGGCCGGCCCCTGTAACATGTGCCTGACACCTGTGGCGGACTTCACCAACGAGCACATGCGGCAATGGGCACAGGCTCACCTAGCGGCGCGCTGCCACGTGGTCAGCGACGGCACTCGGGCCTTTGCGCAAGTGCAGGCAGGCGCAGGCTACGCATGAGCGCTACGTGACTGGCGGTGGGCGCAAGGGGGCAACAGACACCTCAGCTGCGTTGGGTGAACACCTTGCTGGGCAACCTCAAGACCAGCATGGCGGGCACCTATCACTCGTTTGAGCCATACCAGGTATGCACCAGCGCTACTTGGCCGAGTTCTGCTGGCGATTCAACCGCCGCTTTGATCTGCCTGCCATGCTGCCCAGGCTGTTGAAAGCCTTGGTGACTGCTGGGCCACTGCCTTTGAAAGTGCTGCGGGTATCTGAGGTAAGTAGCTAATCAGGCAATTTGGCTGGGGGTTTTCGATGCGAGCGGGTGCTAGGGGTGAAGTGCAGACCTGACCCCTCTGATCCTCCAGTGGGCCTAGAATTTGTAACTAGGAGGGTAGAACATGGACGACGCGAAGACCTTTGTGCTGGGAATATTTCAAACAGTGAGAGAGCGATTTGGCAACCCACTTGTGAGTGCATTTGTAGTGGCTTGGGCAATTTGGAACTTTCGTCTACTTTTGGTTTTTTTGGGCAGCGGCGATGGGGGCTGGAAAGCCAAAATCAGCTATATCGATAATTACCTCTTTCCTAAGCAATTAGACTGGCTAATCCACGGCTCTCTAATTCCTCTTGGGATAGCACTTACATGGATTTATCTACTTCCTCCGCTACTCAGAAGAATTGCTGCCGATCACGAAAAAAATTTGAACCGTACTCGTGATGCCATTTTTAGTGCAACAGAAGTTCGCACGCTTTCCTCTGAAGAGGCTCTCCACCTTCGCTCGGTGATGATTAAACAGAGGGCAGAGTGGCAGACAGAAAAAGCAGAAACAGTCCAATCACTTGAGAATTTCGCCAAGCGTACTGAAGAGCAGGCCCAAGGCCCTTGAATTATCGAAGAAAAGGGAAAATGAGCTTGAGGATGAGATTAAAAAGCTCAAGGCTCCCCCGCCCAAAAAACCATTCGATTTCAATGGAAAATCAACGGAAGAGAAAGCTAAAGCTATCGGAATTCAACTGGATTTGATGGCTGCTTTCAAATAATGCACTGGTGACTTTTGATGGAAAGAGAGTCAAATGGCCGTGGTCTACCAATGAGGATGCCAAATTTAATATTCCGCTTGCCCGCTTTGTTGAGAGGTCCGTTACGCGAAGAGACGATGGCAGCGACTTTGCTCATCTATTAAGCTAGGTTATGTAGGGGAAAAAAATGTCTTTCAAAGATTGGGAGGCATTGCTCGAAAAGCATGGATTCAACCGTGCTGCTCAAGAGGTTAACCATCTTTATTTGGGTTGGTGTTCTCAGTGGTTTGTCTGCTGAACCAGCATTCGCTGTGAATGAACAAAATATTCCTTTGTGGCTAGCTCAAATCGGGTTCGCCATAACAATCTCTGAAAAGCCATCGGATTAATATTGCTGAAGGCGCTGTGTGCGAATGGT
Organism: Acidovorax sp. 106; assembly: GCF_003663825.1. NCBI lineage: Bacteria > Pseudomonadati > Pseudomonadota > Betaproteobacteria > Burkholderiales > Comamonadaceae > Acidovorax > Acidovorax sp. 106. Next base: position 4,879,008 of record NZ_RCCC01000001.1, on the reverse strand, counting down.
GGGAATTGTAGGTTCATCTATCCTGCACAACCCTACTGTTGGCACGCGGTCTTGAATATGGGTTGGTGGACAATTTTTGCCATATTTCTGTATTGCTGGATGTGTTTTGATGAAATATGTCCAGATGCTTTATGGTTTTAACAGGCTGAATCTGTGATTCACTATTTCCCAATCCCAAACTTCTTCACCCGATAAGCCATCGTCGCGCGGCTTAATCCCCAACAACCGTCCCGCCAGCGCCACATTCCCCCCCGCACTCTGCAACGCCTGCCGCAGCATCTGCTCCTCCGCCTGGTGCAGCGGCGCCACCACGGGCTCAGCGGCTGGCGCTAGCGCCGCACCAGCCCGCGCACTCGCTGCTGCAGTGGATTGGGGAACCTGCACCGCAGCCCCCACCCCCGCCACCCCCTGCGCATGCAACGTCCCCCCGCTGTTCCCCTGCAAGTGCAGCGACATCACCCCGCCGCCACTTTGCTCACCCCCCGCAAACAGGTGGTGCGGCTCAATTGGTTCGCCGTCCGTCGCCAAGATCACCGCCCGTTCAATCAGGTTCTGCAACTCGCGGATGTTGCCGGGGAAGGGGTAATGAAACATCGCCTTCACGGCAGCCTGGCTAAAGCCGGGCACCTGGCGCTGGTGCTTGCGCTGGTAGTGGGCCAGGAAGTGGCTCATCAGCAGGGGGATGTCGTCGCGCCGGTCGCGCAGTGGGGGCAGGTGGATGGGGAAGACGTTGAGGCGGTAGAACAAGTCTTCGCGGAAGGTGCCTTCGCGCACGGCCTGGCGCAGGTTGACGTTGGTGGCGGCCACCAGGCGCACATCTACGCGCACGGTGCGGGTGCCGCCCACGCGCTCTACCTCGCCTTCTTGCAGGGCGCGCAGCAGTTTGCCTTGGGCTACCAACTTAGCGTGCCGATTTCGTCAAGGAAGAGGGTGCCGCCGTGGGCGCGCTCAAACCGGCCAGGGCGCGATGTGCCTGCGCCCGTGTAGGCGCCGCGCTCCACGCCAAAGAGTTCGCTCTCGACCAGCGTCTCGGGGATGGCCGCGCAGTTGATGGCCACAAAGGGCTGGCTGCTGCGCGGGCTGATGCGGTGGAGCATGCTGGCAAACATCTCTTTGCCCACGCCCGATTCGCCGGTGAACAGCACGGTGGCGGCGGTGGGGCCACGCGCTGCAGCATGTGGCAGGCGGCGTTGAAGGCGGATGAGGCGCCCACCATGGTGGCGTTTGCCGTGGGATCAGCGGCGGTGCCTGCATTGCCTGACGCCGCCTTGCCCGGTGGCACGCCCAGGTAGGTGGTGCGGGCCTTGCCCTGCGCCCCTTCTGGCATGGAGGTGGGCAGTGTTGCGGGCGGGGTGCCCACAAAGTCCTGTGCGTTCAGATAGAACAGGTCTTGCTCGGGGTCGTCCCACAGTTCGGCCGATTTGCCCACCACGCGGCAGTGCGCCGCGCCGGACGAGCGGCAGTCCACCTCGCGGAAGACGATCATGCGGCCAAACAAGGTGCTGACGTAGCCGGTGGCGTAGCCCACCTGCATCCAGCACGCGGGCGAGCCGCCCACGCCGTAGGCGGCGATGTGTTCGTCGTCTTCGCTGGAGTTGTGCCAGAGGAATTCACCGTCGTAGTCGCCCAGCTCGGCGTTGTAGCGGGCGTGCACCACCTCCACCTGCACCACGCCCTCCAGCGCGTGCAGGCGGGTGCCGGCCATGGCGGCGGCGGTGGGCTCGGCATCGGGCCACTGCTGGCGCACCAGGCGGGCATCGCGCGCGCCGCTGACGTAGCCCGCGCGGGTGAGCAGGCCGCGTGCCTTGTCCAGGCCAATGCTGTCGATCAGCTCGCGCCGCAGCGAGCCCAGCGCCTCGGTGTGCACCAGCACCATGCGCTGGTCTTGCAGCCAGATGCGCCCGTCGCCGGGCGAGAAGAACAGGCATTCGCTGATGTCGGCCACCGTGGGGTGGGCGTGCTGGCTGATGCCGTGGGTGTCAAACCCGCCTAGGGCACGGGGGGCTGCGGCGGGCACGGTGCCCAGCAAGGCCTGGCCTTGGCCCACGGCGTTGCGGTGCAGGTCGGCCAGAGAGATGCGGCGTTTGGGCATGGGCGTGGATTCACCAAAAGTTCATCAAAAAGTGATCATTTGATCCATTGTGATGGACGCATTTGATGATGAATGGTAACTATTTGGCGGCAAAAAATCGCCCGCGCCAGCCGTTTTTTTGCCTAGGGAAAGTCCGTAGCGCTCCCTCTCAAAAAGCCCCTGTTTCGGGCGTTTGGGGGTGCCGTGGCCCCGGTGGCTGGTATGCCCGTTGCAATTTCAGTCCACACCGCTGCAGCCATGCGGTGGGTTTTGATTTCAACCAAGGAGCAATGCGATGGGTGTTTCAGAAAAACCAGGCCTGCTGGACAACCGCCTGTGGGCGGGCAAGGCCTTTGATGGTGCGTGGTCTACCGCGCTGAGCACGGCGCGTGATGCGGTCGAGCCAGCCACGGGCCAGGTGCTCAGCCGCGTGGGCATTGCCAGTGCGGCAGACATGCAGGCCTCCATTGGCCGGGCGCAGCAAGCGCAGGCCGCGTGGGCGGCCACGGGGCCGCGCGAGCGTGCGGCGGTGTTCCACCGCGCGGCCAGCATTTTTGAGCAGCACTTTGACGAGCTGGCCATGACGGTGGCCCGCGAAACCGGCGGTATCGTGCCCAAGGGCCAGCACGAGGTGCGCGAGGCCATCACGCTGTGCCAGCTGGCAGCAGCTTTGCCCATGCAGGCCCAGGGCCAGGTGCTGCCCAGCACGCCGGGGCGCCTGTCGATGGCGCGGCGCGTGCCGCATGGTGTGGTGGGGGTGATCTCGCCGTTCAACTTCCCGCTCATTCTGGGCTTGCGCTCTGTGGCCCCCGCGCTGGCGCTGGGCAATGCGGTGGTGCTCAAGCCCGATACGCGCACGCCGGTGAGCGGCGGTTTCATGATGGCCCGCGTGTTTGAAGAAGCGGGCCTGCCCAAGGGCTTGCTGCAGGTGGTGCCCGGCGATGCCGAGGCGGGCGAGGCGCTGGTGGTGGACGAGCGCGTGCCCATGATCGCCTTCACCGGCTCGCCCGCCGTGGGCCGCCGCATTGGCGCGCTGGCGGGGCAGCACCTCAAAAAGGTGTCGCTGGAGCTGGGCGGCGCCAACAACCTCATCATTTTGGAAGACGCCGACCTGGACGCCGCAGCCAGTGCTGCCGCGTTTGGCGCGTGGTTCCACCAGGGGCAGATCTGCATGGCATCGAACCGCATCCTGGTGCACGAGTCGATTGCCGAAGCCATCTTGCAGCGCATGGTGGGCAAGGCCACGCACCTGCCTGTGGGCGATGGCGCCAGCGGCCAAGTGGCCCTGGGGCCGATGATCGACGCCAAGCAACTGCGGCACTTTGACAGCGTGATCAAGGACAGCGTGGCCCAGGGCGCCAAGCTCGAAGCGGGTGGCACCTTTGAGGGCCTTTGCTACAAGCCCACGGTGCTCTCGGGTGTCAAGCCTGGCATTCGTTCGTTTGACGAAGAGCCCTTTGGCCCGGTGGCCAACCTCGTCACCTTCCGCACCGACGACGAAGCTGTGCAACTGGCCAATACCAGCCAGGGTGGGCTGGCGGCTGCCGTCATCAGCCCCAACGTGGGCCGCGCCCTGGCGCTGGGCCAGCGGCTGCGTGCGGGGATGGTGCACATCAACGACCAGACGGTGAACGACGAATGCATTAACCCCTTTGGCGGCCCTGGCCTGGGGGGCAATGGCAGCAGTGTGGGCGGGCCTGCAGACATGGACGAATACACGCAGTGGCAGTGGATCACCGTGAAGGATGCGCCACCCGCGTTTCCTTTCTGACAGCGCATCAACCTCCCGTTCCGCCTGAGCTTGTCAAAGGCAGGGCGGGCTCCGTACCCTGGCTTCGACAGGCTCAGCCCGAACGGTTGGGGGATGGCAAGACGCTGCTCAAGGCGCGCCAGCCCGTTCGACGGAGCACCCCCAGCCCGTTCACGCTGAGCTTGTCGAAGCGCCGCGCTCACCCCTCGCACCACAACAACATTTGCAGGAGACAACTTTCATGACCCTCAACAACAAAACCATCGTCGTCACCGGCTGCTGCTCCGGCATCGGCGCTGACTTTGCCAAGCTCGCCCGCCAGCAGGGCGCCCGCGTGATTGGTGTGGACCGCAATGCGCCCACGCTCACGCTCGACGGCTTTGTGCCCATAGATCTGGGTGATCCTGCGGCGATTGACGCCGCTATGGCACGGCTGCCCGCCAAGGTGGATGCGCTGGCCAATATTGCGGGTGTGCCCGGCACATCGCCCGCCGAGCTGGTCGGCCGCGTCAATTACCTGGGCCTGCGCCACTTCACGCACCGCGTGCTGGAGCGCATGGGCGAAGGCGGTTCCATCGTCAACATTGCCTCCATCCTGGGGGCAGAGTGGCCCCAGCGCCTGGAACCCCACCGCGCCCTGGGGGCCACCGCCAGCTTTGAAGAGGGCGCCAAGTGGCTGGCTGCGCACCCCGTGCCGCAAGAGACCTGCTACCAGTACTTCAAGGAAGCGCTGATTGTGTGGACGTACACCCAGTCGCAAAAGATCTTCATGGAGCGCGGTGTGCGCATGAACTGCGTGGCCCCCGGCCCGGTGTTCACGCCCATCCTGGGCGACTTTGTGCAGATGCTGGGCCAGGAGCGCGTGGAGAAGGATGCCCACCGCATGAAGCGCCCGGCCTTCAGCGACGAAGTGGCGCCGGTGATCGCCTTCCTGTGCAGCGATGCGGCCCGCTGGGTGAGCGGCATCAACCTGCCTGTGGATGGCGGACTCGCCTCCACCTACCTGTGATCGAAGGGCCCGCACATGTCCGCACAACAGCTCCAGGCCATCTTGCAGATGGCCACGCAAAACCCGCCGCCACCGCAAGCCACCCCCGCGCAGTTGCGCGCGTGGTTTGATGCCAGCAATTCGCAGATGCCTATGGCCCAGGGGCTTCCCGTCCGCACACTGCACATCCCCAACGGGGCGGGTGGCACTATGGCGGCCGAGTTGCTGAGCACGGCCCATGCCGATGCGCGCAGGCTTGTCATCTACCACCACGCGGGTGGTTTTGTGTTTGGCTCGCTGGCGTCGCACCGGGCGCTGTGCTCGTACTTGGCGCAGTTCAGCGGGGCGCCGGTGCTCAATGTGGACTACCGGCTGGCGCCGGAACACCCCGCGCCCGCCGCGCACGACGATGCGCTGGCTGCGTACGAGTGGGCGCTGGCCCAGGGCTACGCCGCGTCGGCCATCGTGCTGGCGGGCGACTCGGCGGGCGGCAACCTGGCCTTGTCCACGGCAGTGCGTGCCCGCGACCTGGGCATGCCGTTGCCTGCGGCCATCGTGGCGTTGTCGCCCGCGCTGGACATGGCGTCGGAAGGCGGGTCCCACCACACCGTGGACGACCCGTTCATCACGCGCGAGCTGATGGGCTTTTTCAACGCCATGTACGTGCCAGGCGGCGACGTGCGTTCGCCCACGGTCACACCGTTCTACAGCGCCAACCTGCAAGGGCTGCCGCCCGTGCAACTGCAGGTGGGCAGCCAGGAGCGCCTGCGCGACGACGCCGTCACCATGGCCGCGCGCCTGAAAGCAGCGGGTGTGGAAGCGGACTGCACCGTGTGGGACGGCATGGTGCATTGCTGGCAGCTGTTTGCGCCCGTGCTGGATGAAGCACTGGCTTCGCTGGAGCAAGCGGGCCGGTTCATCGCAGCGCACCAGCGCACGGCGGTGGCGGCTGCTGCATAGCGCAGCGGCACCCCTCAGCCCAACGACCCCAAGGGCCGACGCATCGGCCGCACCGGCACAGGCCGGGGAGCGAGCCTGCGCGCCTTTTGGTCGGGCATTCCTGAAAAAACCTGTTCACACAACAAAAAGGAGACAAGCACCATGAAACATCGGACAAAAAACACACCATCCTCCAGCACACGCCGCCTGGCACTGCTGGCACTGGCCGGCACGCTGTGCACCGGGGTCTTTGCCACCGAGGGCGGGGGCTCCACCTACCCCGTCGGCACTGAAAACTTCACCGCAGGGGCAGCGCCACCGCCCGGCTTGTATGTGCTGGAGTACCTGAACCGTTACACCGCCACGCGGGTGAACGACGCGCAAGGCGATGCCGTGCCTGTGCCCGGCTTCAAGGTGCGGGCCAACGTGGCGGCGACGCGCATCATCTGGGTCACCCCGGTAGAGTTGCTGGGGGGCAATCTGGCGGCCCACACCATCTTGCCGCTGGTAGACCTTTCGGTGCGTGCCGGGGGCGCAAGCGATTCGCGCACTGGCCTGGGCGATGTGACGGTGGGCGGTGCCGTTGCCTGGCACCACTCGGCCAAGTTGCACACGGTGGCGGGGCTGGACGCCGTGCTGCCCACCGGCGCGTACGACCGCAACCGCCAGGCCAACATCGGGCGCAATTACCTCTCGTTGCAGCCCATTGGCGTGGTGACGTGGATGGACCCGCATGGCCTGAACGCCGACGTGAAGGCCACGCTCAACTTCAACCGCACCAACGACGACACGGGTTACCGCTCAGGGCGCGAGTTCATTGCCGACTACGCCCTGGGCTGGGGCCTGGGGGGCGGCTGGATTGTGGGTGTGAGCGGGTATGTTTACCGGCAGTGGAGTGACGACAAGCTCAATGGCGCGGTGGTGTCCGGCGCACGCGGGCGCAGCCAATCCATAGGCCCGTCCATCCGCTACGCCAACGACAAGGGCTGGCTCATCACCGCCAAGGTCGAAAAAGAGTTTGGCGCACGCAACCGTGCGCAGGGCTCGGCGTTTTGGCTGCGCACCACAGTGCCGTTCTGAGTTCATTGATGCACGCCGAGGGCCTGGCTTTGGGGGCCTGGGTGTGCACGCGCTCTGTATGTGCTGTCATGCGCTTTGATGGGGCTTTGCTTGCAACCCCTGCGTTGCTGAAGTGCGAGGCAGGCGACCTCTCTTTGGATCCAAGCGTGGTACATCATGGGAGCTGTGCCCGTTGGCACATCGAAAGATTGGCATGGGCATCGGCAGCACGTTGAAGATTTGGGCCAAGCGCGTCAAGCGCGATGGGGTAACCCTGTGGTTTGCTGGCAAGCACCCCAAGACGCCTTGGTATGCCAAGGCGCTTGGGCTGTTTGTGGTGGCGTATGCGCTGAGTCCGATTGACCTGATCCCCGATTTCATTCCCGTGCTGGGTTATGTGGACGATGTGTTGCTGTTGCCTGGTTTGATCTGGCTGACCTTGCGGCTGTTACCGCCCGATGTGCTGGCCGATTGCCGTGGCCAGGCCGATGCCTGGATGCAGGCCAAGGGCGCCAAGCCCCGCAGCATGGCAGGGGCCGTGCTGGTGGTGGCTTTGTGGCTGGCCGCGGGGGCCGCTTTGTGGATGTGGTTGCGGCCGCTGGGTTGAGGGCTAATGTCAGGTGCTCGGCGCCTGTGGCGATTTTTTGTGACACTGCTCAGCCCGGGGCAGATGGCCTGCCCCTTTGGGATACCAAGGAGGAGTGTGCGATGTACCGTCTTCACAGCTTTTGCCAGTCTGGCAATTCGTACAAGGTGGCGTTCTTTTTACGGGCACTGGGCGTGGCGTGGGAGCCCGTGTTTGTGGACTTCATGAACGGCATGACCCGCACGGCGGATTGGCGCGAGCAGACCAATCCCATGGGCGAGGCGCCGGTGCTGGAGGATGGTGAGCGCAGCCTGACGCAGTCGGGGGTGATCCTGACTTATCTGGCCCAAAGGCATGCGCCAGCGTATCTGGGGGAGTCTGAGGACGACAAGCTGGAGGTGCTGCGCTGGCTGCTGTTCGACAACCACAAGTTCACCAGTTACTTCGCCACGTTCCGTTTCATGAAGGCCTTTGGTGCCACACCGCCCGAGCCCGCACTGATGGCCTGGCTGCAGGGGCGCATGGACAACGCGTTTGGCATTGTGGACAAGCACCTGGAGGGCCGCACCTTCATGGTGGGTGAGCAGCCCACGATTGCCGACTTCTCGCTGTGCGGCTACCTGTTCTACCCGGTGGAGGAAAGCGGCTACGACGTGGCCACGCGCTACCCGCACATCCATGCATGGCTGCAGCGCTTGCGCCAGCTGCCGGGTTGGGCAGTGCCGTATGAGATTTTGCCGGGCGAGCGCATTTTGCCCAAGTGGTAGGGCGGCCACTTTCGCCCCGCCGGGTGGCAGGCTGGGTTTGGGGGGCGTAACCCCCGTGCCCCTTGCTACCAACCAAGCCTGCTTCGCTTGGGGGCGCGCTGGTTGGTATCAGTCTGCGCCAGGCTTGTGTGCCCACCGCGCTGCTGGACGTGTGCGGCCCCGGCGCGTGTGCCCTGCACTTTGGCAGGCGCGTCGGTAGGCACGCAGGGTTTGCTCGGCACGGCTGAGCACGGTTTCTTCGAGTGCGCTGGCGTGGTCTGGAGGCAGGGCGCCGGGGGCCATGCCAGAGGCTTCGCCCGTGAGCAGTGCAATGCCCTCGCTTACATGGCCCACGGTGTAGACGTGGAACAGGCCACGCTGCACGGCCTCTAGCACCTCGCGTGGCAGCATCAGGTGGCGCTGGTTGCGTGACGGGATGAGCACGCCCTGCGTCCCATCCAGTCCTGCTGTGGCGCAGGCGCGAAACCAGCCCTCGATCTTTTCGTTGATGCCGCCCACGGGCAGCACCTCGCCATGCTGGTTCAGTGCGCCGGTCACGGCAATGCCTTGGCGCAGGGGTAGGCCCGACAAGCTCGACAGCAGCGCGTACAGCTCGGCGCACGAGGCCGAATCGCCTTCTACGCCGCTGTACTCCTGCTCGAACACGATGGAAGCATTCAGCGCCAGGGGGGCTACGTGGCTGAACAGCGCGGTGAGGTAGCTGTGCAGGATGAGCACGCCCTTGTCGTGGATGGGGCCGGACATGTCCACCTCGCGCTCAATGTTGAGCAGGCCTTCCTGCCCCGCGAACGTGCGGGCGGTGATGCGCACCGGAAAGCCGAAGCGGTAGTCGCCCAGGTCGATCTGGGTCAGGGCATTGATCTGGCCGGTGACGCTGCCGCTCAAGGTGATGAGGCGCTCGCCCTCTACGATGGATTCGTGCAGTTGCTCTTCCGGGTAGTTGTGGCGCAGTTGGTGGGCGTGTTGGGCTGCGTGCACGTCGGCAGGCTCTACCAAGGCGCCGCTGCGGGCTTGGCACAGGGTGGCGGCTTCCATCAGCAGGGCCTCGATGTGAGCGAACTGGGCGCTTTGGCGGCCTTGGTCATCGGCTTCGCGGTGGGCTTGCTCCAGCAGCAAGGCCACGGCGGGGGCGCTGAAGTGGGGCAGGCCCCGGCGTTTGCAGCTGTGCGCCACAAAGATGGCACTGGCCTGGCGCGTGGCGGGGCTGGCGGCAAAGCGCTCGACAAAGTCCACCTTGGCGCGAAAGCGCCGGGCGGTGTCGGGGTCGGCGTCTTGCAGGGCGTAGTACTCGTCCACCGATCCGATCAGCACGATCTTCACATTCACGGCCACCGCCTCGGGTTGCAGGGCCACGGGTGCGCCGCTGCTGTTGCTGCCGCCAGACTCGTCGATGTGCAGGCGGTTGCAGCGCAGAAAGCGGCGCAGGCGGGCCCACAGGCCTTCTTCGGTCGTCAGGTCGTGCAGGTGCAGCAACAAGAAGCCGCCATGCGCGCGCAGCAGGCTGCCTGCGCGGATGCCGGTGTAGTCGGCGTGCGGGGTGTCGCCGTCGCTGTGCGCCTCGATGCTGCCAAACAGGCTGCGGTGCTGGGGGTTGTCTTCGACGATGACGGGTGCGTGGGTCTGGCCGTGGTGGTCCACGGCCAGGTGCACCTGGCACAGGTGCAGCAGGCGGTTCAGGGCGTTGTGGGCGTCGTCGTCTTCGTCGTCATGGGTGGCGCCGGCCGTGTTGGCTGCGCTGCTGCTTTTATCGCTGCTGGGCTCGGCTGGGCCGTCTTTGGGCTCGATCAGCTCAAACCAGTGCAGGTGTTGCAGCAGTTCTCGCTCGATGTGCTGCAGCCAGGAGGGCAGGGGGTCGGGCTGCTCTGGCAAGGCGGCGCGCACTGCGTCCAGTGCTTGTTGCACCAGGGGGCGCACGGTGCGCTTGCGCAGTTGGTTCAGTGCATCGTCGCGCACCCGCTCCAGAGGGCGCAGGGTGTGGGCAAAGGCCACGATTTCTGCGCGCAGTGCCTGCTCGGCCGCGTCGATGTGGGCGCGCTGCTCAGGGGGCAGGGCGCGGGCTTCGCTCTCGGTCAAGGGTTGGCCGTTGCTGCCGGTGAGCGTGAAGACCATGTGCCCGCCGTCTTCGTCAGTGCGCGACAGGTGGAACTGCCGGGCCTGGGCAAAGGCTTGCAGCGCGGCAAAGGCCTGGGCCTCTTGCGCTTCGTAGGCTTGCTCGATGGTGCGGGCCTGGGCCCGAAAGTCGGGGCTGCTCAGGTGGCGGGGGATGTCGGTTTGCAGGGCCTTGGCCAGCTCGGCCATGGCGCGGCGCAGCACGCGGCCCTGGCCTGCGGGCAGGCGCAGGGCGCGGGGGCGCTCAGGGGCGTCAAAGTTGTGCAGGTAGCACAGGTCAGGCGGCACAGGGCGCAGCGCAGCGGCTGCGTGCATGGCTTGGCGCATGAGCGATGCGCGCCCGCTGCCCACTTCGCCGAGCACAAACAGGTGGTAGTCGGGCTGGGCCATGCCCAGCCCAAACTGCGCCGCTGCCTGCGCGCGTTCTTGCCCAATCCAGGGCAAGGGCAGGTCTTGCAACTCGGCCGTGCTGGCAAAACCCAGGGTGCTGGGGTCGATGGTCAGGCGCAGTTGCGAAGCGGGAAGGGCGGTGGCGGGCATGGCTGAAGTGGAGGGCCTGCAAGCGCCAGGCGCTGGATGCAGAGAATTTCAATAAAAAAGGCTTCTGGCGCAATAGGAATAAGCGCAAGAAGCTATAAATTTAGTAGCAATTTGGTGGATGAAAGGGGTGTGCGTGCATTGCGTGGGGCACGCGTTGCGCACACCGTTTGTCAGTGTGCCACCGGGCAGCGGCCCTGCGGTGCGCCACCTGCATGGGCGTGCTGGCGTGCATCTTCCAGCGCGGCTGCGCTGGCCACTTCGGTGGGCCAGCCTTGCAGGTGCTGCTGGGCCACCTGGCTCAGGGCGCCGATCCAGGCGTGGTTATCGTTCAGGCAGGGGATGTAGTGAAATTCTTTGCCGCCGTGGTGCAAAAAGGCTTCGCGCACTTCCATGTTGATTTCTTCGAGCGTTTCCAGGCAGTCGCTGGTAAAGCCGGGGCAAATCACATCCACACGGTGCGTGCCTTTTTGGGCCAGGGCTTCGATGGTGGGCTGGGTGTAGGGCTCCAGCCACTTGGCCTTGCCAAAGCGCGATTGGAAGGTGATTTGGTAGCGGTCTTCGCGCAGGCCCAGGCGTTCGGCCAGCAGGCGTCCCGTCTTGCGGGCCTCGCAGTGGTAGGGGTCGCCCAGGTGCAGCGTGCGCTCGGGCACGCCGTGAAAGCTCATCACCAGTTGGTCTGGCTGGCCGTGGCGCTTCCAGTGGGTTTCTACGGTGCGGGCCAGGGCGTCGATGTAGCCAGGGTCGTCGTGGTAGTGGTTGACAAAGCGCAGCTCGGGCACGTTGCGGGTGCGGGCGGCCCAGGTGTAGACCGCGTCGAACACGCTGGCGGTAGTGGTTCCAGAGTATTGCGGGTACAGCGGCAGCACCAGGATGCGCGTGGCCCCTTCGGCCTTGAGGGCGTCGAGCTGGCTGGCGATGGACGGGTTGCCGTAGCGCATGGCGTGGCGCACCAGCACGCCGTGCCCCGCCTGGCCCAGCCAGCCGCGCAGCAGGGTGGCTTGCTTGGTGGTCCACACGGCCAGGGGCGAGCCCTCGGGCGTCCAGACGCTGGCGTATTTGGCGGCCGACTTGGCGGGGCGCACGCGCAAGATGATGCCGTGCAGGATCAGCATCCAGACGAGTTTGGGAATCTCGACCACGCGGTGGTCTGACAGGAATTGGCCCAGGTAGCGCCGCAATGCGGGCGCAGTGGGTTCGTCAGGCGTGCCCAGGTTGCACAGCAGCACGGCAGTGCGCTCTGGTTGGCCATGGGTGTAGGGAGGTTCTGGGTGGAAGGGGGATCGCATGCGCCGATTGTGGCAAATGCGCCGGGGCGTTCGCTGCGGTGGAGTATTCTCAGAACCCTATGCTTGTCCCCTCTCTTGATGCGCATCAAGCCTCCCACCCCGCCCCGGTGCTGGACGTGGGCCGCATCCGCGCCATTTCCATCGACCTGGACGACACCCTGTGGCCCATCTGGCCCACCATTGCCAAAGCCGAAGAGGTGCTGTTGCAGTGGCTGGCATTGCACGCTCCGGCCACGGCCCGGCTGTTTGCCAACACCGAAGCGCTGCGCGCTATCCGCAACCAGATGGTGAACTTGCGGCCCGATCTGGAGCACGACCTGAGTGCCTTGCGCCGTGAATCCATCCGCATGGCGCTGGTGCAGGCGGGGGACGAGCCCACGCTGGCCGAGCCGGCCTTCGATGTGTTTTTTGACCAGCGCCAGCGCGTGCAGTTGTTTGACGACGCGCACGACACGCTGGCCTTTTTGTCGACCCGCTACCCGGTGGTGGCTTTGTCCAACGGCAACGCCGATGTGCACCGCGTGGGCATTGGGCATTACTTCAAGGCCAGCATCAACGCCAAAGACTTTGGCGCCCCCAAGCCCGATGTCCGCATATTTCAGGAAGCCGCCCGCGCCGTGCAGGTGCAGCCGCACGAGGTGCTGCACGTGGGCGACGACGCTACGGCCGACGCCCTGGGCGCGCTGGGGGCAGGCATGCAGGCGGTGTGGTTGAACGCATCCGGGCAGGCGTGGCCGCATGGCGCCCAGCCCCACGCCACCGTGAGCAGCCTCACCCACCTGTGCCGTTTGCTGGGTTGATGGCCGAGATGGCCCGGTTCAGCAGCCTGCCTTGCTCCTTTGTTTGTTTGACTGTTTAGCTTGACGATTGGTGAAGCCGCCATGCCCAAAACACCGCTTTCCTTGCCGCAGGTGCGCACTATTGGCCTCATGCAGCCCATGACGTGGCTGGTGCTGGCCTGGCGCGACATGGCCCGCGCTGGCTGGATCAGCTTTGCCCACGGTCTGGCGCTGACGGCCCTGGGCGGCGTGATCCTGGCCCTGGCGCACAACCGCTTTTGGTTGCTGGCGGGGGCGTTGTCGGGTTTCATGGTGGTGGCGCCGGTGCTGGCCACCAGCCTGTATGCCCTGAGCCGGGCGCTGGAGCAGCGCCAGCCCGCAGGCATGGCGGTGGTGCTAAAGACCTGGTTCAACTGGCAAAACAGCCACATCAACAAATGGGGCAACGACTACTGGTGCATGGTGCAGTTCGGCTTGTTGCTGGCGCTGGCGGCCACGGGTTGGGTACTGACTTCTGCGGCGTTCATCACGCTGCTGACGCCGGTTCCTGTGAACACACCCATGGACTTCATGCGCCATGTGGTGCTGGCCAACGATGGCTGGTTGTTTGAGTTGTGGCTGGCACTGGGCAGCCTGCTGGCGGCGCCCATTTTTGCGTCGAGCGTGGTGGCCATGCCGCTGCTGCTGGACCGGCGCGCTTCGCTGCGCCTGGCCGTGTTGACCAGTTGGCAGGTGGTGGTGGCCAACCCGCTGCCCATGGCGTTCTGGGCGGCTTTGATTCTGGGCTTTACGCTGCTGGGGCTGGGCTCCTTGCTGCTGGGGCTGATTTTTGTGATGCCCATGCTGGGCCATGCCAGCTGGCATGCCTATCGCGATCTGGTGGACGCTTCGAGCCTGCCGCTGCGTGATACCTCGGCACCCCAAGGGCAACGCAGTGGAGTGGCATCGTGATTTTTGGTTTTACCGAAGCGCAAATTTCGGGCTTCTTCCTCACCTACGGGGTGGGGGCGTTCATCCTGTACATGCTCTTCATCATTGGCCAGCTGGCGTGGGAGTCCAAGGCGGGGCGCTTTGGCACCTTTGTGCTGTTTCTGGGCTTGGGCGTAGGGTTCATCGGTTTTTTGGCCAAGGTGGTCATCCAGTGGTGGCTTGAGCGGTAAGTTCTGTTCAGGGGGCTCGATATCGGTCGCAGGCCCAGCCAAGCATGTTTCTTGCGTGCCACAACGTGCATGTATCTGCGTGCTTTTCATGAGCGTTTTGCAGAGTTTCTTACAATCAATAGCTTCTTGGTACACAGGGTGCGTTCGGCACCCTTCTTATGGAAATAGCAATACTGTTCGCCCTCATCTGCCTCAATGGGGTCTTTGCCATGTCGGAGATTGCGCTCGTCACAGCGCGTAAGGCCCGGCTGCAAAAGTTGATTGATGAGGGCGACAACGGCGCAGCCGCTGCCGTCAAACTGGGGGAAGACCCCACGCGTTTTCTCTCCACCATCCAGATCGGTATCACGTCGATTGGCGTGCTCAACGGTATCGTCGGTGAGGCCGCTTTGGCCGAGCCTTTGGCGATCTGGTTGGCCTCTGTGGGCGTGCCTGCGCCTTATGGCGGCTACGCGGCCACGGGCCTGGTGGTGTTGCTCATCACCTATTTCTCCATCGTGGTGGGCGAGTTGGTGCCCAAGCGCATCGGGCAGTCTTACCCCGAAACCTTTGCCCGTTTGGTGGCGCGCCCCATCCATTTGCTGGCGTTGGCCACCAAGCCTTTTGTGTTGTTGCTCTCGGGCTCTACCCGCATGCTGCTGCGCTTGCTGGGCGTGAAGGAAACCAGCGGCAGCCCCGTGACGGAAGAAGAGATCCACGCCATGCTGGTGGAGGGCACCACTGCCGGAGTGATCGAATCGCACGAGCACACCATGGTGCGCAACGTGTTTCGCCTGGATGACCGCCAGATTGGCTCGCTCATGGTGCCGCGCGGCGATGTGGTTTGCTTGGATTTGGACGCGCCGTTTGAAGAAAATCTGCGGCGTATTGAAGACTCGGACCATGCTCGTTTCCCGGTCGTGCGTGGTGGCATGGACCACTTGCAGGGCGTGATCAATGCGCGGCAGTGGCTGTCCCGCGCGCTGCGCGACCCAAAGCACACGCTGGCCGACCAGCCCCTGCAGACTGCGCTGTATGTGCCTGAGACCATCACGGGCATGGAGTTGTTGGACAACTTCCGCCTCTCGGACGTGCACATGGCCTTCGTCATTGACGAATACGGTGAGGTGCAAGGCATCGTCACGCTGCAAGACCTGATCGAAGCGATCACCGGCGAGTTTCAGCCACGCGACCCGGAAACGTCGTGGGCGTTACAGCGCGAAGATGGCAGCTGGCTGCTCGACGGGCACATTCCCGTGCCTGAGCTTAAGGACCGCCTGAACCTGGACGCTGTGCCTGAGGAAGAGCGCGGCCGCTACCACACCCTCAGTGGCATGGTGATGCTGCTGACGGGCCGCCTGCCCAAGGTGACAGACACCGTGCAGTGGGAAAACTGGAAGCTCGAAGTGGTGGACATGGATGGCAAGACCATCGACAAGGTGTTGGCCACCCGCATGCAAACCACGGACGATGCTCCCGCAGACAGCGCCGAGCCTGCGGCCTGAGGTTTTTCAAGCCCAATGCGCTCCATTGAACGGGTCAGGGCGCAGGGGCCTTCCATAACCGCAGCCCCAGCTCCTTGGCCAGTACGCGGTAGTCTTCTACGCTTTTTTGCACAAATGCCTCCAGTGCCGCTCCCGTCATGCGGTGGGGGGCCAAGCCATGCTCCTGGCACAGCGCGGCGTAACCTGGGGCGCTGTGGGCTTGTTCAAAGGCGGCCGTCCACGCGGCCACAGCGGCCTCTGGCGTGCCTGCTGCCATATAAACGCCCCGCACGGTGGGCCACACCAGCGCCACGCCTTGCTCAGTGGCTGTGGGCACATCGCGCAGCCGCCCCGGGAGTCGGGCCGGGGCCAGCACTGCCAGCAGCTTGAACTGGGCGCCTTTGGACAGGGCCTTCATGGCTTCTGCCGCATCGCCGGTGAACACGCCCAGGTGGCCGCTTTCCAGCGCCTTGATGGCTTCGCCACCACCTTCAAATGACACAAAGCGCATCTTGCGTGGGTCTTGTTCTGCGGCCCGCACCAGCAGGGCTGCTTTCATCCAGTCCTGGCTGCCCAGGGTGCCGCCAGCGCCAAACACCTGCTTGGAGGGCGCTTCGCGCAGGGCTTGCACCAGCTGTGGCAGGCTGTGGTGGGGGCTGTCGCGGTGCACGGCAACCACGCCGTAGTCGGTGCCCAGGGTGGCAATCCAGCGCACGGCCTGCACCGGGTGGGGGCCAAAGCGCCCTTGTGCAATGTTGAGCAGCGACCCGCTGGAGAACGCCACCAGGGTGCCCGGTCCCCCCAGCCGCCCACTGGCAGTCTGGTCAAACGCCACGGCGCCGATGCCTCCCGGCAGGTAGCGGGTGTGCAGTGCGTTGGCCTGGGGCCGTACCCTGGCGATGGCCTGTGATGCCACAGCACAGGTCAGATCAAAGCCGCCACCGGGTTTGGAGGGAGCAATGCACTCGGCGCCTGCGAACGGGGCCACGGCATCAGCAGCCCAACTGCCGCAGGGCAGCAGCGCGGCAGCGGCGGCTTGCAGGGCTTGGCGGCGCGATGGAGTGAGAGTCGGGTGGGTTGGGGCAAACATGGGGCGGGTGGGCTGCGGGGCCTGATTATGGTCACGCCCCGTTGGGAGCCGGTGCTGGCCACCATACCAACACCCGCAGCCCCGGGCCATGCTCGCACGCCTGCAGCCGCAGTGTGCCTTGGTGCCGCTGCGCGATGGAGCGCGCAATGGCCAGCCCAAGCCCCGAACCAGGCGCCTTGGCTTGTGCCCCCCGCCGAAAGCGCTGGCCCAGTGTGGCGCGTTCTTCCTCGTTCAAACCAGGCCCGTCGTCTTCCACACTCAGGCTCCAGCCCAGATCATCGCCAGCGGCTGCCAGTGTGACCGTGCCGCCCGCCGGTGTGTAGGCAATGGCATTGGCGGCCAGGTTGGTCAGGGCCTCGCGCATCAGGTGGGCATCTGCCAAGGCCATGTTGCGCGATGGCGATGGGGGGTGGATGCCAAAGTCAATCTGCTTGGCGCGGGCCTGGGGCAGCAGCTCCAGCGCCACGCTGCGCAGCAGGGCGGCCAGGTCCGTGGGGGCGCAGTCCAGGGCCGCCGTATCACTGCGGCCCAGTGCTAGCAGTTGCTGTGTGCTCCGCGTGGCGCGGGATATTTCTGCGCCCAGGGCTTCCAGCGTGCTTTGCACCACGGCACTGTCGGGCTCGCGCCGGGCGCAGTCGATCTGCATTTGCAAAGTGGTCAGGTGCGTGCGCAACTGGTGGGAGGCATCGTCCAAAAACTGGCGCTGCTGCGCAATCAGCGCCTGGCTGCGCGCCATGTGTTGGTTGACTGCCGAGACCAGCGGCAGGATGTCAGCAGGCAAGTCTTGGGGGGCTATCGGGTCCAGGTCTTCAGGGTTGCGGTCTTGCACTTCTTGCGCCAGACGGGCCAAGGGGCGCAGCGCCAAGGCCAGCGTGCCTGCCGAGCCCAGCACCATCAGCGCCAGGATCAATCCGTCGCGCAGTGCTGCGCGGCGCACAAAACGCTGGGTGAAGTCCTGGCGCGACTGTGTGCTTTCCCCCACCTGCACCAAAACACCTGGCGCAGCCTCTGCTGCAACGGCGGTGGGCGGCGTGGGGCGCTGGTAGGCCACGAGCCGCAGCGATTCGCCAAAGTAGCTGGCGTCGTAAAAGCGCGGCACGCCGGGTGCCAAGGGGTCGGGTGGCAGGGGTAAATCGGCGTTGCCCAGTTCAACCAGCGCGTCGGAGGACGCCACGCGGAAATACACCGAGCCGCTGGCGGTCAGCTCAAAAAATTCGAGCATGCTGTAGGGCAGTTCGGCCGACAGCCCGCCCGACGCGGTCGATATGCCTGCATCAATGGCCTTGAGTGCTCCCAGCAGCGAGCGGTCATAGGCTGCATTGGCAGCTTCGAGGGCGTCGTGGCGTGTCATCCACAGCTCCAGCACCGTGACCAGCGCCAAAAGAGGGAGCAGCACCAGTGCCAAACGTTGCCACAGCCGGGTGCGGGGGCGCTGCCTGTGGGGTTGCTGTGGTGCCTTTTGCGTCTCAGCGGCCTGTGGCATCGGCCGCATTCAGTCGCACTCCAGTGCGTAGCCCAACCCTCGCAGGGTGGTGATGCGCACGCCGCTGCCCTCCAGGCGTTTGCGCAGTCGGTGCACAAACACTTCCACGGCTTCGGGGTGCACGTCCTCGTCGTCCGAGAAGACGCGGTCCAGAATCTGTTGTTTGGAAAAAGGCTCGCCACTGCGCTGTACCAGCACCCGCAGCACCGCTTGCTCGCGGGGTGATAGGGGCAGGGGCGCACCTTGCAGCGTGAATTGCTTGCGGGCGCTGTCGTACACCAGCGACCCGCAGGCCAGGCGCGGGTGCTCTGTGCCGCGCGCGCGGCGCACCAGTGCGTGCAATCGCGCCTCCAGCTCGGCCAGCTCGAAGGGTTTGGCCAAAAAATCATCGGCCCCGGCGTTGAGCGAGCGCACGCGCTCCTCCAGTGAGCTGCGGGCCGTAAGGATCAGTGCGGGCAAGCGCTGATCGCGTTCGCGCAGGCGCTGTAACACGGTCTGCCCGTCCAGCCCTGGCAGTCCCAGGTCCAGCACCAGTGCGTCGTAGTCAGACTGCTGCAGTGCCCGGTCGGCCATGCGCCCGTCGGTCACCCACTCGACCTGAATGCCTGCGTGCTCCAGCGCACGGCTGAGCCAGGTGCCCAGGCTGTGTTCGTCTTCGGCCAAAAGGATGCGCATGATGGGACGATGCTACCGTTTGTGCGGATGGCGTAGCGCTTGCATTCAGCAGTGGACCATACAACGGGGGGCGGTTACGGCGCGCAAGCGCCAGCAGTCAGCCTGCGAGCACGCGCTGCCCAGGCTACGCGGCCGTGCAAGGGCTGCCCCGCCGCACCGACTGCGTCCCCCTTCCCGACTCGCGCAGCGGGGCGAGAGATAGGGGGAAGACGCGAAGCGGCTCAGGGGGTTAATCTGGTTTGACCTTGGCGCGCAGCAGCACCTTCTTCCAGCGCTCTTGCTCAGCGGCGATGAACTGCGCAAATTGTGCCGGTGTGCCGCCAATGGCCTCTGCCGCATCGGCGTTGAGACGCTCCAGCGAGGCTGGGGCTTTGACGGCTTTCATGGTTTCTGCCGAGAGCTTGTCGAGGTTGGCGGCAGGCATGTTGGCAGGCGCGAGCATGCCGTACCACTGTGTCATCTCAAACCCCGGAAAGCCTTGCTCGGCCACGGTCGGAACATCGGGCAGTTGCGGCAACCGCTTGGTTGAGCCTGTGGCAATGCAACGCACTTTGCCGGATTTGATGAACGGCAGCATGGCGGCTGCGCCCACGGCTGAAGCCTCAAGGCGGCCCGACAGCAGGTCGGTCATCATGGGGCCGGTGCCACGGTAGGGCACGTGCAGCATGAACAGATCGGCTGTCATCTTCAGGTATTCAAACGCCAAGTGACCGGCGCTGCCATTGCCTGCAGACCCATAGCTGAGCTTGCCGGGGTTCTTCTTTGCGTAGGCAATGAATTCCTTGAGGTTCTTCGCCGGCACATCGGGGTGCACCACGTACAGGCTGGGCACCTTGGCCAGCAGGCTCACGGGCTTGAAGTCCTTGTTGGCGTCGTAGGGCAGCTTGTCAAAGATGAATGGGTTGACCGCCAGGGTGCCGATGTGTCCCAGGATGAGGGTGTGTTGGTCTTCAGCGCGTGCCACTTCCGACATGGCAATGTTGCCTGCCGCGCCCGGCTTGTTGTCTACGAACACGCTCTGACCGAGGGTTTTGGACAGCTCGGCCGCCGTGGAGCGGGCTACGATTTCAGAGCTGCCGCCGGGCGCAAAGGGCACGACAAAGCGCACCGACTTGCTGGGCCAGGCTGCTTGTGCAGAGGCCAGGGACGGCAGCATTGCGCCCAGGGTCAGAGCGGAGCCTGCGCTCAGCCACTGGCGTCTTGTGGGGTGAAGGGAAAGGGTGCTTTCCAACATGGTCGTGTCTCCTGGTGTTGTTGTGATGTGGTGGTGAATGATGGCGCGGCTTGCCTTGGTCGTCCATGATGGATGGGTTCAGCAACGCCTGAAATCCAGAGCATGTTGCCGCGCGCTAGCTTTCGGAATGCTGTCAGTGTGGCGGTTGTGTCGGGCCGCCGTGGGGCAGGTCAGGCGCAGCCGTCGCAGACGCTGGTGCCTGTACGACGCGGTTGCGACCGGTGTTCTTGGCTTCATAGAGCGCAGCATCGGCGCTGGCCAGGGTGCTGCCCGAGTGGGTGCCCACGGTGCAGGCGCCCACGCTCATGGTGACCCGGACGGCCTGACCTGTGTCGCTCAGTATCTGGCTATGCTCCAGCGCGGCGCGCAAGCGCTCCGCAATCCCCAGACCCTCTGGTACGGTGGTGTCTGGCAGCAGCACCGCAAACTCTTCACCACCCAGGCGCCCTGCCATGTCGTCCTTGCGCAGCAGGTTGCCTCGCAGCAGCTTGGCCAAGTGCATGAGCACCTGGTCGCCCGTGGCGTGGCCCCAGGTGTCGTTTACCCGTTTGAAGTGGTCCAGGTCCAGCATCAGCACCATGGCCGGTGGGGCACCATGGGCAATGTGGGTGATTTCTGCCTCCAGTCGGGCCATGAAGGCGCGCCGGTTGGGCAAGCCGGTGAGTGTGTCTGTGGCGGCCAGCCGCTCCAGCGTGCGTTCGTGGCGGCGGCGCTCGGTGATGTCTTGCGCCAGCCACAGCCTGCCCAGGTCGTCTCCCCTTCCGGTGCGCATCAGGATCAGGTCGATGCGTGTGGTGCGCCCGTCTTGCAATGTGACTTCATAGCTCGCACTGGAGCCCTCGTTGTGTGGGTTTTCGCGTGAGGGAAGCACGGCCCTGGCTTCAGGGGGCACCAGCGCCAGCAGCGCCTCGCGATCGCAGCCAACCAGGTCCTCGGAGCGCGCGGGCACGTTGAATAGATCGCACATGGCCTGGTTGATGACCACGGCGTCGCCTGCCTGGTTTTGTACCAGCACGCCCCCCGGGAAGTGCTGAATCACCTCCAGCAAATGGGCCTGGGCGGTCGCCAGTGCCTCTTCCGTTTCGCGCCGCTCTGTGGTGTCCACCAGCGTCCACACAATGTCGCCTTCGGGGTGTTCTGGGTCCAGCGGCGTGCCGCGCATCGAGAACCAGCGCAGCGCACCGGTGGCCGTGCGCAGCAGGTATTCCACCTGCACCGCGCCGTGCAGGCGCACGGTGTCCACATATTGGCGAAATTGTGCGTAAGACGCTTCGTGGCGGTGCAGGGCCTGGGTGCTTTTGCCCTGCAAAGGCAGTCCGTCTTCAGAGAAGGTTTCCACCGCGCGTTGATTGGCCAGTGCAATGGTGCGCTCGGGGGTGGTGATGAGCAGGGCTGCCGCTGCGTTGTCGAGCAGCGCACGGCGCAGGTGTGCCTCCTGCATGCGTTGGGTGATGTCTGTCTGCGTACCGATCACCAGCGCCGACTGCCCTGTGGCGTCGGGGGCGACCTTGCCTCTGATCTCCACCCATCGCCACGTGCCTTGTTTGGTGCGCAGGCGCGCCTCTACGTCAAAAGGCTGTCCTAGCGCGACTTGGCGTTGCAGCGTGGTGAGTACGGACGGACGGTCGTCAGGGTGTACCAGGCGCCTCCAGGTGTTCACATGCAGGGGCGCTGGCAGAGTGGCATAGCCCAGGATTTCGTGGCAACGGGTGTCCATCAGAATGGTGTCGGAGTGCGTGTCCCACTCCCACAGCCCGTCTTGAACGGCCGCCATGGTCAGGCGCAGCCGGGCTTCGCTGCGGCGCAGCGTCTCCACCATGGCGTGCTGCTCGGTCACATCGTGGATGTAGCCGTGCCATAAGGTGCTGCCATCGGGCTCACGCTCGGGGTTGGCTCTGCCTGCCAGCCAGCGGACTTCGCCATCAGGTCGTATTTGGCGCCATTCAAAGGACCAGGCCTCCAGCGAGTCTGCAGACTGCCGGATGCTGGCCGCCAATCGATCCATGTCCTCCGGATGCACACTGGCAAAGGCTTGGTGTGCATCGGTTTGCACCGGCTCGGGCGTGATGCCGTAGATGTCCATGATGCCCGGACTGGCATAAGGAAAACAGGCGCTGCCGTCCGTGCGCAGCCGGAACTGGTAAACCATGCCTGGCACCTGTGCCAGCAGTTTGGACAGGCGCGTTTGCATCTCGGCACGCGCGGCTTCCGCCTCATGCCGTTGGGTGACATCCAGGTAGGTGCCTGCGATGTGGGGCGTCGTCTGCGTCGTATCTGGGTCCACCAGCTTTCCGCGCAGGTGCACCCAAATCCATTGGCCGTTTTGGTGCCGCAGCCGGGGTTCGGCTTCAAAGTAATCCGTCTCTCCCCGGACATGGGCTTGCAACGCATCACGCCATTTGACCCAGTCGCTGGGGTGCATGAAGGCCTGCAATTGCTGCTGATTCAATTGCTGGGCTTGCGGTGGCAATCCGAGCAGGGTGGGCCAGCGCACATCAAAGTGCATCTCGTCTGCGCCCAAGGGCCAGTACCAGGTGCCCAGCTTGCCGCCCTCCAGCGCCAGGCTGTAGCGTTGCTTGTGGCGCTGCAGCTGCATGTGGTCCTGCTTTTGCCGTGCAAACAGAACGGCAATCCAGGTGGCAGCCAAAAGCAAGGCCCCTGTGCCCAGCGCATTGCGCCAGCGGCTTTCGCGCACGGCAATGCGTGTAGTCGCCAAAGCTTGGTCGCGTCCCAGCCCTACGCTGACGACGAGGGGGTAGTTGGCCAGGCGCTGCCAGGCATACAGCCGCTCTATGCCATCGACGGAGGCGGGGCTTTGGTACAGCCCGCTGTTGCGCTCGGGGTGGCTCAGAAACTCGCGCTCAGGCGGCATGTTCTGGTCCAGCACTTCGCTTTGCAGATGGGAGCGCGCCAAATAGGCCCCGTCGGCGCGAACCAGCAGTGCCACGTCTTTGCCTTGAGTGAACACTTCACGAAAGTTGCGTGAGAGGTACTCTGGATTGACCGACAGCACCACCACGCCACCAAAGCCTCCTTGGTGTTCCACCGGGTAAGACATTTGCACTGACCATTGGCCCGAGAGGCGCCCCAGGGTCGGACGGCTGATGTAGATGCGTTGCCCAGCGTTCAGCGTATGGGCCTGAAAATGCGCACGGTCTTCTATCGAGACCGCATTGGTCTGTAGCCCGTCGGATGGTGTCAATGAGGAGTAGACGATCTGTCCATTGGCGGCTGCGACGGCAATCTGCAAGAGGCTACCGGGCGGAAAAGTGGCCAACGCATTGCCTGCTGCCAACTGGAAGGCATGCTGCGGATCGCTTTCGTACAGTATTGCCAGGTTGCGTGCTAGATATTCAAGGCCGCCCATCAGCGTACCCACCTGCACTGCCAACGTGCGCGAAACCTGGCTGGCCCGCAACTCGGTTTGCGCTTGAGCAAAGGCGAGCTGATCACGTTGTTGGCCCAGAAGCTGCCACCAATAAGCCGCACAGGCCAACAACAGCAATACCAGGGTGCCAGCAATGCGCCATTGGGCGAGGATTTTTTTCATGGCGCACTTCCGATGGGCGGCATGGGAGGGGAGGCTGGAGGCCCCGCGGTGCAGCCAAGGGCTTGGGCCAGCGCGCCTGTGGTAGGCAGTCTGGCCGTGGGCGGTGTACCGATACACACCGCGTTCTGGGAGAGGACCGGTAGGCGGTCATTGGGCTGCATTGCTGTCCATTTTATCGCCGCGTAGCAGGTTGTAACGGGTCTTGATGTGAGATCAAGACAGCGATCCCTGACATTCATGGGGCGAATGCAGGGTATTTGACGCGGCTCAAGAGACGGCGGCAGAGGCTGGAATGGGGTTGCGGCCCAGCAGGTGTTGAGCGGCCTTCAGGCCGCTCATGGTTGCGCCTTCCAGCGTGGCTGGGTAGGGGCCTTCCGTGTAGTCACCCGCTGCGCACAAGCTGGGCAGCAGCGCCACGGCAGGGCGTTGCAGGGCAGGGGTGCAGGCGAAGGTGGCACGTTTTTCCACCACGGTCTGCAGTGGGACGAGCCCACTCAGACCCAGCTGGCGCTGTGCCTGTTGCAGCACTTGGTGCTCCAGCGTGGCGCGGTCTTGCTCGCTGGCACTCACGACAAAAGCCAGCAAGCCGGGTGGGCCACCCAGGTGGCTGCGGTCAAACACAAACTGGGCAGGTTCCTGCGGTGTTGGGCGCAGCGCCAGCATGGGCTGCGCCAAGGTGTGGCCCATGCCTGTCGTGTCTGCCGCGTGTGGAGCCAGGGCATACACGGTACCGATGGCAGTGAAGTGCAGTGCTTGGGCGGTGTCTGCCCACTGGGCCATCGGGGCTTGTGCTGCGTGAGGCAAGCTGGGCAAGGCCGCGCGCACCAGGCGGGCGGATTCGGTGCTGTGCGTGGCCAGCACCACGGCGTCAAAAGGCGCGCCATCCACCCGCCAGCCTTCGGCGGCACCTGTGTGGGTGTGCTGGAGTTGCTGCACACGCTGGCCGGTGTGCACGGTGGCGCCTTGCGTCGCCAGCCACCGGGCTGCTGCCTCGGGGAACAAGGCGCCCAGGTCCATGCGGGGCAGCAGCAGGTTGGAGCCACCCCGGCCACTGAAGAGGCTGTCACGCAGCACGCGCAAAAACACCTGTGCGCTGGCCTCGTGGGCCGGGGTGTTCAGGGCCGATACGCACAAGGGCTCAATGAACTCTTGCAGCAGGCGTGGCGTGAGGCCGTGGCACAGCTGCGCCACCGACCAGTGCGCGTCGCACTGAAACCCTCGGATTTGCCAGCCTGCACAGGCGCGCAGCAAAGCCAGCTTGTCGGCCCAGCGCCAGCCCCGGGCGCGGGCCACGCCCACCAGGGCGTCCCATGGGGGGGGCAGGTCGGGCAGTTGCAGCCCGGTCTGGTCGGCGTAGGTCAAGGCCAGCGGGGTGCGCAGCAGGGCGCTGGGCACATCAATGCCCACCGTGCGCATCAGGCCCAGGGTGTGGGTGTAGGCACCGATCAGGATGTGCTGGCCGTTGTCGAGCGAGAGCTCGGCACCATTGGCCCCGGTCACAGGTACGCGCCGGGCCCGCCCGCCCAGGGTGCGCGCGGCTTCCAGCACGGTGACTTGGCTGCCGCTTTGCGCCAGCGCCACGGCGGCGGCCATGCCAGCCCAGCCACCGCCTATCACGGCCACGCGCATCACATGCGCCCCAGGGCCTGGACCTTCCATGCCAGCCAGAACTTGCGCAGCGGCGTGAGGCGAATGCGCTGGTGCAGCACCTGGAAGTTCTCGTGCTCGATTTCCCGCAGCAAGGTGCGGTAGATGCTGGCCATCATCAGCCCGGGCTTTTGGGTGCGCCGGTCTGCCGCAGGCAGCATGGCCAGGGCTTCGTCGTACAAGCTGTGTGCACGTTCGGCCTGAAAGCGCATCAGGGCGGTGAACTTGTCGGAGTACTGGCGCTTGAGGATTTCGTGCGCCTTCACATCAAACTGCTGCAACTCACTCACGGGCAGGTAGATGCGGCCCAGCATGGCGTCTTCGCCCACGTCGCGGATGATGTTGGTGAGCTGGAACGCCAGGCCCAGCGTGTGGGCATATTGCGTGGTGCGCTCGTCGGTCTGGCCAAAAATGCGCGCAGCAACCTCGCCCACAATACCTGCCACCAAGTGGCAGTAGCCCTTGAGGCCCGCAAAATCAAGGTAGCGGGTCTGTTCCAGGTCCATCTGGCAGCCGTCGATGACGGCTTGCAGGTGCCGCTGCTCAATCCCGTAGTCTTGGGTGTGCGGCATCAGGGCCTGCATCACCGGGTGGGTGGGCTGGCCGCCAAAGGCCTTGGCCACTTCGGCTTGCCACCAGGCGAGTTTGGTGCGCGCAACGCCCGGGTCCGAGACTTCGTCAACGACGTCATCGACCTCGCGGCAAAAGGCGTAGAACGCCGTGATGGCGGCGCGCCGGGGCGCTGGCAGGAACAAGAAGGCGTAATAGAAGCTGCTGCCCGAGGCGGCGGCTTTTTGTTGGACGTACTGTTCCGGTGTCATGGGGCGGGATTGTCCCATGGGCTGCGGGGCCTGCATCCAAGATTTAGCGCTGTGCTGGCAGGCCTCACCCTTGGGAGGCAATTGCCAGCCACAGCGCAGCCGGGGCTTGTTTAGAAAGCGATTTGCTCTACGCCAATGTCACTGGGGCGGCGCAGGGCTTCCTTCATGAACATGCTGATGGGCAGGGTGCCTTGATCAGAACTGAACCATTTCTTGTACAGCGCAGTCATTTCGCCGTTTTGGATCATGCGGCGCGTGACGCGGTCCACTAGCTCTTTGAACTTGGGGTCGCCCTTGCGCAACCCGATGCTGTAGGGCTCCACCGACAAGCGCTTTTCCAGGAACTGGTAGTCGTTCATGGACTTGCCCAGGCGGGTCAGCGGGATCCAGATGCCGGCATCGTCGGCAAAGGCGGCATCGGCCTCCCCCTTGGCCAGTGCGTTCACTGCGTCCAGGGTGCTTTCGACCAACACGTAGTTGAACTTGCGGGTGAAGGTGCGTTCGTTGGCACGCAGCAGGTTTTCGTTGGTGGTTTTGCCCTGCACCGCGATCTTTTTGCCTTGCAGGTCGTCCAGCGTCTTGATGTTGGAGTTCTTGCGCACCAGGAAGGCCGACGACGCCACAAAGATGTGGTGGCTGAAGGCAATCTCCTTTTGTCGCGCCGCCGTATTGGCGGTGCCGCCGCACTCCAGATCGACCACGTTGTCCTTCACGTCGGAGATGCGGTTCTTGCCGTCCACCAGCAGGTAGTTCACGCGCAGGTCGGGGCGTTTCAGTTCTTTTTTGATCTCTTCAAAAATCTGCAGGCAGATATCGACCGTATAGCCCTGGACCTTGCCGGAGGCCGTGTCCTTGTACGAAAACGGCAGAGACTTTTCACGGTGCCCCAGGCGCAATTCGCCAGAGCTGGCGATGCGCGAGAGCGTGTCTTGGGCGAATGCGGGGACGCTGGCCACAGCCAGGGCTGCCATCAGAGCCCAGGGACGCAGGTTGGAGGAGAGTTGCATCTTGATGAATGGAGGTGAATAGTGCGGTGGGTGTGCCCTGTCACACCCTGTCCCCCCATTGTGATTCGACCCGTGCCCGATGTGCGCATACTTGGTTGCGGCGCGTCAGCATTCCACAACGTTTACAGCCAGGCCGCCGCGCGACGTCTCCTTGTATTTGCTTTTCATGTCGGCGCCGGTTTGCATCATGGTTTTGATGACCTTGTCGAGCGAGACCACATGCTGCCCATCGCCGCGCAGGGCCATGCGCGCGGCGTTGATGGCTTTGATGGCCCCCATGGCATTGCGCTCGATGCAGGGAATCTGCACCTGCCCGCCTACCGGGTCACAGGTCATGCCCAGGTTGTGCTCCATGCCGATTTCTGCGGCGTTTTCCACCTGCTCCGGCGTGCCGCCCATCACGGCGGCGAGGGCGCCCGCGGCCATGGAGCAGGCCACGCCCACCTCGCCCTGGCAGCCCACCTCGGCCCCGGACAGGGACGCGTTGATCTTGTAGATGATGCCGATGGCCCCGGCGGTGAGTAAAAAAGTGGCAATGCCCTCGTCGTTGGCGCCGGGCAAAAAGCGCACGTAGTAATGCAGCACGGCCGGAACCACCCCGGCGGCACCATTGGTGGGGGCCGTGACCACGCGGCCACCGGCCGCGTTTTCCTCGTTCACCGCCATGGCGTACAGGTTCACCCAATCCAGCATCGACAGCGGGTCGCGCAGCGCGGCCTCGGGGTGGCTGCTCAGGCTGCGGTGCAGCTCGGCCGCGCGGCGGCGTACGCGCATGGGGCCGGGCAACTGGCCGGTGGCAGCGCAGCCGCGCTGCACGGCAGCCGCCATGGTGTGCCAGATGTGCTGGAGCTGGCGTTGCACTTCGGCCGGGCTGCGCCAGTGCTGTTCGTTGGCGGCGGTGATCTGGGCCATGCTCAGGCCCGTGGCGTGGCATTGCGCCAACAGCTCTGCGCCGGTGCTGAAGGGGTGGGGCAGCCCTTGGCCATGGCCCTGTGTGTCACCCCCTGCGGCCGGGCCAGGGTTGGTCACGCGCTGGCCTTGCCCGTCCACCACAAACCCGCCGCCCACAGAGTAGTACTCGCACACAGCAATCTCTTCACCTTGGGCATCGAACGCGCGAAAGCACAGTCCGTTGGGGTGGCGCGGCAGGCTTTTGCGGCGCAGCTGCAGGTGTTCTCTGTCAACCCAGGGCACCTCATGTTCTCCCAGCAGTGCCAGTGTTTGCTGTGTGCGGATCTGGGCCACAGCGGGGCCGATCTGGTCGGGGTCCATGGTGTCGGGTTCGTGGCCCGCCAAGCCCAGCAGCACCGCAGTGTCGGTGCCGTGGCCCACGCCTGTGGCGGCGAGCGAGCCGTACAGCTCTGCTGTGACGTGGTGCACAGCCGCCAGGCCATGGCTGGCCCGCAGATGGCAGGCAAATTGCCGCGCCGCAATCATGGGCCCCACGGTGTGGGAGCTGGAGGGGCCGATGCCGATTTTGAAAAGATCGAAGACGCTGACGGACATGGGATAGGGCGTGGGGCGCAGTGCTTTTGGCGCTGCGCTGGCGTTGTGGGGCCGCAGGTTGGGTGGCTGCAGAGAGGCCCCTAGGCTAGCCGCAGCGCCGCAGCCGGGGCATGCGCACAATCCCTGCCCAGCCTGCGTTTGCCGTGGGGCCTGGCAGGTGGACAGGGTGGTGGGCTTGCATACAGCGCTGCTTATTTGCTATTGAAATAATAGCTGCTAGCGCTTGTTGGGTAAGCGCTAGGGTGCATTTTTGTTTGAAGTGAGTGCCCGGTGTGGCGCCGTCGCTTCAGTGGCGCTTGCTGCCCATGAATGTTTCTTACATTGCGATGGCACGCCCCAGCATCACGCACCAATCCCACGCGTGCAGGCGGGGGCGGGTGTGCAGGCTGGCGCCGTTGAGGGCTTCGACCTTGTCCAGAATGCGCAAGCCGCCTTGCACTACCAGCCGCAGCTCCCAGCCCATGCGACCGGGCAGGCGGTGCACCAAGGGGGCACCCCGCAGCATGGTGGCGCGGGCCCAGGCGGCGCTTTCCATGATCAGGCGCATGTTCTCCGGGGTGTTTTGGCGTGCCAGCAATTCGGACTGGCAGGCGCCATGCGTGGCGCAGTCGGCTCGGGGCAGGTAGTGGCGATTGCGTGGAATGTCCACGCTCAGGTCTTGCCAAAAATTGGCCAACTGCAGCGCGGTGCAGATGGCGTCGCTTTCTTGCAGGGCCTGTGCGCTGTTCACACCATATAAGTGCAGCAGCAGCCGCCCCACGGGATTGGCGGAGCGGCGGCAGTAGTCCAGCAGCTCTTGGCGGTCGGCGTAGCCTTCCGCGTCGCGGGTTTTTTCCACATCCTGGGCAAAAGCGCTGAGCAGGTCTGTGAGCAAGGCAACCGGTAGCTGGTGGCGTCTGAGCATGCCCTGCAGCGGCAGGAACACCGAAGCCCAGCGCGCACTGGGGGGCTGGCCTCGGGCAATGGCCCGCAGATCGGCCTCAAAAGCAGCCAAGTCCTGCAGGCGCTGGTTGGCCGTTGCATCGCCTTCGTCTGCAATGTCGTC
This sequence comes from Acidovorax sp. 106, assembly GCF_003663825.1. Classification (NCBI taxonomy): domain Bacteria; kingdom Pseudomonadati; phylum Pseudomonadota; class Betaproteobacteria; order Burkholderiales; family Comamonadaceae; genus Acidovorax; species Acidovorax sp. 106. Next base: position 4,849,453 of record NZ_RCCC01000001.1, on the reverse strand, counting down.
GGCCGTGCGTGCAAAGGCGTAGATCGCCCGGATGACGGGGCGCAGATGGGCTGGGCACAGCAGCGAGGCGACCGGAAAGTTCTCGTAATGGGTCACGGCTGCGGGCTGCGGCGCTGCGGCGCCGGGCAGGGGCGCAGCGGCCGGGGCGGGTGGGGTGCGTTGTTCTGGCTTCATTGCGGCGTGGATTGTCGCTTGACAAGGTCAGGTGCATCTCATAGATTACTAACCAGTCAGTCAGTAGCTGGTTTGGCGACTGGCTGTTCGGGGTTCGTTCACTTTATTTCCAGACAATGCGCGCTTGGGTTTGAGTTTTCAAACCTTGTGGGTACAGCAGCGCGCGCGTGTTTGTGCGTGCACTTTCAGGCTTGACTGGCTCGGCAGCCGGATGGGGTGTGCGTGCGGATGGAAATTGTTGGCGGGCCCTTGGCTGTGGCGTCTCTGCAAAGTCTTCTTGGCGGTGCAGGGGGCCCCTGGTCGCTCCTTTATCTTCATCGGATTTCCCATGCGTACACCTTCCGCTTCGCGGCCCGTTCACAGGTTCACCAGGTATCTACCGCTTTTGGGCGCAGTGGCGCTGCTGGCGGCATGCTCGCGCCCCGAGCCACCACAAGAGCCGGTGCGCTCAGTCAAGCTGATGACAGTGGGCCTGGGCGCGCTGCAGTCGCAGCTGGAATATGCCGGTGAAGTGCGCGCCCGTGTGGAGTCGCGCCTGGGCTTTCGGGTGGCGGGCAAGATCGTGCAGCGCCAGGCCGAGCTGGGCCAGCGCGTGAATGCGGGCGATGTGCTGGCGCAATTGGACCCCAAAGACTATCAATTGGCTGCCGATGCGGCCCGCGCCCAGCTGGCTGCAGCCACCACGCAGCGCGACCTGGCCGCAGCAGACTACAAGCGCTACGCCGCTTTGAAAGACCAGAACTTCATCAGCGGTGCCGAGCTGGAGCGACGCGATACCACGCTCAAGGCCGCGCAGGCGACGCTGGACCAGGCCCGCGCGCAATTGGCATCACAGGGCAACCAGACCACGTACACGCGGCTGGTGGCCGATGTGTCGGGTGTCATCACCGGCATTGATGCCGAGCCGGGCCAGGTGGTGGCAGCGGGCACGCCAGTGGTGCGCATTGCGCAAGACGGCGCGCGCGACGTGGTGTTTGCCGTGCCTGAAGACAAGGTAGCCCTGATGGCCGCTGGGCAAGAGGTGTCAGTGCGCGGCTGGGCGGGTGGCAACACCATCGCAGGCAAGGTGCGTGAGGTGGCCGCCAGCGCTGACGCCAGCACTCGCACCTTCCAGGTGAAAGTGGCCATTGACCTGGCTGAATCCCCTGCACTGGGCGCCACGGTGTATGTCACGCCCAAGGCCCTGAGCCATGCGGGTGCGCCTGCCATCAAGCTGCCCACCAGCGCCCTGCGCCAGGAGGGGCAGGCTACTGCGGTGTGGGTGTATGACCCTGCCACCAGCACCGTGAAGTCGCAGGTCATCCAGATTGCCACGGCCGATGGCAACGACGCCGTGGTGTCGTCAGGTCTGACGCCGGGCATGCAGGTGGTGTCCACCGGCGTGCATGTGCTGTCTCCGGGCCAAAAGGTCATGGTTTATCAACAAAAATCGGCTCCAGCGCCCGTTGGTAAAGCGCAAGCAGCTACTAATTCAGTAGCGACCGATGCCGCTGTATCGGCCGCCGCAGCTTCGGCCGCCGCAGCGTCCCAGCCCGTCGCCAAGTAAGGCAGACCATGAGCCAGAACCAACCAAAAGAGGGGTTCAACCTCTCCAAGTGGGCGCTCGACCACCCAGCGCTCACGCGCTACCTGATGGTCGTGCTGATGCTGCTGGGCTTTGCGGCCTACTTCCAGCTGGGGCAGGACGAAGACCCACCTTTCACCTTCCGGGTGATGGTGGTGCGCACCTACTGGCCTGGCGCTACGGCGCAGCAGGTGGCCGAGCAGGTGACGGACAAGATCGAGCGCACGCTGCAGGAGGTGCCTTATGCGGACAAGATCCGCAGCTACTCCAAACCCGGCGAGTCGCAAATCATCTTTCAGATCAAGGACTCCTCGCGCCCTGCAGAGGTAGCCAACGTCTGGTACACCGTGCGCAAAAAGGTGGGCGACATGCGCTACACCTTGCCCACGGGCACGCAGGGGCCGTTCTTCAACGATGAGTTCGGCGATGTGTACGGCGTGATCTACGCACTGGAATCTGAAGGCTTCAGCTACGCTGAACTCAAGACCTTTGCCGACGATGTGCGCCAGCAGCTGCTGCGCGTGCCCGATGTGGCCAAGGTCGAGCAGTTTGGCGTGCAGGACGAAAAGCTGTTTGTGGAAGTCTCGCAAAAGCGCTTGTCGCAATTGGGGCTCGACTTCAACCAGGTGCTGTCGCAGCTTGGGCAGCAAAACGCGGTGGAGCCTGCCGGAGCGGTGCAAACGCCGCTGGACCAGGTGCAGGTGCGTGTGGGTGGCCAGTTCAACGCCATTGAAGACCTGCAGGCTATGCCCATTCGCGGCCCGTCCGGGGCGCAGTTCCGCCTGGGCGATATTGCCGAGGTCAAGCGCGGCTATGTGGACCCGGCCACGGTGAAGGTTCGCCACCAGGGGCGCGAAGTGGTGGCGCTGGGCATTTCCATGGCCAAGGGCGGCGACATCATTGCCCTGGGCAAGGCTTTGGAAAAGGTCACCCACAGCATCAGCACGTCACTGCCTGCGGGCGTGAAGCTGGTGAACGTGCAAGACCAGCCCAAGGCGGTGTCCACCTCGGTCAACGAGTTTGTGAAGGTGCTGATCGAGGCCGTGGTCATCGTGCTGGCCGTGAGCTTCATCAGCCTGGGCCTGCACAAGCGCCCCGGCAACCAGCCGCTGTGGAAGCGCTGGTACATCGACCCCCGCCCCGGGCTGGTGGTGGGCATCACCATTCCCATGGTGCTGGCCGTCACTTTCCTGGCCATGTGGTACTGGAACATTGGTCTGCACAAGATTTCGCTGGGCTCACTCATCATCGCGCTGGGTCTGCTGGTGGACGACGCCATCATTGCCGTGGAGATGATGGTGCTGAAGCTGGAGGAGGGCTACGACAAGGTGCGCGCGGCCACCTTTGCCTATGAGCTGACGGCCATGCCCATGCTCACCGGCACGCTGATCACGGCGGCAGGTTTTCTGCCCATCGGCATCGCCAAGTCCATGACGGGCGAGTACACCTTTGCAATTTTTGCTGTGACGGTGATCTCGCTGGTGCTGTCGTGGGTGGTGTCGGTGTACTTTGTGCCGTACCTGGGCACACTGATCTTGAAAGTGCCACCGCATGTGCAAGCTGCGCAGGCGCAAAAAGGCATCACCGAAGACCCACATGAAGTGTTTGACAGCCCGTTCTATACGGCCTTCCGGCGTCTGGTGAACTGGTGTGTGCAGCACCGCTGGATCACCATTGGCCTGACGGTGCTGACCTTTGCGCTGGGCATTGTGGGCATGGGCAAGGTGCAGCAGCAGTTCTTCCCGGACTCCAGCCGCCCGGAAATCATGGTGGAGGTCTGGTTCCCGGAGGGCACCTCGTTTGAGGGCAATGAAGAGGTGACCAAGCGCGTGGAGCAACGCCTGCTGACCGAAGCGGGGGTGAATTCGGTCACCACCTGGGTCGGCTCGGGTGTGCCACGTTTTTATTTGCCGCTGGACCAGGTGCTTCCGCAAACCAACGTGTCCCAGCTCATCGTGCTGCCCACCGACCTGAAGGTGCGCGAGTCGCTGCGCATCAAGCTGCCTGCGCTGCTGGCGCAGGAGTTTCCGGAAGTGCGCGGGCGGGTGAAGCTGCTGCCCAACGGCCCGCCGGTGGCCTACCCGGTGCAGTTTCGTGTGATGGGGCCTGACCCATTGGTGTTGCGTGAGCGCGCCGATGAAGTGAAGGCCGCCCTGCGCAAGAACGCCGACATGCGCGGCGTGAACGACAACTGGAATGAGTCAGTGAAAGTGCTGCGCCTGGAGGTGGACCAGGACAAGGCACGGGCCCTGGGGGTGACCAGCCAGTCGATTGCGCAGGCTGCCAAGATCATTCTGGCGGGCTCGCAAATCGGGCAGTTCCGAGAGGGCGACAAGCTCATCGACATCATGCTGCGCCAGCCGCTGGACGAGCGCAACGCCATCACCGACATCGGCAGTGCGTACCTGCCCACGGCATCGGGCAAGGCCATTCCGCTGACCCAGATTGCCAAGCCTGTGTTTACCTGGGAGCCTGGTGTGATGTGGCGCGAAAACCGCGACTACGCCATCACTGTGCAAGGGGATGTGACGGAGGGCATCCAGGGTGCGACGGTGACCGGTGCCCTGCTGCCCGGCCTGCGCGAGATCGAGGCCCAATGGCATGCCGCAGGGCAGGGGGCTTATCGCATTGAAGTGGCTGGCGCTGTGGAGGAGAGCTCTAAGGGGACAAGCTCCATCATGGCTGGTGTGCCCGTTATGCTGTTCCTCGTTTTTACGCTGCTGATGCTGCAGTTGCACAGTTTTAGTCGCGCCTTTCTCGTGTATATCACCGGATTTCTTGGGATCGCTGGCGTCGCGGGAGCGTTGCTGCTGTTCAACCGTCCCTTCGGTTTTGTGGCGTTGCTCGGCGTTATTGCCCTCATGGGCATGATCCAGCGTAACTCGGTGATCCTGATCGATCAGATCGAGCAAGACCGTGCGCGGGGTGTGCCTGCCTGGGATGCGATTGTGGAGTCGGCCGTGCGGCGTTTGCGCCCCATCGTGCTCACGGCGGCGGCGGCTGTGCTGGCGATGATCCCGCTGTCGCGCAGTGTCTTTTGGGGGCCGATGGCCGTGGCCATCATGGGTGGCCTGGTGGTGGCCACGGTGCTGACGCTGCTGGCTTTGCCCGCCATGTATGCCGCTTGGTTCCGGGTGCGCCGACCGGCGGCAGAAGTGCTTTGAAACAGGTCTTCGTTTTAATTGCCCCGCACATCAGGGTAAAATAGAAGGTTGACCGATTTCACACAGGCGGCGAGCCGTGCTTGCCGCCTGTTTGTTTGTTAAACCGCGCGGGTGGCGAAATTGGTAGACGCACCAGGTTTAGGTCCTGACGCCAGCAATGGTGTGGGGGTTCGAGTCCCCCCCCGCGCACCATCCATGTGAGACTTTGCGGAACACGGCGCTGCTGCGCTGCAGCCAGCACGATCCACATTCATAAGAGGAATAGCCATGGCCGTTACTGTTGAAACCCTTGAAAAGCTCGAGCGCAAGATCACGCTGAGCGTGCCCGTCACCCTGATCCAGTCCGAAGTCGACACGCGCCTCAAGCGTCTGGCCCGCACTGTGAAGATGGACGGCTTCCGTCCCGGCAAGGTGCCCATGAATGTGGTCGCTCAGCGCTATGGTTACTCCGTTCAGTACGAAGTGCTCAACGACAAGGTCGGTGAGGCTTTTGCCGTGGCAGCCAACGAAGCCAACCTGCGTGTGGCTGGCCAGCCCCGCATCACTGAAAAAGAAGGCGCCCCTGAAGGCCAAGTCACTTTTGACGCCATCTTCGAAGTGTTCCCAGAAGTCAAGATTGCAGACCTGTCGGACGCTGAAGTCGAAAAGCTGTCGGCCGAAGTGACCGATGCGGCCATCGACAAGACCATCGACATCCTGCGCAAGCAGCGTCGCAGCTTCGCACAGCGCGCCCTGGACGCTGCAGCCCAAGACAGCGACCGCGTGACTGTGGACTTCGAAGGCAAGATTGACGGCGAACCCTTTGACGGCGGCAAGGCCGAAGACTTCCAGTTCTTGGTCGGCGAAGGCCAGATGCTCAAGGAATTCGAAGACGCAGTGCGCGGCATGAAGTCTGGCGAAAGCAAGACCTTCCCCCTGGCATTCCCCGCCGACTACCACGGCAAGGACGTCGCAGGCAAGACTGCAGACTTCCTCGTCACTGTCAAGAAAATCGAAGCCGCCCACCTGCCCGAAGTGAACGATGCCCTGGCCAAGTCCCTGGGTATCGCTGACGGTTCCGTGGATGGTCTGCGCGCTGACATCAAGAAGAACCTGGAGCGAGAAGTCAAGTTCCGTCTGCTGGCCCGCAACAAGCAAGCCGTGATGGATGCTCTGGTGGCCAAGGCTGAGCTGGATCTGCCCAACGCCAGCGTGCAAGCCGAAATCGGCCGCCTCCTGGAAGGCGCCCGTGCTGAGCTGAAGCAACGTGGCATCAAGGACGCTGACAAGGCTGAAATCCCTGAAGACGTGTTCCGTCCCCAAGCCGAGCGCCGCGTGCGCCTGGGTCTGGTGGTGGCCGAGTTGGTGCGTGCCAACGAACTGCATGCCAAGCCCGAGCAACTGAAGGCCCACATTGACGAGCTGGCTGCCAGCTACGAGAAGCCCGAAGACGTGGTGCGCTGGTACTTTGGCGACCGCCAACGCCTCGCAGAAGTCGAAGCCGTTGTCATTGAAAACAACGTGACAGATTTCGTTTTGGGCAAGGCCAAGGTCGTGGACAAGGCCGTGTCGTTCGATGAACTGATGGGCCAGGGCTAAAGCCCATACCGCCAGTTGCCCCATGGGTGAGGCGGCGGTAATGCGAACCAAGGGGCTTGTGCTTTCGTGCACAGGCCCCAATTCATTTCTGGGTACAGTACCTGCTTGACTGGAGAAAACATGAGCGCATTGGAAACACAAGGCCTGGGTATGGTCCCTATGGTCATCGAGCAGTCTGGCCGCGGTGAGCGGTCCTATGACATCTACTCTCGCCTGCTCAAGGAGCGCGTGATCTTCCTGGTGGGGCCGGTGAATGACCAGACCGCCAATTTGGTGGTGGCCCAGTTGCTGTTCCTTGAGAGCGAAAATCCTGACAAGGACATCTCGTTCTACATCAACTCGCCAGGCGGCTCGGTGAGCGCCGGTATGGCGATTTTTGACACCATGAACTTCATCAAGCCCGATGTGTCGACACTGTGCACGGGCATGGCGGCCAGTATGGGGGCCTTCTTGCTGGCTGCTGGCGCCAAGGGTAAGCGTTTTGCGTTGCCTAATTCCAAGGTCATGATCCACCAGCCGCTGGGTGGCATGCAAGGGCAGGCGACAGAAATTGAAATCCACGCCCGTGAGATTCTCAAGACCCGCGAGCAGCTCAACAGCATCCTGGCAGAGCGTACGGGCCAGTCGCTTGAGAAGATCCAGCGCGATACAGAGCGCGACTATTTCCTGTCGGCCGATGAGGCCAAGGAATACGGTCTGGTCGATCAGGTGATCAGCAAGCGCGCCTGAACCCGGTAGGACACTGGGCGGCGTTTTCCCTCGGGGAAGACGCCGTTTTTATTTGGTTATCATCCTGACAACTTTCAGTAACAAGGCGTTGCCCCATGGCCGAGAAAAAAGGCTCTTCCAGCGAAAAAACCCTTTACTGCTCCTTCTGCGGTAAAAGCCAGCACGAAGTCAAAAAGCTGATCGCTGGTCCGTCGGTCTTTATCTGTGACGAGTGCATTGACCTGTGCAATGAGATCATTCGTGATGAGCTGCCTGTGGGCGAGCTGTCCAAGGAGGCTCGCAGCGATCTGCCGACGCCTATCGAGATCAAGACCAATCTGGACAATTACGTGATTGGCCAGGACTTTGCCAAACGCACCTTGGCGGTGGCGGTCTATAACCACTACAAGCGGTTGCGTCACAAGGACAAGGCACTCAAAGACGATGTGGAGCTGTCCAAGAGCAACATCTTGTTGATTGGCCCCACCGGCTCTGGCAAGACTTTGCTGGCCCAAACCCTTGCTCGCATGCTGGACGTGCCTTTTGTGATGGCCGATGCCACCACATTGACCGAGGCGGGTTATGTAGGCGAAGACGTTGAGAACATTGTCCAAAAGCTGCTGCAGAGCTGCAACTACGACGTAGAGCGTGCCCAGCGCGGCATCGTGTACATCGACGAAATTGACAAGATCTCCCGCAAGTCTGACAACCCTTCTATCACCCGTGACGTGTCGGGTGAGGGCGTTCAACAGGCGCTTCTCAAGTTGATCGAAGGCACGATGGCCAGTGTGCCGCCGCAGGGTGGTCGCAAGCATCCGAACCAAGATTTCCTGCAAATCGACACCACCAATATCTTGTTCATCTGTGGCGGTGCATTCGCTGGCCTTGAAAAGGTCATTGAAAATCGTACCGAGGCTTCGGGTATCGGCTTTGGTGCTGCCGTGCGCAGCAAAAAGCAGCGCTCGCTCACTGATGTCTTCCAAGAGATCGAGCCCGAAGATTTGATCAAGTTCGGGATCATCCCTGAGCTGGTGGGGCGTATGCCCGTGGTCACTGCGTTGGCTGAGCTCAGCGAAGATGCGTTGGTTCAGATCCTGACCGAGCCCAAGAATGCGTTGGTCAAGCAATACAGCAAGCTGCTGGGCATGGAGGGCGTTGATCTGGAGATCCGCCCTGCAGCGCTCAAGGCGATTGCCCGCAAGGCATTGGCACGCAAGACGGGTGCTCGTGGCCTGCGCTCTATCCTGGAGCAGTCGCTAATCGGCACCATGTTCGATTTGCCCAATGCGAGCAATGTTGAAAAGGTGGTTGTGGATGAATCCACGATCGAAGAAAACAAGGCACCGCTGCTCGTTTATCGCGAAGCGGCCAAAAAGGCCTGAGATGCCCGGTGCGGGTCACCCATTGGTTACCCCATTAACGATCGCAACCCTTGTGCCAGCGCTGCTGCGCGCAAGGGTTGAAAATCCCCAAATGTGGACCCATCTTCCACAGAGTTAACTGAGGATTTCCATGTCCGGACATACCCCCCTTCCCGCCACACCCATTGAACTGCCGCTGTTGCCGTTGCGCGACGTGGTGGTCTTCCCTCACATGGTGATCCCCTTGTTTGTGGGGCGCCCCAAGAGCATCAAGGCGCTGGAGCTGGCCATGGAGGCCGAGCGCCGCATCATGCTGGTCGCGCAAAAAGCCGCAGCCAAAGATGAGCCTTCCGCCTCTGACATGTTTGATGTCGGTTGTGTCTCTACGATCTTACAGATGCTCAAATTGCCCGATGGCACTGTCAAGGTGCTGGTGGAAGGCCAGCAGCGTGCTTTGGTCGCTTCGATTGAAGATGCGGAAACCCATTTCACTGCAACCGTGACCCCGGTCGAAGCCGTGGCCGAGGCAAGCAAGCCCAGTGAAATCGAGGCTTTGCGCCGTGCGGTGATGCAGCAGTTTGACCAGTACGTCAAACTGAACAAGAAGATTCCCCCAGAAATCCTTACCTCCATTGCCAGCATCGATGACCCAGGTCGTCTGGCAGACACCATCGCTGCGCACTTGCCGCTGAAGTTGGAAAATAAGCAGGTAGTCCTGGACTTGTCGGATGTGAAGTCGCGGCTGGAAAACCTGTTTGAGCAGCTGGACCGCGAAGTCGACATCCTGAATGTCGACAAAAAGATCCGTGGGCGCGTGAAGCGCCAGATGGAAAAGAACCAGCGCGATTTTTATCTCAACGAGCAAGTCAAAGCCATCCAGAAGGAACTGGGCGAGGGTGACGATGGCGCCGACATTGAAGAAATTGAGAAGAAGATCAAGCTCGCCAAGATGTCTGCCGAGGCTCGCAAAAAAGCCGATGCGGAACTCAAGAAGCTCAAACTGATGTCGCCTATGTCGGCCGAGGCGACTGTGGTGCGCAATTACATTGATGTGTTGACTGCGCTGCCATGGGCCAAAAAGACCAAGATCAAGCACGATCTGCTCAATGCCGAAGGTGTTTTGAACGAAGATCACTTTGGCTTGGACAAGGTCAAGGACCGCATTCTTGAATATCTTGCAGTGCAGCAGCGTGTGGACAAGGTTAAGGCCCCCATCCTTTGCTTGGTGGGGCCACCGGGTGTGGGCAAGACCTCGTTGGGCCAGTCGATTGCCAAGGCCACGGGGCGTAAATATGTCCGCATGGCCCTGGGTGGCATGCGTGACGAGGCCGAAATTCGTGGGCACCGCCGCACTTACATCGGTGCGCTGCCCGGCAAGGTGCTTCAGAGTCTTTCGAAGGTGGGAACGCGTAACCCATTGTTCCTGCTTGACGAAATCGACAAGCTGGGGACCGATTTCCGTGGCGATCCCTCCAGCGCGCTGTTAGAGGTGCTGGACCCTGAGCAAAACCATACCTTTGGCGATCACTATGTGGAGGTCGATTTCGATCTGAGCGACGTCATGTTTGTCGCTACGTCCAACTCGATGAACATCCCGCCAGCGTTGCTCGATCGCATGGAGGTCATTCGTTTGTCGGGGTACACCGAGGATGAAAAGACCAACATCGCAATGAAGTACCTGCTGCCCAAGCAGCTCAAGAACAATGGCGTCAAGGACGAAGAGTTGTTGATTACCGAGTCTGCTGTGCGCGACATGGTTCGCTACTACACCCGGGAGGCCGGGGTGCGCTCCTTGGAGCGTGAGCTGTCCAAGATTTGCCGCAAAGTGGTCAAAGGCCTGCAACTCAAAAAGCTCACGCCCCAGGTGGTAGTGACCGAGGACAACCTTCCGGATTTTCTGGGCGTGCGCAAATACAGCTACGGACGTGCTGAGCTGCAAAATCAGGTGGGACAGGTTGTTGGTTTGGCGTGGACGGAGGTCGGTGGTGATTTGCTCACCATTGAAGCGGCGACGATGCCAGGCAAAGGTGTGATCACACGCACTGGGTCGCTGGGTGATGTGATGAAAGAGTCCGTGGAAGCTGCGCGCACCGTAGTGCGTAGCCGGGCCAAATTGTTGGGCATCAAGGACGAGATGTTCGACAAGCGCGACATCCATATCCACGTGCCTGACGGTGCGACGCCAAAGGATGGTCCCAGCGCTGGTGCTGCCATGACCACTGCTTTTGTGTCTGCCTTGACCGGGATTCCTGTGCGTGGAGATGTCGCCATGACCGGTGAGATCACGCTGCGTGGAGAAGTCACGGCGATCGGTGGGCTCAAGGAAAAGTTGCTGGCGGCATTGCGCGGGGGTATCAAGACCGTGCTGATTCCTGAAGAAAACGTGAAGGATCTCCAGGAGATTCCAGAGAACGTGAAAAGCGGGCTGGAAATTGTTCCCGTTAAATGGATCGACAAGGTGCTTGAAGTGGCCTTGGAGCGCAAACCTGTGCCTTTGACGGATGAAGAAGCGGCTGTGGTCCCCGTGTCGGCAGACAAGGGCACTGCTGCGGTTGGCAGTGATTCTTTGAAGCACTGAACATTTTTTCAAAAACAGCCAAAATATGCGCTACAATTCACTTCATCGCAGCAGACGTTGTAGAATGTAAGGCTTCGGTAAATGCGGGAATAGCTCAGTTGGTAGAGCGCAACCTTGCCAAGGTTGAGGTCGAGAGTTCGAGACTCTTTTCCCGCTCCAATTTCCAAAAAAGGGAAGCAAAAGCTTCCCTTTTTTGCCAAGGCAGTAGTTTCTGGCGCGGTAGCAAAGCGGTTATGCCCCGGATTGCAAATCCGGTTAGTCCGGTTCGACTCCGGACCGCGCCTCCAGGATGCAGCTGACTTGCTGAAATAAGCAAAAGCTTGTTTCAGACGGTTGGAAAGTTTTTGATTTTCTTTTGTTGATCAAAAATTTTGTATTATAATTTAAGTCTTGCTGATGCACTGTTGTGTTGAAGGCAAAATGCGGGAATAGCTCAGTTGGTAGAGCGCAACCTTGCCAAGGTTGAGGTCGAGAGTTCGAGACTCTTTTCCCGCTCCAAATTTAAAAGGGAAGCTTAGGCTTCCCTTTTTTCTTGGTGCAGCGTGGCAGCGCTGGTTTTGTAGTCGCTGCGTTGCTCTTGTTCGATGGGGCGTTGCTTAGCGGTGACGTCCGGGTTACGCTGCCATGCAATCGCGCATACGGTAGCTGGCGCCCCGATGGTGAAATTGGTAGACACTGCGGACTTAAAATCCGCCGCTTTCCTGAAAAGGGGCGTGCCGGTTCGACCCCGGCTCGGGGCACCATTACGATTCAATCATGTCAAGTTACAACGCTCCCTTCGAAATCCATGTCCACGGGCAGGTGCAGCTGCGTGCTGATGCCAGTTTTGACCAGCTCCAAGATGCCTTGAAGCCTTTATGGAAATATTCCGGCGCTCGGTCTTTGGCCGACGGCGCTGCAAGTGCTTACGAAGAGGAGCCTGGCATCAAATTCGATGCACAGGAGCATCTTCTGCAAATCTGCTGGACGGTGCGGGGCGATGACGACTTTCGTCAGACTTTGGACGAGATGTGCATGAGCTTGAACGAGCTCTGCGAGATGGGGGCCGCCTTGGAGGTGACCTTCTACGATGCTGAGTTTGAAGAAGATGAAGGCCAAGATGGTGCCGAGTCGCGCGATGACTTCGTGATGCTGTTCGTGGGGCCTACCCCCGCAGCCATCATGCAGGTGCAGCGTGATCTGCTGGTGCAAGATGTGGTGAACATGATGGAGCGCCACTTTGACGGTGCTGAGCTTGGCGGCGTGGTGGCCGAGATCGACAAGTTGTTCACCCAGCGTTTCGATGCGCTGGTCAACTCGCTCGAAATTGGCAAGCCCCCGCGCGGCCCTGGTGGCTCTGGCAGCGGCCACGGCGGCGGCGGTGGCCGTCGCCCACGCCATTTGCACTGAGTCTTGCCCGGGTGGGGGCGGTTCTGCTTCCTCCCGCAGCCCTTTGTCGGCCGATGGCTTCATGTGAACAAGTTGTCGGCTTGCAAAGTGCCCTTCAACGACCCTGTGGTCGCCATATTTCCAATGATCCCTGATTTGCCCTACCTGCGGTCTTACCCTGCAGAGCTTCAAGGCCAGGCGCGTGAGCTGTTGGCCCAAGGGCAACTGGGGTCAGTGTTGCAGCGCAAGTATCCGCAGGCGCACTCTGTGCGCAGTGACAAGGCTTTGTACGACTACGTGCAAGAGCTCAAGTCCCGTTATCTGCGCAACGCAGGTACGGTCAACAAGGTTCTCTTTGACAACAAGATTCACGTAGTGCGGCACGCCCTGGGTTTGCACACGGCGGTGTCGCGCGTGCAGGGCAGCAAACTGGCTGCCAAGCATGAGATCCGTATCGCGTCGATGTTCAAGCAGGCACCAGACGAGTTTTTACGCATGATTGTGGTCCATGAGCTGGCCCACCTGCGTGAAAAAGGGCACGACAAGGCTTTTTACCAACTGTGCGCCCACATGGAGCCGCAATACCACCAGTACGAGTTTGATCTGCGTCTGTACCTCACGCATGTGGAGAACACGGGTACACGGTTGTGGGGTACTGAGTCCGCGTGATTTCTGCTTCGGGGTAGCTATTTGCTATCGATTTAATAGCTGTTTGCGCTTGTATTTCAAGCGCTACCTCCATTTTTTATCACAAATCAGGGAACTGATACGGTGCGACAGCAATGTGCTGGGAGTTGGAGCCAACGCTGGGCGGCGGCCTCCAGCATGCTCACGGGGCCTGTGGTCAGTAGTTGTACCGGGGGGGTTGCATCTGCGGGGGGTTGTGGTTCGCCACCGTCGTCTGATGGCGTTGGTTGGCGCAGCAAGCCTGCGGCCTCCAGCAGGCGCCGTGTCTGGCGCGCCACCGGCTCACCGGTTTCGATGAATCGGACATCGGGCCCCACTAGTGCGCGCAACTCGTGCTCCACAAAAATGTAGTGGGTGCAGCCCAGCACCAGGGTGTCCATCTGCCCGGCGGCGGTGCCAAATGGGCCCATGCCATTCACATAGCGCTCGCAAAGTGCGCCAGTTTCCGTGCTGTTGATGGCGTTGTTGGCCGTAGTCTCCGGTAGTGTCACACCGCGCTCCACAGCGTGTGCCAGGCCATCACAGGGTTGCACCACAAAGTGGGCCTGATCTGCCAGAGAGGCCATCAGCTTCCCGAATTTGGCGCTGCTGAGCGTACCCCGCGTGCCGATCACTCCCACGTGCCCCGTCTTGGTGACTGCAAGAGCTGGCTTGATGGCGGGCTCCAGGCCGACGAGGGGAAGGTCCGGGTGGCTGCTGCGCACTTCATGAATGGCCGCTGCTGTGGCGGTATTGCAGGCCACCACCAGTGCTTTGATATCGTGTTTTTCGCGCAAATATTGAGTGATGGCATGGGTGCGAGCAGCCACAAACGTATCGCCTCGCTCGCCATAGGGGGCGTTGGCGCTGTCGGCCAGGTACACGAACCGCTCGTTGGGCATGGCTGCCAACAGCATGCGCAGCACGCTCAGCCCGCCGACGCCGCTGTCAAATACACCGATGGGGGAAGAGGACTGCGGCATCGTGGAATCAAGCTCTGGCAGTTAGACAAGCCGTGGATTGTAGGAAAGACGGGGCTGCTGCGCTGGTGTGCCGTTTTCAGTCCACGAGTCCGTCGAAAGGATGTGAAAAAACCGCCCGAAGGCGGTTTTGTGGGGGGCGTTCTCAGGGCTCGCAGTGAAGTTGTGCCCCGGCGGCCCAAGGCATCAGGCTGCGGCTACTTCAATGCCCTTGAACTCGCCCGAGGCGATGCGCTTTTGCCATTCGGCTGGGCCCGTGATGTGGGCACTGGTGCCGCCGGCATCCACGGCCACGGTCACGGGCATGTCCACCACGTCAAATTCATAGATGGCTTCCATGCCAAGGTCGGCAAAGCCCACGACCTTGGCGGTCTTGATGGCCTTGCTGACCAAGTAGGCGGCGCCGCCCACGGCCATGAGGTAGGCGCTCTGGTGCTTCTTGATGGCCTCGATGGCGACCGGGCCGCGCTCGGCCTTGCCCACCATGGCGATCAGGCCGGTCTGGGCCAGCATCATCTCGGTGAACCCGTCCATGCGTGTGGCAGTGGTCGGGCCTGCAGGGCCCACGGCCTCGTTCTTCACCGGGTCCACGGGGCCCACGTAGTAAATGATGCGGTTGGTGAAGTCCACGGGCAGCTTCTCGCCCTTGGCCAGCATGTCCTGGATGCGCTTGTGCGCGGCATCGCGGCCGGTCAGCATCTTGCCGTTGAGCAGCAGCGTGTCGCCGGGCTTCCAGCTGGCCACTTCTTCTTTGGTCAGCGTGTCGAGGTTGACCTTCTTGCTCTTGTTGTAGTCGGGCGCCCAGTTCACGTTGGGCCACAGGTCCAGGCTGGGGGGCGTGAGGTACACGGGGCCTGAGCCGTCCATCACGAAATGCGCGTGGCGCGTGGCCGCACAGTTGGGGATCATCGCAATCGGCTTGCTGGCTGCGTGCGTGGGGTACATCTTGATCTTGACGTCCAGCACAGTGGTCAGGCCGCCCAGGCCCTGCGCGCCGATGCCCAGGGCGTTGACCTTTTCAAACAGCTCCAGGCGCAGCTCCTCGACCTTATCGAGTGCGGGGCCGCCGGTCTTGGCGGCTTCGGCCTTGGCCTGCAGTTCGTACATGTCCAGGTCGTCCATCAGGCTTTCCTTGGCCATGAGCACCGCCTTCTCGGCCGTGCCGCCAATACCGATGCCCAGCATGCCGGGCGGGCACCAGCCAGCGCCCATGGTGGGAACAGTCTTGAGCACCCAGTCCACCACGTTGTCGCCGGGGTTGAGCATGTACATCTTGGACTTGTTCTCCGAGCCGCCACCCTTGGCCGCCACGGTGATGTCCACGGTGTTGCCGGGCACGATCTCGGTGAAGATCACGGCGGGGGTGTTGTCCTTGGTGTTTTTGCGTGCGAACTGCGGGTCGGCCACGACCGAGGCGCGCAGCGTGTTGTCAGGGTGGTTGTAGCCACGGCGCACACCTTCGTTGATGGCGTCGTCTAGACTTCCGGTGAAGCCATCCCAGCGCACGTCCATGCCCACTTTCAGGAAGACGTTGACGATGCCGGTGTCCTGGCAGATGGGGCGCTGGCCGGTGGCGCTCATCTTGCTGTTGGTCAGGATCTGCGCAATCGCATCCTTGGCTGCCGGACTCTTTTCACGCTCGTAGGCGCGGGCCAGGTGGGCGATGTAGTCGGTGGGGTGGTAGTAGCTGATGTACTGCAGTGCGCCGGCAATGGATTCGATCAGGTCTTCTTGGCGAATGGATGTCGTGGTCATGGCTGGAAGTTTGTGGGGATGAAATCGACAGCCTTCGATTATCCCTCTGCGGGCTTGCGTGGTTCTGTCAGGGTTGTCTGGTGGCCTTGGGGGCTGCTTTGAGCCGCGGGCTTGTGTGCCATGCATTGGACTGGTTATGCTGGGTACCGTCCTTTACTAGCAAGCCAGGATCACGCACATGACACTGCACAACGGCAAAGCATCGGCCTACCGCACGGAACGCGACACTTTTGGCCCCATCGACGTGCCTGCACGGCGGTTGTGGGGGGCGCAAACCCAACGCTCATTGCAGCACTTTGCCATCTCGGGCGAGCGCATGGCCCCTGAGCTCATCCGGGCGCTGGCCCAGGTCAAGCGTGCAAGTGCGTATGTGAACCATAGCTTGGGTTTGCTGGATGCCACACGCACCACGGCCATCGTGGCGGCGTGCGATGAAGTGATGGCCGGTGCGCACGAAGAGGAGTTTCCGCTGGTGGTGTGGCAAACCGGGTCGGGCACCCAGACCAACATGAACATGAATGAGGTGCTTGCCAACCGGGCGAGCGAGTTGCTCAGCGGCCCGCGTGGGGAAGGGCGGCTGGTGCACCCCAACGACGATGTGAACAAGAGCCAGTCGAGCAACGACGTTTTCCCTACCGCGATGCACCTGGCTGCAGTGGATGCACTGATTCACAAATTGCTACCAGCCCTGCATGCGCTGCGCATGACGTTGGCCGCCAAGGCCGAGGCGTTTGCGGACATCGTGAAAATTGGTCGCACGCACTTGCAGGATGCAACCCCGCTCACATTGGGGCAAGAGGTGTCGGGATGGGTGGCGCAGCTGGAGCATTCCGAGCGCCATGTTCGCGCGGCGCTGCCCCATTTGTGTGAGCTGGCCTTGGGCGGCACGGCCGTGGGTACTGGCTTGAATGCCCCCGCAGGCTACGCGCAGGCGGTGGCCAAAGAGCTGGCTGACTTGACCGGGTTGAACCTGGTGACGGCCCCCAACAAGTTTGAAGCCCTGGCCAGCTGCGACGCGCTGGTGCAGGCCCATGGTGCGCTGAAGGGGCTAGCGGCCAGCCTGATGAAGATTGCCAATGACGTGCGTTGGCTGGCCAGTGGTCCGCGCAGCGGGCTGGGCGAGATATCCATCCCCGAAAACGAGCCGGGTTCATCCATCATGCCGGGCAAGGTGAACCCGACGCAGTGCGAGGCCTTGACCATGCTCTGCGCTCAGGTCATGGGCAACGATGTGGCGGTTGGGGTGGGCGGGGCATCGGGCAATTTCGAGCTCAATGTGTTCCGTCCCATGGTGATCCACAACTTTTTGCAGAGTGTTCGCCTGCTGGCCGACGGCATGGTCAGTTTTGACAAGCATTGCGCCTGCGGCATAGAGCCTAACCATGAGCGGATAGAAGCGTTGGTCGAGCAGTCGCTGATGCTGGTGACTGCGCTTAACCCCCACATCGGTTACGACAAGGCCGCAGCCATTGCCAAGGCGGCGCACAAGGACGGAATCAGCTTGCGAGAGGCCGCGCTGGCCTCCGGCTATGTCACGGCCCAGGAGTTTGATGCCTGGGTGGTGCCGCGCAGCATGGTGTGACGTATCGGGTCGGCTGCTGGCTTGGTCAGCATGCATGCCTTCCCGAAAGCAAAGTTGG
The DNA here is from genome assembly GCF_003663825.1 of Acidovorax sp. 106. NCBI lineage: Bacteria > Pseudomonadati > Pseudomonadota > Betaproteobacteria > Burkholderiales > Comamonadaceae > Acidovorax > Acidovorax sp. 106. Next base: position 4,831,917 of record NZ_RCCC01000001.1, on the reverse strand, counting down.
ACGAGCTGTCAGTGCTTATCGCCGGAGTGGGACATCAAGCGATCCGTCCACGCAATGGCCAAGGCGCTCAACAAAAATGCCACATGGATGATGGTTTGCCACATCAGTACCTTGAGGTCATAGTTGGCCGCGTTGATGAAGGTCTTGAGCAGGTGGATGGAGCTGATACCGATGATCGCCGTGGCCAACTTCACTTTGAGCACCGAGGCGTTCACGTGGCTCAGCCATTCGGGCTGGTCTGGATGCTCTTCCAGGTGCAAGCGCGATACGAAAGTTTCGTAGCCACCCACAATCACCATGATGAGCAGGTTGGAGATCATCACCACGTCAATCAGCGCCAGTACCACCAGCATGATGATGGTTTCGTTGAGCGCCGTGACCTCAAAGTCACTCTTGTAGCCAATGCTGGTGACCAGTTGCTTGAGGGCAGCGGTGTTGCCAAAGGCGGCTTCCACCAGGTGGACCAGTTCCACCCAGAAATGGAAGACATACACCGCCTGCGCCAGAATCAATCCCAGGTACAGGGGCAGCTGTAGCCAGCGGCTGGCAAAAATAATGGAAGCTAGGGGGCGCAATGGCGCGTTATTTTTTGGCTTTTGGGTGGACATGCTTGCCTGCGTAGGGTGAAGGAAGAAACCGCGCGATTCTAGGGGCGAGCCGTGACAGCCCTCACAACCAAGGGCTAACCCCAACCCGGATCTGCCCTGGCAAGTCAGTAGCATGTAAGTGCCGCAGAAGACAGTAGCTGCCAATTCTTATTCCAATGACCCAGGAGACAACACCATGAGTGCATCAACATCCGCGATCGAGTCTGTGTTGGTTGAAAACCGCGTGTTTCCACCGTCCGACGTCATCGTCAAGGCGGCGCGCATTTCCGGCATGGCCGGTTATGAGGCGCTGTGCAAAGAAGCCGAAACCGATTTCGAAGGCTTCTGGGCCAAGCAGGCGCGTGCCAATGTGCAGTGGTCAAAGCCTTTCACCCGCACGCTGGACGAGTCCAATGCCCCGTTCTTCCGCTGGTTTGACGATGGCGAGTTAAACGCCAGCGCCAATTGCCTGGACAAGCACATTGGCACGCCCACGGAAAATAAGACGGCCATCGTCTTCGAAGCCGATGACGGCACCGTCACCAAGATCACCTACAAAGAGCTACTGGCCCGCGTGAGCCAGTTCGCCAACGCGCTCAAGGCCCATGGCGTAGCCAAGGGCGACCGCGTGCTGATCTACATGCCCATGACCATCGAGGGCGTGATCGCCATGCAGGCCTGCGCCCGCATCGGTGCTACGCACAGTGTGGTGTTTGGCGGCTTCAGCGCCAAGGCCGTGCACGAGCGCATCATCGACGCTGGTGCCGTGGCTGTCATCACCGCCAACTACCAGATGCGTGGTGGCAAGGAACTGCCCCTCAAATCCATCATCGACGAAGCCCTGGCCATGGGCGGCTGCGACACCATTCGCAATGTGTTTGTGTACCAGCGCACGGCCACGGCCTGCAACATGGTGGCCGGGCGCGACAAGACCTTTGCCGAAGCACTGGCAGGACAAAGCACCGAATGTGCCCCTGTGGCTGTGGGGGCTGAGCACCCGCTGTTCATCCTCTACACCAGCGGCTCCACCGGCAAGCCCAAGGGCGTGCAGCACAGCACCGGCGGCTACCTGCTGTGGGCCAAGATGACCATGGACTGGACGTTTGACCTGCGTGCGGACGACGTGTTCTGGTGCACGGCCGACATCGGCTGGATCACAGGCCACACCTACGTCGCCTACGGCCCGCTGGCGGCAGGCGCCACGCAGATCATCTTTGAAGGCATTCCCACCTTCCCGAACGCGGGCCGCTTCTGGCAGATGATCGAGCGCCACAAGTGCACCATCTTCTACACCGCCCCTACGGCCATTCGCTCGCTCATCAAAGCGGCCGAAGCCGACGAGGCAGTGCACCCTGCGCGCTCTGATCTGTCGAGCCTGCGCATTCTGGGTAGCGTTGGCGAACCCATCAACCCCGAAGCCTGGATGTGGTACCACAAGAACGTCGGCGGCGAGCGTTGCCCCATCGTGGACACCTTCTGGCAGACCGAGACCGGTGGGCACGTCATCACCCCGCTGCCTGGTGCCACGCCCCTGGTGCCCGGCAGCTGTACGTTGCCTCTGCCGGGCATCACCGCCGCCATCGTGGACGAAATGGGGAACGACATTCCCAATGGGACGGGCGGTATTTTGGTAATCAAGCGCCCCTGGCCCAGCATGATCCGCACGATCTGGAACGACCCCGAGCGCTTCAAAAAGAGCTACTTCCCCGAAGAACTCAAGGGCTACTATCTGGCGGGTGATGGCGCGGTGCGCAGTGCGGACCGCGGCTACTTCCGCATCACCGGCCGCATCGACGACGTGCTGAACGTGTCGGGCCACCGCATGGGCACGATGGAGATCGAATCGGCCTTGGTGTCCAAGACCGACCTGGTGGCCGAAGCCGCCGTGGTGGGCCGTCCCGACGACGTGACCGGCGAGGCCATCTGCGCGTTTGTGGTGCTCAAGCGCTCGCGCCCTACGGGCGAAGAGGCCAAGCAGATCGCCAACGAACTGCGCAACTGGGTGGCCAAGGAGATTGGTCCCATCGCCAAGCCCAAGGACATCCGTTTCGGCGACAACCTGCCCAAGACCCGCAGCGGCAAGATCATGCGCCGCCTGCTGCGCAGCATTGCCAAGGGCGAGGCGATCACGCAGGACACCAGCACGCTGGAAAACCCCGCAATTCTGGATCAATTGGCCAAGGCCAATTGATCCAGGAGGCGCCGTACAACGGCGCCAGCGCGCAGCGCTTGCGGAGCTTGGGGCACTCATATCGCGCAGCGATGTGACGTGACCACAAAACTCGGGCCGATCACTTACCGCCGGTAATCGAAGTCAAGCCCAGCTGATCCAGAGGGCTCCGTCTATGCCGCGCCAGCGCGCAGCGCTCGCAGGGTTTGTGGACACCTGTGGCCACAGCATCCCGCCATCCTGGACCAACTGTTGCAGACCAACTGACCGCGGGGTCACACCCTTTAAAAAGCGCCTGAGCATCAGGCGCTTTTTTTATGCCCTTGGCAGATACATTGCTTTGCCAAGACCAGCCCGCAGGCACGGTAGGATGCCCCGATCAAGCCCGCCCGCCAGCGTGGAGTCATCCGCGCAAACCAAGTCTTCGCATTGGCAAAAATCATGTGAAAGTGTTTTGGCTCTCTGTGCCGGGCGGCGTGCAACCATGCGCCATGGCCTGTCATACCCGCGGGGGGGGGGGCGGCAGGCACACTTCTCGCATTGAAAGGACTTACCGTGAAAATGCTTTCTACCGTGCTGCTCTTCATCATCGTGGCCATTACCAGTCTGGCAGCGCTCAACTGGGAGGCTCTCTCGGTCGTTTCTGCCGTGTCTGTGGGGTTGACCACTTTCGATGCCCCGCTGGGCTTGCTCATGCTGGGGCTGACCTCGTTGCTGGGTGTGCTGCTGGTGGCGTACGTCCTATCGCTTCAGGGCTCGGTATTGCTGGAGACCCGCCGCCACACCAAAGAGATGCAGGCGCAGCGTGAACTGGCTGACAAGGCGGAAGCCTCTCGGTTTACCGAGTTGCGTGCGTTTTTAGAAAACCAGCACTCACAAGGGCACACCACTGTGATGGCACGGCTCGACAGCCTGGAAACCCGCTTGGCCGCGCGTGCGCAAGAGTCGGACAACACCACTGCGGCTTATGTGGGACAACTGGAGCAGCGCTTGGTTGGCGGGCCAGGCGCGACGGAGTAAACGGGCGCTGGCCAAAAGCACACGGCCTGCAAAGCAAAAAGCCGCACAACCTTGATGGTGTGCGGCTTTTTGCTGCGTGGGGCAAGCCCCACGGCAGGACCACAGGGCTTACTTCTGTGTCAGAACCCAGGCAGCCAGCTTCTTGGCCTCTGCTTCATTGACTTGGGCGTTGGCGGGCATGGGCACGGGGCCCCACACGCCAGAGCCACCCTTGATGATCTTGGCGGCCAACTTGTCTGCAGCGTCTTTTTGACCAGCGTACTTGGCGGCGACATCTTTGTAGGAAGGACCCACCAGCTTCTTGTCGACCGCATGACAAGCCATGCAGTTCTTGGAAGTGGCCAGGGCTTGGTCGGCCATGGCGGGGGCTGCAACGGCAAGCGTCATGGCGATGGTGATCAGGGCACGTTTCATGGTGGGTTTTCCTGTGGTTGGGTTACAGTTCTTTCAACGCGATTGTAGTGACGTGGGTTGACCAAAATTTGTCTTCGGTCAAGGAACGCAAATCGCATCTTTTGGGGGAGCTTGCTATGTATCTTTTAGGCGTTTCGCTGCTGCTGCTGTTACTCAAGTATCTGGAGATCGGGCCCGTAGCCACCTGGTCCTGGTGGGTGATTGTGGGTTCTTTCGGCGCTACTGCGGCGTGGTGGTGGTGGGCCGATGCCACAGGCTACACCAAGCGCAAAGCCATGGAAAAAATGGACGAGCGCAAGAAAGACCGCATCAATAAAAACAAAGAAGCCCTGGGCATGCGTCCGCGCAAGCCCAGGTAATTCGACAAGGGCAGGGGCTGGCGCGCTCAGCCCCTGCGCCTGAAACACCCAAAGGCTCAGGGTTAGCGATCGCCCCTGCCGCCGGTGCTGTTGGTTGTGCTGGAGGATAATTCGCCCGCCGCCTTCTGGCCCTGGCTTCCTCCTACAAACACTTCAACCGACATCACGATGCCCGCTTACCGCTCCAAAACCTCCACCGCTGGTCGCAACATGGCTGGTGCCCGCTCGCTGTGGCGTGCCACCGGCATGAAGGACGACGACTTCAGCAAGCCGATCATTGCGGTGGTCAACTCGTTCACCCAGTTTGTGCCCGGCCACGTTCACCTCAAGGACCTGGGCCAGCTGGTGGCGCGAGAGATCGAGGCGGCAGGCGGTGTGGCCAAAGAGTTCAACACCATCGCCGTGGACGACGGCATTGCCATGGGCCATGACGGCATGCTGTACTCGCTGCCCAGCCGCGACATCATTGCCGACTCGGTGGAATACATGGTCAACGCGCACTGTGCCGATGCCATGGTGTGCATCTCCAACTGCGACAAGATCACCCCCGGCATGCTGATGGCCGCGATGCGGTTGAACATCCCTGTGGTGTTCGTCTCGGGTGGCCCCATGGAAGCCGGCAAGGTCAAGCTGCTCAACCCCACAACCCAGAAGATCGAGTTCAAGAAGCTCGACCTGATCGACGCCATGGTGATGGCGGCGGACGACAAGGTGAGCGACGAGGATGTGGCCGAAGTGGAGCGCTCCGCGTGCCCCACCTGCGGTTCCTGCTCTGGCATGTTCACCGCCAACTCCATGAACTGCCTGACCGAAGCGCTGGGCTTGTCCCTGCCTGGCAATGGCACCGTGGTGGCTACGCATGCCGACCGCGAGCAACTGTTCAAGCGCGCCGGTCACCTGGTGGTAGAGCTGTGCAAGCGCTACTACGAAGAAGATGACAGCAGCATCCTGCCGCGCTCCATGGGCTTCAAGGCGTTTGAGAATGCGATTGCATTGGATATCGCCATGGGCGGCTCCACCAACACCATCCTGCACATTCTCGCCATTGCGCAAGAGGCCGAAATCGACTTCACGATGGCCGACATTGACCGCATGTCCAAGATCGTGCCGCAGCTGTGCAAGGTCGCTCCCAACACCAACAAGTACCACATTGAAGACGTACACCGCGCGGGCGGCATCATGGGTATTTTGGGCGAGCTGGACCGTGCTGGCCGCTTGCACACCGACTTGGCTACCGTGCACAGCAAGACCATGAAAGACGCGCTGGACCAGTGGGACATTGCCCGTAACCCGTCTGACGCGGTCAAGACCTTCTACATGGCCGGCCCCGGCGGCATTCCTACGCAAGTCGCATTCAGCCAAGCCGCACGCTGGCCCAGCTTGGACACAGACCGCTCTGAGGGCTGCATCCGCTCGATCGAGCATGCCTTCAGCAAAGAAGGCGGCTTGGCCGTGCTGGTCGGCAACATCGCACTGAACGGTTGCGTTGTCAAAACAGCGGGTGTGGATGACAGCCTGCTCGTGTTTGAAGGGCCGGCCCATGTGGTGGAGTCGCAGGACGAAGCCGTGGCCAACATCCTGGCCGACAAGGTCAAGGCGGGCGACGTGGTCATCGTGCGCTACGAAGGCCCCAAGGGCGGCCCTGGCATGCAAGAAATGCTGTACCCCACCAGCTACATCAAGTCCAAGGGCCTGGGCAAAGCCTGCGCTTTGCTGACCGATGGCCGCTTCTCGGGCGGTACTTCGGGCTTGTCCATCGGACACGCTTCTCCAGAAGCCGCAGCCGGTGGCGCCATCGGCCTGGTCCGCAATGGCGACCGCATCCGCATCGATATTCCCAATCGCAGCATCAACGTGCTGGTGTCTGACGAAGAGCTGGCAGCGCGGCGTGTGGAGCAGGACAAGCTGGGCTGGAAGCCTGCGCAGCCCCGCCCTCGCAAGGTGTCTGCCGCGCTCAAGGCCTATGCCAAGCTGGTCATGTCGGCCGACAAGGGTGCTGTGCGCGATCTGTCGTTGCTCGACGACTAAGACGCCCCGTTCACGCGACGCCCCGCTGCTGTACTACGGCACCCCGCGCTGTCGGGGCCGCAGCCTTCAGTGGGGCAGGGCAAAAAAACCGCCAAGCATTGCTGTTTGGCGGCTTTTTACATTGAATTGCTATATTTTTGATAGCTGCTAGCGCATGATTTACTTGCGCTGGAGGCCTGTTGGGCTCATTTTTTTGCCCGCAGGGTCCTGCATTGGGTCTCGCCCCGTGCTGTTCAGGCCGCTGGCCGTGACTGGCTTTGCAGATAGTTCGGCAAGCCCATTTTCTCGATCAGGCCCAGTTGCTTTTCCAGCCAGTAGGCGTGGTCTTCTTCGGTATCGCGCAGCTGGGCCAGCAGCAGGTCGCGGCTCACGTAGTCGCGCACGCTTTCGCACAGCTCCATGCCTTTTTGCAGGGCATCGCGCACTTCGTATTCCACGGTCAGGTCCTTTTGCAGCATCTCCACCACCGTGGTGCCGTGCGTGAACGGGTGGGGCCGCATGTCAGGCATGCCGCCCAAAAAGAGGATGCGGCGCAGCAGCGCATCGGCGTGCTGGGTTTCTTCTTGCATTTCATGGTCCAGGCGGGTGTACATCTTCACCAGTCCCTGGTCTTCGTAAATGCGAGAGTGGATGAAATACTGATCGCGCGCCGCCAGCTCGCCGCGCAGCAGGTTTTTGAAATATTCGATGACTTGTGGGTTTCCCTGCATGGTGCATTCCGTTCTTCTGAGGCGAGGAGTATCGCGCCCCCGGCACGGGTTCTGGGTCATAACCCCGTATGTCACTTTGCATGCGAACCGTCATCATTTGCGCTTGCGTTGGACACCCCCTTCGCCGTCCAGTGGGATGGGCGAAGGGACTTTGCGGTGCCTCTTTTTACGGGCTTAGAAGTCGATGGCGGCCGACAGCATCAGCGTGCGCGGCGCGCCCACCGTGACGTAGCCCGAGGCCGTCACCCAATAGGCCTTGTCGGCCACGTTTTCCAGGTTGGCACGGAACACCACGGCTTTGCCTGCCAGCTTGGTGGCGTAGCGCGCGCCAATGTCCAGGCGCGTCCAGGCGGGCATGCGCAAGGTGTTGGCCGCGTCGTAGTACATGGACGAGGTGTTGATCACCCGGCCGTTCAGGCTCAGGCCCTGCACCCAGGGGGTGTCCCAGTCCAGGCCCAGGTTGAAGGTGTGGTCGGGCACGCCGGTGGCATCCTTGCCTTGGTTCACGCCGCCCTGGGTTTTAGACATCTTGGCATCGTTGAATGAGGCACTGGCCATGGCCCTCAGACCGCGCTGGATTTCGCCATACGCCGTCAGCTCCAGGCCCCGGTTGCGCTGTTCGCCGCCGTAGCTGTAGAGGTTGGTGATGGGGTCGGTCAACGCATTGGGCTTGGTGATCTGGTACAGGGCCGCCTGGGTGGTCAGGCTGCCCCAGTCGGCCTTCACGCCCACTTCGTATTGCTTGGTTTTTTGCGGTGCAAACACCTCGCCCCGGTTGGCGGTGCTGGCGCCCGCAATGCCGCCAGCAGCCAGGCCCGCCGTGTAGTTGCCATACACCGAGATGTTCTTTTGCGGCTTAAGCACCAGCCCCACCAGCGGCGTCACGGTGCTGGCCTTGTAGGGGGTGGAGCCGTTCACGCTCTTTTGGTGGATGGTCTGGTCGCGCACGCCCAACGTGGCCAAAAAACGGTTGTTAAAGAACGCCAGGGTGTCGGCCACGGCCAGGCTGGACTGCGCCAGGTCGGCCGTTTTGCTGGGCGCGCCGCGTGCGAAGTCAATGGCCGGCAGCGGGGCGGGGCGGTAGATGTTGGAGGCCACCGTGGCGGAGGTCAGGCGGTAAAAGTACCCGCTTTCGCGCGCCATGGTGTTGGCCGACACCACCAGCGTGTGGCCCACATCGCCCGTTTGAAAGCGCGTGCGCAGGCCCACATCGGCCGAAGTGGTTTTGTTGTATTCGTCGTAGTAGCCATTGGCCACGGTGAAGTTGCCCAGCGCATCGATGCGACGCGTGGCGGTGGGGAAGTTCTGGTTGCTCGTCACGTCGCTGTAGCCCACGGCGCCATAGGCCGTGGTGCGGTCGTTGATGTCGTATTCCAGGCGCGAGATCACGGTCTTGGCCTTGTCTGTCAGCTCGGTGCCGGGGTACAGCGTGGTGCGGTTGTCAGGCACCGCAGGCACCTGGGTGATGCCCGCCAGGAAGGCGCTTTGCGCACGGAATTCGGTCGTCTTGCCGCTGCTGGTCAGCGCGTCCATCGACCAGCGCAGGCCCGCCCCGGCGTAGTCCAGCCCCAATGCCGCCAGCCCCACACGCTGGCGGCCGCCGTCGATGTTGCCTTCGCCATTGCGCCATACCCCGTTGGCGCGCACGCCCCACTGGTTGTCTTCGCCAAAGCGGCGGCCCACGTCCAGGTGGGTGCCCAGCTGGGCCTTGCCCATGTAGGTGGTGGTCAGTCGCGTCAGCGGCACATCGCTGGCGCGCTTGGTCACCACGTTGATGCTGCCGCCCACGCTGCCATTGGGACCGACGCCGTTGGTGAGCGAGCCGGGGCCCTTGAGCACTTCCACGCGCTCGATCATCTCCAGCGGGATGCGGGTGGAGGGCGTCAGGCCAAACAGACCGTTCATGCTGGTGTCGCGGGGCGATACCGCAAAGCCGCGGATCTGAAAGTCATCGCCATAGCCTCCCCGGGCCTGCAGCGTGCGCACCGAGGCGTCGCTCATCACCACGTCCGACACCGTCAGGCCTTGCTGGTTTTCGATCAGCTCGGCCGTGTAGTTGGTGGTGCTGAAGGGCACGTTCATCAAATCCGTCTTGCCCAAAATGCCCAGGTCGCCCCCGCGCGCAAATTGGCCGCCCGAGTAGGTCTTTTGCAGGCCGCCAATGGCCTCTGCCTCTTCCGACACCAGCACTTCTGCCAGCGCTGTTTTTTGCACGGCGGCCCCTGTGCTGCGCAACGCGTAGGCACCGTTGCCCTCGCGCACGGCGCGCCAGCCGGTGCCTTCCAGCGCCTTGGCAAAGCCTGCGTCCACGCCATAGCTGCCTTGCAGCCCGCCTGAGCGGGCACCGCCCAGCTGCGCGGCATCGAAGGCCAGGGTCACGCCTGCAGCGTGGGCGTACTGCGCCAGCACCTGGGCCAGCGGGCCTGCTTCAATCGCAAAGGACTTGGCAGCGGCCGGTGCGCCCGTGGCTTCTGCTGGGGCTGCAGTGCCCTGCGCGTAGGCCAGGGGCGTGAGCAGCGCGGCCGCGCTCAGCGCCGCAATGCGGGCCGCCCGGGCCATGGGGTGCAGGGCAAAGTGGGGGTGGGCGGCGTGGCCGCCGTTCATTCGGGTGCGGGACATGGAGATTCCTCGGTTCGGTTGGATGGAAAAAGTTCGCTTCACTGGTATGCCGAACGAGAGGCTCCGATCATGCAAAGGTTGTTACAAATTAAAGGCAAAAAGTCAGGCGGATCGCTCCATAGATCATGGGTGTTTTAGGCCGCCAGCGCTTATATATCAGGCGCTGAAAGCTATGTTATTAATAGCAAATTTGGTGCGGAGCGTGCTGGTGTGTGGTGGGCGAGTGGCACCAGCCGCTCACGCCGCCTCTACCCGCACCCAGTACCGGGTGCGGTAGTGCACCTGCACGGCAAAGCTGGCGGCCAGGGCGGCCAGCGCCTGGTCGGTGTCGTCCAGGGCAAAAGCGCCTGACACCTTGAGGTGGGCCACCTCGGGCGCGCAGCCCAGGTAGCCGGGGCGGTAGCGGGCCAGCTCCTGCACCAGCTCGGCCAGGGGCATGTCCAGTGCGATCAGCCCGCCATTGCGCCAACTGGCCTGCGCCAAGTGGGCAGCTTGGGGTGGCAGGGCCTCGGTGGAAGAAAAATCCAGCTGCTGTCCGGCCACCAGCAAGCGTGTCTCGCCATGGGTGGGCTGCACGCGCACCGATTTTTCTTGCACCGCCACGCGGGTGTGTTCCGCGTCCAGCACCTGCACGGTGAACCGCGTGCCCAGCGCCAGCACGCTGCCCTGCGGCGTTTGCACGCTGAACGGGCGCTGGTGCAGGTCCGGCCGGGTGCTGATCTGGATGCGGCCAGAGCGCAGCTGCAGCCTTCGCTCGTGCGCGTCAAACTGCTCGTCCACCGCCGTGGCGGTGTCCAGCGCCAGCTCAGAGCCATCGGGCAGGTCCAGCTGCTGGCGCTCTCCCGTGGCGGTGTGGTAGGTGGCGCCCAGTGCCTGCCAGGGGCTGGCTTGCCACGCCAGCCACGTTGCCGCACACCCGCCCAGGCCCAGCGCCACGCCCCGCAGCGCCGCACGCCGTGCCAGCGGGGGCTGGGCCAGGGCCTGCATTGCCACGGGGGCCGGAATGCGCGCCAGCCGCTGGCTAACGGCTTGCACCGTTTGCCATGCTTGCTGATGGCTGGCGTGGGCGCTGTGCCAGTGCTGCCAGGCCTGCTGGTCTGCGGGCGTGGCGGCTTCGTCGTGCAGGCGGGTGTGCCAGCGGGCGGCCTCGTGCAAGGCCTGGCGCTCGGCGGGGGTGCGGGTGGCGGTGGACTTCATGCGGGCGGGCAGGGCGGTGGCCGCTCAGGCCAGGGCCAGACAGCAGTGCTCCATGGCGCGCGTCAGGTAGTTGCTCACGGTGCGGTGTGAGACACCCAGGCGCCGGGCGATTTCGGCATAGGGCAACTCTTCCAGCTGCGCCAGCAAAAACGCTTGCCGCACCTTAGTGGGCAGGGCGCGCAGCAGGGCGTCTACCTCCAGCAGGGCCTGCTGGGCTTGCGCCTGGTCCTCGGGGGAGGGGGCTTGTTCCTCGGGCAAGGCGGCCAGATAGTCCAGGTAAGCCTGCTCCAGCGTGCGGCGCCTGAACAGGTCGGCCACCAGCCCGCGCGCCACCGTCGCCAAAAAGCGCTGCGGCTCGCGCAGGTCTGCGGGCGACAGCTCGGAGCGCATCACCCGCACAAAGGTGTCGTGCGCCAGATCGGCCGCGTCCTCGCGGTTGCCCAGGCGCTTGCGCAGCAGGCTTTGCAGCCAGGGGTGGTGGTCTAGGTAAAGCTCTTGCACGGTAACGAACGGGCAAATGGGCGTACGTGAATGCAAATAGGAATGCTTATCAATTATGCCAAAAGTTGGCATCCCACCCACCCACGGGCTGCCCTGGGCCGCGCCAGGCTGTGGCGCGCAAGGCCCTTTCGCTCCACGCCAAGCCCGTCATGGGTTGCGGGCACAATACCGCCCACCATGCTGACTTACCCCCACATCGACCCCGTTGCCCTGCAGTTGGGCCCCCTCGCCATCCATTGGTACGGCATCACCTACCTGGTGGCGTTTGGGCTGTTCATGTTCTTGGGCACGCGCCGCCTGCGGCACGAACCCTTTGCCTCCATCACTGGCCCCAGCGCCTGGACGCGCCGGGATGTGGAGGACATCCTCTTCCTCGGTGTGGCTGGTGTCGTCATTGGCGGGCGCCTGGGGTACTGCCTGTTCTACAAGCCTGGCTACTACCTTACCCACCCGCTGGAGATTTTTGCGGTGTGGCAGGGCGGCATGGCTTTTCACGGCGGGCTGCTGGGGGTGATTGCCGCCATGCTGTGGTTTGCCCATTCGCGCAAACGCCCCTGGCTGCAGGTGGCCGACTTTGTTGCACCCTGCGTGCCCACAGGGCTGGCTGCAGGCCGGGTTGGCAACTTCATCAACGGCGAGCTGTGGGGCCGCTTTGCCAGCCCCGACCTGCCCTGGGGCATGGTGTTTGCGCACAGCGGCTCCCTGCAGCCCCGCCACCCCTCGCAGGTGTACCAATTCTTGCTGGAAGGGCTGCTTCTGTTCGTGCTGCTGTGGCTGTATGCCCGGCGCGAGCGCAAACAGGGCCAAGTGGCCGCCGCCTTCTTGGTGGGCTATGGCAGCTTCCGCTTCATTGCCGAGTATTTCCGCGAGCCCGACGCCTTCTTGGGCCTCTTGTCACTGGGCATGAGTATGGGCCAGTGGCTGTGCGTGCCCATGGTGGCCGCAGGCGTGGCGCTGTGGGTGTGGGCGCAGCGCCAGCCTGTGGCAGGGCGCAAGTGACCTGCATGCGGCACTGATCGGCCCATCCGCAGCCGAACGGTCCAGGCATCCTGGCGCCGTCGGCGCGGTCTTTGCGGCTGCTTTCCCCATCGATACCCTGAGCCGCAAGGGCTGGCAAGTGCAAATGCAAGCGGGCTTTACCAGCGCTTGGGCAAAACCGTCGTGCTGGCAGTCTGCCGCCTGGTGCTGACGATTACATCGTCAACGAGGGATTAGCCCTCATCGCGCTGCCGCAGGAGCCACGACGAGAACCCGAACCCGAGCCACGGTGCGAGTACTGTAGGTAGCGACCACCACGGAACAACGAACAACTGTTGCAAGCGGACCGACATTGAATACGGCTCAACTTCTGGCGAAAGGCCCGCGGGGAGAAAAGCCAGAAAGCTCACAGCCCAGTAAAGGTGACTGAGGAGCATACCTACAAGAATGGCAGCCAGAAACGTCATGCTCCGGCTTCTGAGTGAGCGGCACACAGCTAGAACGCAGCCGGTCACGAGCAGGAAGACTGGAATCGCACTTGCAAGCTGAATGATGGCAAGGGCAAGTTCCTGTCGTTGCCTGCCGAACCACATGAAGTACTGTCTTGGCACTGCAATTGCAGCAAGGTAGCCGTTGAGAACAACGACAAAAAGCTGGTAGATCGCGATGCCGGCAAGCATGGCTGCACCGAGGTGCAGCCATCGCATTGGGGAGGTTTGATGTGCCACAGTAGTGTGTTCTGCTAGGTCTAACTCTGCAGCAAACTATAGCGTGCCCATAGGTGGAGCCGGGCCCGCCGACTGTGCGCTTCGGGTGCAGCCCCATCTGTTTTGAATGAATGGCTGCTTGGCAGATGGGGCCCGCTGTCGGCTCGGGCCGCCAAGCTGTCTAGCGCTGGCCCCCACGGTCGTTGCCGTATCTCACTGCACGGTGCATGGCTCTTGCCCCTTGTGCATCGCCAGCCACAGTGCGCTCTGCGGTTTGCTATTTATTTCATAGCTGCTGACGCTTATTACAGAGGCGCTGGACGCTGTTTTGGATCAAATTCCACCGCTCCCGTTGGGTCACAGCAGTGCCTGCCACTCAGCCCAACCCAGCTACCCAGGTGTTGCCCCCAGGCCGCACCCCTTAAATTTTGTGCATCCTCAACCCCCAAAACTCAGGGTTTCCCCCTTGTTATTTTGCGTAATTATGAGAAATTACAGTCACATGCAACGCGATAAAAGCTTGCAAAGCAGCGAGTGGTAAGCAGCGAAAAGGGCGATGGTCCAGGCTGCGATAGCACTCCGCAGACTCGGCGGTTTTGCACATTTTCAGGAGCGGTTTCACACCATGCGCCCGGTTCCCAATTCACTGCACGATGAAGTCGCCTCGCGGCTGCGCGAGCAGATTTTTGGTGGTGCACTGCCGCCAGGCAGCTTTCTGGACGAGGCTGCGCTGTGCGAGCGGCTGGAGATTTCGCGCACGCCGCTGCGCGAGGCGCTGAAGGTGCTGGTGGCCGAGGGGCTGCTGCGCCATGAGCCGCGCCGGGGCTGTTTTGTGGCCGAGGTCACCGAGCGCGACCTGGACGAAATCTTCCCCGTGATCGCCTTGCTGGAAGGGCGAGCTGCCCACGAGGCCACGCAAAAGGCCAGCAGTGCCGATGTGGCGGCGCTCGATACCTTGCACCAGCGCCTGCAGCAGTGCGCCAGCGAAGGCCGCATCACCGACTACTACGTCACCAATCACGCCATCCATGAGGCCTTCATCACCCTGGCGGACAACCGCTGGCTGGCGCAGGTGATTGGTGATTTGCGCAAGATTTTGCGTCTGGCCCGTCTGCAGCAGTTGCATGCGCCAGGCCGCCTGCAACAAAGCCTGTCCGAGCACCTGGCCGTGTTTGCCGCCCTCAAGGCGGGCAACAGTGCCGCTGCCGAAGACGCCATGCGCTCCCATTTGTTGCGCCAGCGCGATGCGCTGCGCGATGTGGCCCGTAACCAGCAATCGAGGTTGACACCATGAACAGCACCGCCGAATGGATCTCCCGCAGTGTCTCCCGTCTGCGCGCTGCCGCCCCTGCTGCAGCCAAAGAGGGCGGCAAAGGCCCTGAAAAGCAGGCCCGCACTGCCACCGACAAGTCCGACAAATCCGGCGTGACCGACGTGGTGGCCAAGGTGGCGGTGCCGCGCTCCACCCACGAGCGGCTGCAGGCCACGCTGCGGCGGGGGCAAGAGGCCTTGTCGCCCCGTGCGCTGCGCCGCTTGCACACCGACTTGCAGGAAGTGGTGGCCCCGCAGGTGAGCGAGCTCGAAGGCGGCCGCCGTGCCCAGGCCGTGGCCGAGTGGTATGCCACGGCCGAGGCCGAGGAGCGCCGCGACATGTGGCTGCTGCTGTGTGAGCAGTTTGCGCCCGATGCCACGCAGTTCAAATCGGCCCGCCAGCGCTACGAGGCGGCCGCTGGCACGGCCGAAGAAGGGCAAGCCGAGATCTCGCTGCGCCGCGCGCTGGTGTCGCCGCGCACCCGGCTGCTGCAGCGGTTTGCGGTGTTCCCCGAAGGCATGCGCTTTTTGGTGGACATGCGCGCTGAGCTGCTGCCGCTGCTCAAAAGCGACAAGCGCCTGCTGGCACTCGATGCCGAGCTGGAGCACCTGTTCTCGACCTGGTTTGACGTGGCGTTTTTGGAGCTGCGCCGTCTGTCCTGGGATTCGCCCGCTTCGCTGATTGAAAAGCTCATCAAGTACGAGGCAGTGCACGACATTCGCAGCTGGGCCGATCTGAAAAACCGCCTGGACAGCGACCGCCGCTGCTACGGTTTCTTCCACCCCCGCCTGCCCAACGAGCCGCTGATTTTTGTGGAGGTGGCGCTGGTGGACAAAATCTCGTCCAGCATCACGCCGCTGCTGGACGAGGCCGCCGCCCCGGCCGACCTGGCCAAGGCCACCACGGCCATTTTTTACTCCATCAGCAACACGCAAACGGGGCTGCGCGGGGTGAGCTTTGGCGACTCGCTCATCAAGCATGTGGTGGAGACGCTGACGCAGGAGTTTCCACGGCTGCGCACCTTTGCCACGCTGTCGCCCATACCGGGTTTCCGCGCATGGCTTTCCAAGCATGCGGGCGCCATGCTCGAGCGCCTGGACGACAAGCGCTGCAGCGAGCTGGGCCGTGCGGTGGGGTTTGAGCCGCCACAGACCACGCACTTGCTGGCAGCGCTGGACAAGCCGCTGGAGCTCGATGCCAAATCCCCCGTGCGCCAGATGCTGCTGGAGTGCGCGGCGTACTATCTGGGCCGCGAGATGCAAGAGGGCAAGCCGGTGGACGCCGTGGCGCGCTTTCACCTGGGCAACGGGGCCCGCGTGGAGCGCCTGAACTGGGCGGGCGACCCCTCTGCCAAGGGACTGAAGCAATCGTATGGTTTGATGGTGAATTACCTGTACGACTTGAAGCGCATAGACAAGCACCGCAGCTTGCTTGCGCAGGGCAAAGTGCCAGTGTCGGGAGACATCGACAGCCTTTGCCGCAACTGATTGCCGCTCCGCCGGGGCTTGCTGCGGCGGATGGCAAGGGACGGACCTTCCTATTTTTATAACGACGACAGGAGAAGAGGAATGACGCGAGACAACAACCTGCAGCGCCAGCACCAGCACCAGCACCAGCAGCGGCGCCAACTGCTGCGCGCAGCCGCTGGCACGGGCCTGGGTTTGCTGGGCACGGGCAGCCTGTGGGCACAGGCATCGGCCTGGCCCTCCAAGCCGGTCAACCTGGTGGTGCCCTTTCCAGCCGGGGGCGGCACCGACGCCTTTGCTAGGCCGCTGGCGGCGCAGTTTTCCAAAGCCACCGGCAAGATGCTGGTGATTGACAACCGGGGCGGCGCGGGCGGCACCGTGGGGGCCAGCTTTGCAGCGCGTGCGGCGGCCGATGGCTACACGCTGTTCATGGGCGGCGTGCACCACTCCATCGCCCCCGCCATGTACCCCAAGCTCGATTACGACATCGAGAAAGACTTCATCCCGCTGGCCTTGCTGGCGCGCGTGCCCCAGGTGCTGGTGGTGAACCCCAAGACGCCATCGGCCAACTTCAAGCAGTTCCTCGACCACGTCAAGAAGAACCCCGCCAAGCTCAACTACGGCTCGGCCGGTGCGGGCACATCGCACCACCTGGCGGGCGAGTTGTTCAAGCAGCAAACAGGCACCTTCATCACGCACATTCCCTACCGTGGCGCAGGCCCGGCGTTGCAAGACCTGATTGGCGGCAATGTGGACATGATGTTTGACGGCCTGGGCTCATCGGCCGCGCACATCAAGGGCGGGCGCATCAAGGCGCTGATGGTGTCGGGTGCCAAGCGCAACCCGGCGTTTCCCGATGTGCCCTGCGCCGCCGAAGTGGGCCTGCCCGACTACACCGTCACCACCTGGTACGGCCTGTGGGCCCCCAAGGGCACGCCTGCCGATGTGCAAGCGCGCATCGTGGACGAGGCCAAGCGCCTGGGCACGTTCGATGAACTCAAAACCATCTGGGCCGCCAACGGCGCCGACTACGGTGGCATGACGCAGCAGCAGTTTGGCGCGTTCGTGAGCAGCGAGGTCAAGCGCTGGGCGGAGGTGGTCAAGGCCTCTGGCGCAAAACTTGACTAACCCCCTGAGGCGCTTCGCGCCTTCCCCCTGAAGGGGGACGCCACCCGTGGCCTGGCGAAGCCAGCTCCACGGTGGCCTTGGCGATGGCGCTGCGCGGGCTTTGAGGGCTGATACGGATTCGCCGTTCAGTTCATCCGAGCCCCAACCGTTCGGGCTGAGCTTGTCGAAGCCGGGCACAGTGCGTCGAACGGCTTAACGTGCACGGATGGGTATTTTTGAATGCACATGGATATGAGTAGCTTGCACAAGTGGATGGGTTGCCAAGATGTCGGGTGAAGTATTGATGGGAGTCGATGAGTGCGGTGTGGTGCATGTCACGCTGCGCCACCCCGGGCGGCTGAACGCCATGTCGCGGCCGATGTGGCGGCAACTGCGTGCGGTGTTTGAAGATGTGCAGCGCCGTGCCGATGCGCGCTGCGTGGTGATTGCGGGCGAGGGCGGGGCGTTTTGTGCGGGGGGCGATATTTCGGAATACCCCGGCTTTCGCTTCGATGCCGCAGCACTGCGCGACTTTCATGAAAACGACGTGTGGGGCGGGCTGAATGTCATGCTCCAGTGCGATGTGCCCATCGTGGCCAGCATCAGCGGCGCCTGCATGGGCGCGGGGGTAGAGATAGCCAGCTGCTGCGATGTGCGCGTGGCAGGTGCATCGGCCCGCTTTGGCGCGCCCATTGCCAAGCTCGGCTTTCCCATGGCCCCGCGCGAGGCGCAGTTGGTGGCAGGCGCTGTGGGCGATGTCACGGCCCGCCAGATGCTGCTGGAGGCCGCCACCTTCAACTCTGCAGACATGCAGGCACGCGGCTTTTTGAGCCGTGTGGTGGCCGACGACATGGTCGCCACCGAAGCCCTGGGCAGCGCCAGCCGCATCGCAGCCCTGGCCCCCGGTGCCGCGCGCATGAACAAGCAGGTGCTTAGGGCATTAAAAATGCCGCTAGCGCAGGATGGTAAAGCGCAAGCAGCTATTGAAATGATAGTAAACGGCCCGCAAGACCCCTACGCCTACGCCGACAGCCCTGAGCACCGCGAAGGCATCACCGCCTTTCTAGAAAAGCGGCCGCCCCAGTTTGATTGAGAGTGCCCTTGTGAACTTGAAATACCCGTTCGGGTTGAGCTTGTCGAAACCTTGCGCGACACATGCACAGGCCTGTCCTGAGCCTGCCGAAGGACTCAGCTTGGTTGGCTCGACCCAGTTCGTGCCAGATCCATAACGCGCTTCTTCAACGCTCACCATTTCCTCAACCGCTCACCTCCGTTACTCCTGAATTGCCATGAGCCAACACAACCTCTTCAGCGCCTTGCGCGCCGCCTTCCCGTCTGACCTGGACAGCACCGCCGTCGAAACCACGGCAGCAGACGGCGCCCCGCTGTTCTACACCTGGCGCGACCTGGACCGCGCCAGCGCCCGCATCGCCAACCTGCTCGCCTCGCTCAAGCTGCCCGAAGGCAGCCGCGTGGCCGTGCAGGTCGAAAAATCCGTCGAAGCCATGGCGCTGTACCTGGCCACGCTGCGCGCGGGCTACGTCTTTTTGCCGCTCAACACCGCCTACCAAAGCGCCGAGATCGAATACTTCATCGGCAACGCCGAGCCTGCCGTGGTGGTGTGCAGCCCCGGCAACTTTGGCTGGGTCAGCAAAATCGCCTTCACCCTGGGCACGCAGCATGTGTTCACCCTGGGCGACGACCGCACCGGCAGCCTGCTCGATCGCGCCGCGCACCACGGCGATGAACACCAGACCGTGGCCCGCAGCGCAGACGACCTGGCCGCCATCCTCTACACCAGCGGCACCACCGGCCGCAGCAAGGGCGCCATGCTCACGCACGGCAACATGCTCAGCAACGCGGTCATGCTGAAAGATTACTGGGGGTGGAAGAAGGGCGATGTGCTCATCCACGCCTTGCCCATCTTCCACGTCCACGGCCTGTTCGTCGCCATCCACGGCGCGCTCATCAACGGCAGCAAGATGATCTGGATGGCCAAGTTCGACCCCAAGGCCGTCATCGCCGCCATGCCCCGCGCCACCGTCTTCATGGGCGTGCCCACGCTGTACGTGCGCATGCTGGCCGAGGCAGGCTTGAACAAACAGGCCGTGAAGAACATGCGCCTGTTCATCGCAGGCTCTGCACCGCTGCTCATCGAAACCTTCAAAGACTGGCAGCAACGCACCGGTCACACCATTCTGGAGCGCTACGGCATGAGCGAAACCATCATGCTCACCAGCAACCCCTACGCCGCCGACAAGCGCTACAAGGGCCAGGACGAACGCCGTGGCGGCACCGTCGGCTTCCCCCTGCCGGGCGTGAACCTGCGCGTGCAGGGCGACGACGGCAAGGCCCTGCCCGTGGGCGAGATCGGCGGCATCCAGGTCAAGGGCCCCAACGTGTTCAAGGGCTACTGGCGCATGCCCGAGAAGACCGCCGAAGAGTTCACCAAAGACGGCTACTTCAAGACTGGCGACGTAGGCAAGGTCGATGAACGCGGCTACGTCCACATCGTGGGCCGCAGCAAAGACCTCATCATCAGCGGCGGCTACAACGTCTACCCCGCAGAGATCGAGGGCTGCATCAACGACATTCCCGGCGTAGCCGAAAGCGCCCTGGTCGGCGTGCCGCACCCCGACTTTGGCGAAGTAGGCGTGGCCGTGGTCATTGCCAAGTCCGGCGCCAAGCTGGATGCCGATGCCATCGTGGCCCAGCTCAAGTCGCAGCTGGCCAACTTCAAGATTCCGAAGAAGTGCTTTGTGGTGGCGGAATTGCCGCGCAACACGATGGGGAAGGTGCAGAAGAATCTGCTGCGGGATCAGTACAAGGGGTTGTTTGCGTAGTACGCAAAGGCTAGCCTTATTCCTAACCAGCTAATCAGGCCCGCCATCGCGGGCCTGATTACCTTTGGCGTACAGGTAGCTGCCAGCGTCTATTTTTATACCTGAAGGCAAGTGTGGCTTGGAAAAGGGGAGCAAAAGGCAAGACCTGAAGCGTGTTACCTGACGTACGTTTGAAATTAAAGGAGATTTATGAATAAATCAAGCTTGGACTTCATGTACAGTTTTGACTGTCAAAAAGACATTCAGAATTTTGAAATTTTCTCTGAGGAAATTCAAGGGAGTATTGAGAAAAATATAGTTAAAGTTATATGTGAGTCTTTTGTTGAGTCAGGCGATGAGGATTACTTTACTGCAAGGCTTCTCGCCCAAAAAGGTATGCATCGAGCATTTTTTTGGGCGGCTTCTCAAGCATTGGAAAAGTACTTGAAGGCATACTTGTTGATGAGAGGAATTTCGGTAAAAGAATATGGAGGGCATCCGCTTGAGAAACTTTTTCAGGCAGTCAAAAAGTCAGGAAAAAAATTTCCCTCAATAAGCACGAAATGTCATCCGGCAATCCATATTAATCCTGAAGTATCTAAGTCGTTTCGAGAATTGTCGCCCGATGAATTTATCAAAGAAATAGAGAATCACGGGAGTGCGGATAATCGTTATAACTCCTTTGGTGTTGATTTTGATTCGGGGTGCCTTTTTGCGCTAGACAGCTTTATTTTTCATCTCCGTAATGAGATAGGTGTTCCTCCTATACGACATACACTAAAAAATATGGATCCGGGATTGGTGGATGCTTTTTATCACTATAATCCTTGGTTCGCAGATTCGGATGTGGAGCAAAAATACCCCGAGTTGCCGAATAAGATTTTTAAATTAAGTTTTTCTCACTCCGTCACGACGTTGGAATTCCTTGTTAGCAGTCATGCACCGCGCCATGCCATATATTCACTTCAGTGGCTCGACAAAAAAATGAAATTACCGAGAGAAGTGCAAGTGCAGTGATTTTTTCGACCCTGTAAGGTTCACAAGCATGACTGGAGTCATGCCTTGCCTTTTGCTATGCGGTCCCAAGAGCGAGTAGTCCTGCTGGCTGGGGTGGTCTAAAGACTTTCCGGTAAATCGGTTTTCTCTTCCCCTCGTCAAAGGCTGCGTTCCCCGTATGACCGCAAAAGTTATAGGCTGCATGTGCTGTCGGGGGCAATGTTCAGTTGGATTTTTACAGCCTCGGTAGGCCTCAAAGATGAATCGCCGCATCCTTGCCATCCCCCTCGGAATCGCCTTGGTCGCGATCCTCGGAGCATCCCTTGCCCCTGTCTTTTTTAGCCCTCCGGTTACCCCATGCGCCTACCTGAGCACACCGGTGCGGTTCCTCAAAATTGACAGCCGCCCAGTGCAAGTAGGTAGAGGCACTCGGCAGTTCACTGGCCAGTTCCCAGTGGTGGAATACAGCTACGTCGTTTCCGGCAAGAGCTACACCAGTACCCGAATGTTTTGCAGAGACAGCGAGAGCTTCAAGGTGGAATGGTCCAAGGTCGACCGTTTCTTTCACGATGCTGAAAACGGTGCCGAAGTGGTGGCGTGGTTTGCACCCTCATTACCGGCGGCGGCGTGCATCTCCATCGATGCGGAGTTCGATTACTCCTTGGTGTCGCACACTTCTTCTCAATGCCGAGCCAAGTGAGGCCTCTTGTGGCTGGTGGACGCAAGAGGTGATTGCTATTTAATTGATAGCTTCTTGCGCTTTACCTATAAGCGCTAGAAGCATTTTTTATTAAAGACTGTTCACGCGATGCCTAGCGTCGCCATCGCACTGGCCTAGTCAACCCGCCATGGCTGCAGACGATGCAGGTCTCCTTGCCAATCAGGTAGCGCGCATTGGCGCTGGGCCAGTTGCCGTAGCCGTACTGGATGGCGGCGTCGAACTCGTGCGGTGTCGCAACTTGGCCAGCCGCTGGGTTTCACATCCAGGAAAGTATTTCGGTAGCTTGGTTAAACCTGCAAACAAGTCACTACAAGGCCTAACAGCATCAGGCCCATGCCTAGCATCTCAACGCGGCTGAAGTTTTCGCTGAGCAGTCGGCGCGAAACCAGGTAGCTGAATACGATTTCAATCATCCCCAATGTGCGAACGGGCGCGGCTCCTTGCATGGCGTATGCCGTAAACCAAGCAATTGATGCGGCCGCCCCCATGCAGCCTGCCAGAACGGAAATGCGCCAAGCACGAAAAACTGGTGCCAGCCCTCGGGCTGTGCGCAGCTGAATCCAAAGTCCCAGGCCAATGGTTTGCATCGTCTGTGCGATGAGCACGCCCCAGGCTCCAGACAACCAAGCCGTTTCAGCACCCAGTGCCAATGAGCCTCCACGAAAGCCGACTGTGGCCACAGCAAAGCAGGAGCCGCAGGCCAGGCCGTAAAGTGCCGATCGGTTCATCCAGGCGGATGGTGAGAACAACTGGTCGCGTGGAGGTAGGGTTAACAGCAGCAGGCCAACCGTTGCCACGACCATTGCGGCCAACGCCAGCGGCGTAGGCAGTTCCTGAAGGAAGACAGACGCGAACAAGGCCAATTGCAAGACCTCTGTCTTTGTCAACGTCACGGCGATGGCAAAGTTTCGCTCCTTCATCGCCATCAGCAAGGCCACAGTCCCCGCCAATTGAAAAAAAGCACCCAATGCAATCCAGCCAAGGTAATGCAATGTGAGAGAAGGTATTGCAGGTGATTGCGTTGGTATTTGGTATAGCAGGACCAACCACAGCAAGGCAAATGGTAGGCCGTAGAGGAAACGTACCAGCGTTGCAGACAGAGTGCCCAGTTCTTGAGTAAGACTGCGCTGTGCTGTGTTGCGTATCGTTTGAGCGAATGCTGCAAATATGGTTATCGGAACCCATAGCCAAGCAGTGTCTTGAATGGGGTTTGGCATAAATGGGATGGGGTGGTTGATTTATTAACGGAAATTTTCTAAAAATGATTTTATTAAAAAATCTATGTTCGCATTGATGGTGGATATATATTGATTTTCATAGGTCTTTCCATTTTTAAATATAAAAAGCCCTAATTATCTTTGCGTAGCACCGCAAGCAGGCTTTCCGATGAATTCCAAACATGCTGCTCGGCAAGAGATTTGGCCCTCTTGGGATCGCGATTGCGGATTGCGAGCAGGATGCCGCGTTTTTCCTCGACACTTGCGCAGGCTCGAGAAGCGTGAGAAAGCGAGAGTCTGCGCAGTCGTGCAAGGCGGCTTCTTTGTGATGCCAGATAGCTCGCCATCAGTGCGTTGCCAGCCGCTTCCAGCAGCACTTCGTAGAAGTCCTCTATGGCCTCAATTTGGGCTTCGGCATTGCCCGAGGCTTGGGCCTCATCCATTGCATTGATGCTCGCTTCGAGTTCCTCGATTTGCGCGGGGGTGGCTCGCTCTGCGCACAGTGCAGCCACGTACCCTTCAACGGCTGCACGCATTTCAAATATCTGGCGAATGCTGTCTTCGTCGATCACCGCGACCGTGGGTCCTTTGTAGGGCTCTTTGGTAATCCATCCCTCGGCCTCTAACTGGCCCAAGGTCTCTCGAACGATGCTTCTGCTCACGTCCAAAAGTTCGCAGAGCTTGCGTTCTACGAGTCGGGAGCCAGGTGGTAGATGACCTTCCACGATGGTGTGTTTGAGTTTTTCCACCGCCAATTGCCGAAGCGTAGGGTGCGTGCGCTCCACCGCCATACCTGGGAGCGAACCGACGGTATTTACGGGCGGGGCTGTGCTTGTTTTTGCTTTGTTTTTTGAGGGAGTAAGTGTCATTTTGATAGAACTCCTCTGAGAATTGTAGGATGGTATACCAAAAAAATTCTGTGACGTTGCACCGCTCGCCAAGAGCACGGGCTAACTTGGATGAATGTGGGCCGCGCGCTGCGCCTATCAGCCCATCCCGGCAAGACACTTACTTGTGCGACCCCCAAAAGATCTTGAACAGGTCCTTACATCGTGGCCAACGATCACCAGATGCCCCGAGAGGCCCACGAAGAATCCATCTACCTAGAAGCGGGCGAGGCCTTGGATGAGATTGCGATTGGCCAAAGCACGGGCAGCGGCTGGGGCTGGAATTGGAACTACTTCGACGAATCCAACGCCCTGGTGTCTGAGGGGGTGTGGAACGAAGATGGCGCGTTCAGCGCCGCTGCCTTTTTCAGTATGGCTCGTAACGGGACCAATCCTTTTGTGAACCCGTAAGACAAGATTGCTATTTAATTGATAGCTTCTTACGCTTTATCCATAAGCGCTAGAGCCCTGTTTTTCGTGAGGCGGGCTGCTCGCTCAAAAGCCGGGGCTGGCTATGTGCGCAAGCCGATCCACCATCGCACTGGCTGCATCAACCCGCAATGGCTGCGGCAGTGGCGACGGTGTGGGCTCCCCCCGCGCCCTGCTGTGGCGCGCAAAAAATACAGCCCGCCCCGGCCTCTGCAGTCGCAGCCGCAGCCGCCCCTTCTGCATGGTTGCAGCAATGCTCCAGCCACCCGGCCACCAGTCGGTACACCGACAAGTTGGTGCGGGCCGTGGGTGCGCACAGGTAGTAGCCCAGGGGGCTGTCAAAGCGGTCTTTCAGGGGCTCGACCAGCGTGCCTGCAGCCAGCTCGTCTTCCACCAGGCAGGTGGGCACGATGCCTACGCCAAAGCCTGAAACGGCTGCGCGGATGATGAGCGAGTAGAGGTTGAAGCCCGGCCCGAAGCGGCTGGCGCTGGTGTCCAGGCTGTTGGCCTGCATCCAGTCTTGCCAGGCCAGGGGCACCTCGATGTGTTGCAGCAGCGTGGCGCGCACCAGGTCTTGCGGGGTACGCAAGGGCAGGGCGTCGCGCAGTTGGGGGCTGCAGACGATGCTGGTTTCCTTGCCGATGAGGTAGCGCGCATTGGCGCTGGGCCAGTTGCCGTAGCCGTACTGGATGGCGGCGTCAAACTCGTGCGGCGTCGCAAAGTCGTGCGCGTGCTGGTAGCGCACAAAGTTCAGCGACACCTGCGGCAGCGTGCGCTTGAAGTGGCCCAGGCGCGGGAAGAGCCACTGCGCCGCAAACGTGGGCGGCACCGACAGGTTGAGCGAGCCGCCATCGCCCCCGTAGGACATGAGCTGTGCTGTGGCCGATTCCAGCGCGGCCATGGCGGGGCGGGTGGCGTTGAGGTAGGTGGCGCCTGCCTCGGTCAGCTCCAGCCCGGTGGCCTTGCGGATGAACAGCTTCTGGCCCAGGTAGTCCTCTAGCGCGGCAATGTGGCGGCTGATGGCGCTTTGCGTCACACACAGCTCGCGCGCGGCCATGGTGAAGGCTTGGTGCTTGGCGGCAGAGTGAAAGGCGTTCAGCTCTGAAATCGTGGGGCACAGACGGCGCATAGGGTTATCCCTTGGTATGAGTGGTGCTCATGGGTGGGTGAGATTTTAGGCGTTGCGGCCAAGGGCAATTGGCCTGATAAATGCATCTTGTGACATATCGATGTCATGGATTTACCTCTGAGAGAGGGTGCGTTGCACCAATTAGAGGCCCTGACATTCACCCCTGACACCCGTGGCTTGCACTTTGCAGGCCATGAGTATTCCGGAAGTCCTCCATCACGCTTCTGACACCTTCTTGACCTTGCCCATGACCACTTTGTTGATTGAAAACAGCCGCGTTCTGGATGTGCATGCCCTGACTTTGCGCACCGGCCTGTCCGTTCTGGTGCAGGACGGCCGCATCGCGGCGGTAGGCACCGACCTGCAGGTGCCAGAAGGGACCACCACGCTCGACGCTAAGGGCATGACCCTGATGCCCGGCCTGATCGATTGCCACGTGCACGTGGTGGCCTCGTCGTTCAACCTGGGCACGGTGGCGAAGATGCCCAATGTGTTCACCATGCTGCGCTCGCTGCCCATCATGAAGGGCATGCTGGACCGGGGCTTTACCACCGTGCGCGATGCGGGCGGGGCCGATTGGTCGCTGGCCGAGGCGGTGCGCACGGGGCTGGTGCCAGGGCCGCGCATCTTCCCTGCGGGCAAGGCGCTGTCGCAAACGGGTGGGCATGCAGACTTCCGCCAGCGCAACGATGACCTGGATGTGTGCTCGTGCGCCTACAAGCTGGGCAACATTGGCCGCGTGGTCGATGGCGTGGATGCTTGCCGTCTGGCGGTGCGTGAAGAAATCCTGAAGGGTGCCACGCAGATCAAGGTGATGGCATCGGGCGGCGTGGCATCGCCCAACGACCCGATTGGCAACCTGGGCTATTCAGAGGCCGAGCTGCGCGCCATTGTGGAAGAGGCCTCCAACGCCAACACCTATGTGATGGCCCATGCCTATACCCCCCGCGCCATTGCCCGCGCCGTGCGCTGCGGTGTGCGCACCATTGAGCATGGCAACCTGGTGGATGCACCCACGGCAGAGCTGATGGCAGAGATGGGGGCCTTCATGGTGCCCACGCTCATCACTTACGAAGGCCTGGCCAACGAGGGAGCGCGCTATGGCTTGCCTGCTGCGTCCGTCGCCAAGATTGACAGCGTGCGCGGGCAGGGCAAAGAGGCGATCAAGATCTTGGCCAAGGCGGGCGTGAAGATGGGCCTGGGCAGCGACCTGCTGGCCGAAACGCACTACCTGCAGTCTGACGAGCTGCGCCTGCGCGCCGAGATTCTGGGCAACGGCCCGGTGCTGCAGCAGGCCACGCTGATTGGCGCAGAGATATTGGGCCAGCAAGGTCAGCTGGGCGAGATTGCCCCCGGCGCCATTGCAGACCTCTTGCTCGTCGATGGCAACCCGCTGACCGACATCACCTGCCTGCTGGGCCAGGGCGAGCACATCCGCGCCATCGTCAAGGACGGCGCCTTCGTCAAGAACACCCTCTGAATTCCAACCCTGACCTGACCGGAGATCACCATGCAACGTAGAAATTTCGTCAAGCTCGGCGGCGCCGCCGCGGCTCTGCAGCTCCTTCCCTCCATCGGCTTCAGCCAGCAGGGCGATGTGTTCCGCATCGGCTCGCTCACGCCCATCACGGGCGCGGGCAGCCCCTACGGCCCGGGCATGCAGCAGGCCATTCGCATGGCGGTAGACGAGGTCAATGCCGCAGGTGGTGCCGGTGGCCGCAAGCTCGAACTCTTTACTGAAGACGACCAGACCAAACCCGACGCGGCTGTGCTGGCGGCCAAGAAGCTGATCGAGGTGAACAAGGTGCAGGCGGTGCTGGGCACCTGGGCATCGGGCGTGACGCTGGCTGTGATGCCGCTGACCGATGCTGCGGGCTTGATCCAGATGAACGTGTCGGGCGCGCCCGCCATTTCGACGCTGGACACCAAGGACCTGGTGTGGCGCTTTCAGGCCACCAACGACCGCTTTGGCGCGGCGTTTGCCGAGATCTGCACCAAGCGCGGCTTCAAGCGCCCGGCCACCATGGCGTTCAACAACGCATCGGGCCTGGGCAATGTCGAAGGCTTTACCAAGGCCTGGGAAAAGCGCGGTGGCAAGGTGGCAGCGCACGTCACCTACGAGCCCAGCCGCCCCAGCTACCGCAGCGAGCTGCAAAAGATCCTGGCGGCCAAGCCCGATGTGATCGTGATGGGTTCTTACTTGCCCGACACCACCATCATCCTGCGCGAGTGGTTCCAGTCCGGCGCCGACACCAAGTGGATCATCCCCGGCTGGGCGGCCAACCCCGACTTGGTGAAGGCCCTGGGCGCCGAGGTGTGCGAGGGCATCATTTCGGTGGACACGGTGTCCAACGAAAAGAGCGCTTCGTATGCCCAGTTTGACGCGGCCTTCACCAAGGCCACGGGCAAGGCCGCCTCCACCAACATCTACGCCGCCATGGCGTACGACATGGTGATCTCGCTGGCGCTGGCCATGGAAGCTGCTGGCCCCAAGGCCACGGTAGAGCAGGTTAACGCCAAGCTGCGCGATGTCTCCAACGCCCCCGGCACCGCAGTGTTCACCTTTGCCGAAGGCAAGGCGCAACTGGCCAAAAAGGCCAAGGTGAACTACGAAGGCGCGTCGAGCAAGCTGGACTTTGACAAGGCGGGCGATGTGACGCCGGACTTTGGCGTGTTCATCATCGAAAAGGGCCAGCTGGTGCGCCGCGACGTGGTGTCCATCACCATGTGATGGGCCGTGCCTGGTGAGCCTGCCAGGTGCAGGCCCCGGGCTTTTGTTTGGTGAGTGAGTCGGCATCAACCCACTGAAGCCGTTCACGCTGAGCCCAGTCGAAGCGCCGCGCAGGGCGTGGACAGGCCCAGCCCGAACGGGTTTTTCAAGTTGGAAGATGCAGACTCAATGAGTGCTCCGCACAGCGCGATGTGCACGGGATGACGGAATGACGCAATGACCTGGATCGACTTTGTAAACCTGCTGATCAATGGATTGATCGAAGGCCTGGTGGTGGCACTGCCCGCCTTGGCCATGACCCTGGTGATGGGCGTCAACCGCTTTCCCAACGCAGCCACGGGCGACATGCTGACCACGGGCGCCTACGCCGCTGTGGCGGTGCAACTGCTGGGCGGCTGGCCGCTGTGGGCGGCGGCGCTGGGCAGCATGGTGGTCACCGCGCTGGTGTCTGCGGGGTCGTACACGCTGATTTTTCGCAAGCTGGCGGGGCGGCCCATGGTGTCGTCCATGCTCGCGGCCATTGGCCTGGGGTTTTTGCTGCGCAGCCTGATCGGCTTTTTTGCCGGGCATGACCAGCGCACGTTTGACTTGCCCCTGGTGCGCGCCTGGAACTTTGGCGGCATTCGCATCTTGCCCACTGATTTGGTGATTGCCGCCGTGGCTGCTGCGTGCCTGGTGGTGGTGTTTGTGCTCATCTACCGCACCAGCTTTGGCCGCCAACTGCGTGCCGTGGCCGACAGTGCAGACCTGGCACGGGCCAGCGGCATCCGCGCCAATGGGCTGATGCTTTGCCTGTGGCTGCTGGTGGGGGCGCTTTCGGCCCTGGGCGGAGTGCTGCTGGGCATGAAGGCCGTGGTCAGCCCCGAGATGGGGTGGGAGAGCCTGATCCCCGCGTTTGCCGCCATGGTGCTGGGTGGCATCGGTAGCCCGGTGGGCGCGGTGCTGGGTGCGCTGCTGCTGTGTGTGGCGCAAGAGCTGGCGGTGCCGCTGATGGGGCCGTCGTACAAGCTGGTGCTGTCGTTTGTGGTGTTGGCGCTGGTGCTGCTGGTGCGCCCGGCGGGCATCATGGGCCGCGTGCAACTGGTGCGGTAAGGAGTTCGACCGATGATTGCTTACCTCTGTGCCATTGGCATCGTTGCCCTCATTTACTGCCTGCTGGCGCTGGGCCTGAACCTGCAGTTCGGCCTGACCCGGCTGGTCAACTTTGGCGTGGTGGCGTTCTTTGCCGTGGGCGCCTACACATCTGGCCTGCTGGCGCTGCAGGGCGTGCCGCTGGTGCTGTGCTTCGTGGCGGCGGGCGTGCTGTCGGGCTTGCTGGCGTTGCCCATTGGCCTGCTGTCGCTGCGCTTGCGCGACGACTATCTGGCCATCGTGACGCTGGGCTTTTCAGAAGCCGTGCGCATCTCCATCCAGCAAGAAAGCTGGCTGACCAAGGGCGTGCAGGGCCTGCCGGGCCTGCCCAAGCTGTTTGCATCTTGGGGCAGTGGTGTGTCGGACATGGCGATTTTTGCCACGCTGCTGGCGGTGGTTGCTGTGGTGGCCTGGGGCACGGTGCGCCTGGCGGCCAGCCCGTTTGGGCGGCTGCTCAAGGCCATTGGCGACGACGAGCCCGCGCTGTCGGCCCTGGGCAAGGACCCGGCTTGGTTCAAGGTGCAGGTGTTCATGCTGGGGGCTGCGTTGGCCGGGCTGGCGGGTGCGTTTTACGCGCACTTCATCACCTTCATCACGCCGGAGCAGTTCATTCCGCTCATCACGTTTTATGTGTGGATGGGCTTGGTGATGGGCGGCTCGGGCACGGTGCGCGGCGCGGTGTTTGGCTCGCTGCTGCTCATGGTGTTTCTGGAAGGCTCGCGCTTTGCCAAAGACTGGGTGCCGGGCGTGTCTGAAGTCGGCATGGCCAGCCTGCGTTTGGCTGCGGTGGGCCTGGCGCTGATTCTGGTCACCCTGTACAAGCCCAACGGCCTGTTTGGAGGCAAAACCCAATGACTGCAACAACGATGCTGAAAGTGGAGGCCGTCACGCGGCAGTTTGGCGGCTTCAAGGCGGTGGATGGGGTGTCGCTGCAACTGGCTGCGGGCGAGATATTGGGCATTGCGGGCACCAACGGTGCGGGCAAGAGCACGCTGTTTGCCGCCATTGCCGGGCAGCAGCCCGCAGACGCGGGGCAGATTCACTTTGAGGGGCAGGACATTACCCGCATGCCCCCTTACCGCAGGGCGCGGCTGGGGCTGGTGCGCACGTTCCAGATTCCGCGCGAGTTCAAGAGCCTGACGGTGCACGAGAACCTGATGGCGGCTGCCGCCAACCCGCAAGGGGAGCGCCTGCTGAACGCCTTTTTCCAGACGCGCAGCCTGCGCGAGCACGAGGCGCAGCTCTCCATCAAGGCCGACCGCATCTTGCAGTTTTTGAACCTGGCGCGGGTGCGCGATGTGAAGGCGGGAGGCTTGTCGGGCGGGCAGAAGAAGCTGGTGGAGCTGGGCCGGGTGCTGATGCTGGACCCGCGCTGCATCTTGCTCGACGAGCCGTTTGCCGGGGTCAACCCGGTGTTGATCGAAGAGATTTGTGATCGCGTGCGCGAGCTGAACGGGCAGGGCATTGCGTTCATCGTGATCGAGCACCACCTGCAGGCGCTCAAGGCATTGTCCAACCGCATGATCGTGATGGACCGGGGCGCGATTCTGGCCGAGGGCGACCCGCACACGGTGCTGGACGACCCGCGCGTGCAAGAAGCCTACATGGGAGGAGTGGTATGAGCGGCGCAGACAACTTGCTGCAGATTGCGCAGTTGCGCGGCGGGTATTCCGAGGTGGACATCATCCACGGCATTGACCTGGCCGTGGCGCCGGGCGAGATCGTGACCATTGCGGGCACCAACGGCGCGGGTAAATCCACGCTGGTGAAAGCCCTGCTGGGCCTGCTGCCGCGTGTGGCGGGCACCATCCACCTGGGCGGGCGCGACATCACGGCGCTGTCTGCCGAAGACCGGTTTGACGCCGGGCTGGCCTATGTGCCGCAGGTGGCGAATGTGTTTCCGTCGCTCACGGTGCGCGAGAACCTGCTGGTGGTGCGTGGCGTGGCACACATCAAACGCCGCATGGACGAGGTGCTGGCGGACTTTCCGGCACTGGTGGAGCGGCTGCCGCAGCCTGCCAGCAACCTCTCGGGCGGCGAGCGCCAGCAGCTGGCCTTTGCCCGCGCGCTGATGCCGTCACCCCGCATCATGGTGCTGGACGAGCCCACGGCGGCGCTGGCCCCCTCCCTGGTGGGCAAGGTGTTTGACATGGTGCAAAAGCTGCCCGCTGCAGGCGTGGCGGTGCTGATGGTGGAGCAGCGCGCGCGGCAGGCACTGCAGATCAGCCAGCAGGGCTACATCCTGGACCAGGGGCGCTGCGTGCTGCAGGGCCCGGCGTACGGGCTGCTGGCCGACGAGCGCATGGCGCAGCTGTATTTGGGCAACCACTGAGTCACCCGCAACCCAGGCGGGAATAAAAAACACCGAGAGGGCGCGGAGCCTTCTCGGTGTTTTGCTATGGTTTCAATAGCTTCTAGCGCTTTTTGGATAAGCGCTAGAGCCTGTTTTGATGCATGTTTTGGTGCTTAGCGCAGCACCAGTACAGGGATGTGCGAATGCGTCAGCACATGCTGCGTTTCGCTGCCCAGCAGCAGGCGCTTGATGCCCTTGCGGCCGTGCGATGCCATCACGATCAGGTCGCACTTGTGCTTTTTGGCGGCGGCAATCACGGCCTCGGCCACCATGTCGGACTTGGCGGTGACGGCCTTGACCGTGACCCCTTGTTCCACACCCTTGGCCTTGATGGCATCGACCAAAACCTGTGCGGCGTCGCCCCATTGGCCTTCGATGCGCTTGACGTCGCCAGCCTCCACCGGCATGCCGCCTTCGAAGTAGCTGCGGGGGTAGCGGGGCACCACCTTGAGTGCCACCACGGAGGCGCCGGTCAGTGCGGCGAGGGACAGGCCGCTTTCCACCGCCTTGTCGGACAAGGGCGAACCGTCGGTTGCGATCAGGATGCGTTTGTACATGATGGGCTCCTCAAAGTGATGGAAGAAGCTTAGGATGCGTCATCTTTTGCGACTTGATCCAGGTCAATAAGCATGTCACGTTGCACGGATAGGCTTGAACCATGTCAATGTTTCGCTCTGGCGCGCCCGAATCCGAGGTGACGCCCGCCACCGCTGCTGCACCAAGCACAGCGCAGCCACAGGGAGGGTCTTCGCCTGCGGATGCCCCATCGTTGCTGGACGACCCGCAGGAGTGGTTGGGTTTTGGCCGCCCTTGCACCGAGGCTGGTGCTGCGCTGGAAGTGCCCGCAGGCAGCGACCCGGCCAGCACAGCGTGGGATTCGCACGTGGTGCTCGATGGCATGCACTGCGCCGCGTGCGCCCTCACGATTGAAGATGCCTTGAAGTCTGTGCCCGGCGTGTTGCAGGCCGATGTGAGTGCGGCCACGCGGCGGGCCCGCGTGGTGTGGCAGCCGGGCAGGGTGGTTCCATCGCAGTGGATGGCGGCGGTGCAAGCCGCAGGCTACAGGGCCATGCCCGCCATGGATGCCTTTGTGCGCGGGCAGCGTCAGGTGGAAAACCGCCGTGCGCTGTGGCGCTGGCTGGTGGCTGGCTTTTGCATGATGCAGGTGATGATGTACGCGTGGCCTGCCTACGTGGCGCAGCCAGGTGATCTGTCGCAAGAGATGGAGACACTGCTGCGCTGGGCATCGTGGGTGATTTCGTTGCCGGTCATCTTTTTTGCCTGCGGGCCTTTCTTTGCCAGTGCGCTGCGCGATGTGCGCCGGCGGCGTGTGAGCATGGATTTGCCGGTGGCCCTGGGCATGGGCATCACCTTTGTGGTGAGCACGGCAGGCACGTTTGACCCCAACGGGATTTTTGGGCGCGAGGTGTACTTTGACTCGCTCACCATGTTTGTCTTCTTCCTGCTGACGGGACGCTGGCTGGAGCTGCGGCTGCGCGATCGCACTGCGGGCGCCTTGGAGGCGGTGTTCAACCGCCTGCCAGACAGCGTGGAACGGCTGGGCGCTGATGGCGCATTCACCCGCGTGGCGGTGCGCCGCCTGCAGGTGGGTGACACGGTGCGGGTGCTGCCGGGCGAGGCGTTTCCGGCCGATGGCTCCATCACGCTGGGCAGCACGCAGGCCGATGAGGCGCTGCTGACGGGGGAGTCCACGCCGGTGGATCGACCTGTGGGCAGCACGGTGACGGCCGGTAGCTACAACCTTCAGTCGCCTGTGCAGGTTCGTGTGGAGTGCGTGGGGTCACAAACCCGGTTTGCGCAAATCGTGGCGCTGATGGAAAGCGCATCGCTGCAAAAGCCCCGCCTGGCCCAGCTTGCAGATCGCATTGCCCGGCCCTTTTTGGTTGCGGTATTGCTGGCGGCCTTTATGGCAGCGGCCTGGTGGTGGCCCAAAGACCCAGGCCATGCATTGATGGTGGCGGTGGCGGTGCTCATCGTGACTTGCCCTTGCGCACTGTCGCTCGCCACCCCAGTGGCCATGCTGACGGCAGCGGGTACGCTGGCGCGGCAGGGCGTGCTGGTGCGCAACCTGCAGGGACTGGAGGCCTTGGCGCAGATCGATACCGTGGTGTTTGACAAGACGGGCACCCTGACGCGCGATGCGATGGCGCTGCAGGAGGTGCGGGTCGCGGGCATGGCGCTGGACAAGGCTGCGGCCCTGTCGCTGGCCGCAGCGTTGGCGCGGCAATCGTTGCACCCCGCCTCGCGTGCGCTGGTGGCGGCGGCAGCTGCAGACGATGGGCGCTGGCTGGTCACTCACTTGCAGGAGCAGGCAGGCTTGGGCTTGAGTGCCAATGTGTTTGACCGCACTGCGCAGCAGCCGCTGGGGCGTGTGCGCCTGGGTTCGGCTGTGCATGCCGGGGTGGCTGATGGAGTGACCGATGGTGTGGGGTCAGCGCTTGCCGGGCCCCTGGAGTCAACGGCCTTGTGGGTGGTGCTGGCGCAGGAAGGCGCTCAGTCTGGCCAGGAATCGTTCCTGGAACTGGCCCGCTTTGGGTTGGTCGAGGATGTGCGTGGCGAGGCGGCTGCCGTGGTGCAGGCGCTGGCCCAGGCGGGCTTGGCGGTGCAAATGTTGTCTGGCGACCGCCCCGCAGCAGTGCAGCGCGTGGCAGCGCAGGCAGGTATCGAACAAGCCCGGGGTGCGTGCACACCTCAGGACAAGTTGCAAGCGCTGCAAGCGCTGCAAGCCCAAGGCCACCATGTGGCCATGGTGGGCGATGGGCTCAATGACGGCCCGGTGATGGCGGGCGCCCATGTGTCGTTTGCCTTTGGCCGATCGGTGCCACTGGCACGTTCGCGGGCGGATTTTGTGGTGCTGGGCGACAGCTTGGCGCTGGTGCCGCAGGCGGTCATGTTGGCGCGCAAGACGCTTTCTATCGTGCGCCAAAACCTGTGGTGGGCGGCTGGCTACAACGCGCTGTGCGTGCCTTTGGCTGTGGTGGGCTGGATGCCTGCTTGGCTGGCGGGGCTGGGCATGGCGCTGAGCTCACTGTTGGTGGTGCTGAACGCGGCCCGCTTGTCCAGAGGCTTGCCCGCCGTTCTGTCGGCAGAGCAGGGCGGCCCTTCTTCTTTCACGGTTGCGGGCGTTGTTCCGGCAGCCTCTTCATTCAATGCTGTGGAGCCCGCCTGATGGACATCCTTTATTTGCTGATTCCTTTGTCTGTGGTGCTTGTGCTCATGATCCTGGCGGGCCTGTGGTGGGCTGTGTACCGGGGGCAGTTTGAGAGCGTGGAGCAAGAGGGGGAGCGCATTCTCCGGGACGGTTGACTTTCGTCAATAACCGCAATGCCAGTCTGGTTAAAACTTGTATCGCAATACAAAGAGGTGTCCGATGGATTTTCCAAAAACAAATGCTGCGCACTACAACGACACTGTCGTGCGGCAGTTCTCTATCATGGCCGTGGTCTGGGGGGTGGTCGGCATGCTGGTGGGCGTCATCATCGCCGCCCAGCTGGCATGGCCTGAACTCAACCTCGGTATTCCGTGGCTTAGCTACGGTCGCTTGCGTCCACTGCACACCAATGCAGTGATCTTCGCGTTTGGCGGCTGTGCGCTGTTTGCTACCAGCTACTACGTGGTGCAGCGCACCAGCCAGGTTCGGTTGTTTGCCCCCGCTTTGGCCTCGTTCACGTTCTGGGGCTGGCAACTGGTCATCCTGGCAGCGGCGATCAGCCTGCCGTTGGGCTACACCTCCGGCAAGGAATATGCAGAACTGGAATGGCCCATTGACATCCTGATCACGTTGGTCTGGGTGTCCTACGCCATCGTGTTCTTCGGCACGGTGGGTACCCGCAAGGTCAAGCACATCTATGTGGCCAACTGGTTCTTTGGTGCTTTCATTCTGGCTGTGGCGTTGTTGCACCTGGTGAACAGTGCAGCGGTGCCTGCGGGCTACATGAAGAGCTATTCGGCCTACGCCGGTGTGCAAGACGCTATGGTGCAGTGGTGGTACGGCCACAATGCCGTGGGCTTCTTCCTGACGGCAGGCTTCCTGGGCATGATGTATTACTTCATCCCCAAGCAAGCAGGTCGCCCTGTGTACTCGTATCGCCTGTCGATCGTGCACTTCTGGGCTCTGATCTTTACTTACATGTGGGCGGGTCCTCACCACCTGCACTACACCGCGCTGCCTGACTGGACGCAATCCGTCGGTATGGTGTTCTCCCTCATCCTGCTGGCCCCCAGCTGGGGCGGCATGATCAACGGCGTGATGACGCTGTCTGGCGCATGGCACAAGCTGCGCGACGATCCTATCTTGCGCTTCCTGATCGTGTCCTTGTCGTTCTACGGCATGTCCACATTCGAAGGCCCGATGATGTCCATCAAGACCGTCAACGCCCTGAGCCACTACACCGACTGGACCGTGGGCCACGTGCACTCTGGTGCCTTGGGCTGGGTGGGTTTGATCTCCATGGGCTCGCTGTACTACCTGGTGCCCCGTCTGTTTGGCCGCGAAAAGATGCACTCCATCAAGGCCATTGAACTGCACTTCTGGATGGCCACCATCGGCATCGTGCTGTACATCGCTGCGATGTGGATTGCCGGTGTGATGCAGGGCCTGATGTGGCGCGCCGTGAACCCCGATGGCACGCTGACCTACACCTTCGTTGAAAGCGTGAAGGCCACTTACCCCTTCTATGTGATCCGCGTTGCCGGTGGTCTGCTGTACCTGGGCGGCATGCTGGTGATGGCCTGGAACGTGTGGGCCACTGCAATCTCTGGCCGCTCGGTCAAGGTGGCGATTCCCGCCGTGAACGCAGCCCACGCTTGAGCCTTAAGGAGCCAATATGTCTCAAAACAATAAGCAAGCTTCTACCGGTTTCAGCCACGAGAAGATTGAAACCAACAACTTCCTGATGATCGTGCTGATTCTGCTGGTGATCGCCATTGGCGGTCTGGTGGAAATCGTGCCCCTGTTCTTCCAGAAGTCCACCACTGAGGCTGTCAAGGGTGTAGAGCCCTACACCGCTGTGCAGCTCATGGGCCGCGATGTGTACATCCGCGAAGGTTGCTACAACTGCCACTCGCAGATGATCCGTCCCTTCCGTGCAGAGACGCTGCGCTACGGCCACTATTCGGTGGCTGGCGAGTTTGTGTATGACCATCCTTTCCAGTGGGGTAGCAAGCGCACAGGCCCTGATCTGCACCGTGTGGGCGGCAAGTACAGCGATGAATGGCA
Source organism: Acidovorax sp. 106 (assembly GCF_003663825.1). Classification (NCBI taxonomy): domain Bacteria; kingdom Pseudomonadati; phylum Pseudomonadota; class Betaproteobacteria; order Burkholderiales; family Comamonadaceae; genus Acidovorax; species Acidovorax sp. 106. Next base: position 4,795,087 of record NZ_RCCC01000001.1, on the reverse strand, counting down.
TCGCATCCACTTGAACAATCCGCGTGATGTGGTGCCCGAGTCGAACATGCCTGCCTACCCTTGGCTGGAGAAGACCACCATTGACCCTACGGATGTCGCGCCCCGCATGAAGGCCTTGCGCACGGTGGGTGTGCCTTACACCGACGCGCAGATCACGGCCGCAGCGGATGAAGTCAAGGGCAAGACCGAGCTGGATGCGCTGATTGCCTACCTGCAAGTCATGGGCCGCGCGCTCAAGTAAAGGAGAGCAGCAATGGACATCACCACCATGCGCATCGTGGCCACACTGGCTTCGATGGCCTGCTTCATCGGCATCTGGGTGTGGGCCTACATGGGTCGCAACCGCGCCAAGTTTGATGAAGCTGCTCGCTTGCCCTTTGAGCAAGAATGAACTCCACCAGAATGAGAAAAACCCATGAGTGACTTCACCAGCAATTTCTGGTCGGTCTTTGTGACCGCGCTGACATTGATCGGCATCATCGGCTGCGCCTTACTGCTTTGGATGGCAGGCCGCAAGAAGGTCGTGGCAACGGCCGATAACACCACAGGCCATGTTTGGGACGAAGACCTGGTTGAAATGAACAACCCCCTGCCACGCTGGTGGGTGTGGATGTTCGTGATCACCATCATCTTTGGCTTGGGCTACCTGGCTGCTTACCCTGGCCTGGGAAGTTCGGCTGGCAAGCTGGGCTGGACCCAGAAGGGCGAGTACGAGGCTGAAGTGGCAAAGGCCAACAAAGAGTTGGAGCCTTTGTATGCACGCTTTGCCGCCATGACCCCTGAGGGCATTGCGGTAGACCCGCAGGCCAAGGCGATTGGCGAGCGCTTGTTCATGAACAACTGTGCGCAATGCCATGGCTCGGATGCCCGCGGCAGCAAGGGTTTCCCGAATCTGGCGGATGGCGACTGGCTGCACGGCGGCACTCCAGACAAGATTCTGGAAACCTTGCAAAAGGGCCGTATTGGCAACATGCCTCCCATGGCTGCAGCGGTTGGCACGCCTGAAGATGTGCGCAACCTGTCGCACTACGTGTTGAGCCTGTCGGGCAGCCCCCATGATTCATTGCGCGCCTCTTTGGGCAAGTCCAAGTTCACGGCATGTGCTGCATGCCATGGCATGGACGGCAAAGGCAACCAGGCCCTGGGTGCCCCCAACCTGACCGACGACATCTGGCTGCATGGCTGGGGTGAGGCAGCCATCACGGCCATGATCAACAACGGCAAGGTCAACCAGATGCCTGCACAGGCAGAAAAGTTGACGGAAGCCCAGATCAAGGTGCTGGCCTCGTATGTCTGGGGCTTGTCAAACAACAAGGCTCAGTAAGCTGGGTACGGGGCGGTATCGGGTGATACCGCCCTTTGTTGTTTGGGTTGAGTAGTTTTGAAGAAATAAAGAGCGCCACCATGAAGCAACCCAGCGAGTCCCCTCGCAAGGTCATTCCCATCGCTCCCGTCGAGGCAGCTGGCTCCGATGCTTCCAGCAGTCAGGTTGAGATCGTCTCCCTGTACGAGGCGCAGAAGAAGATTTACCCGCGCTCGATCAGCGGCTTGTTTGCCCGGTGGCGCTGGGCCATGGTGTTCCTGACCCAGTTGGTGTTTTATGGCCTGCCCTGGCTCGAGTGGGGGCAGCGCCAAATGGTGCTGTTCGATCTGGGCGCGCGCCGCTTTTACATTTTTGGTCTGGTCCTGTATCCGCAGGATTTCATCTACCTTACGGGGCTGCTGATCATCTCAGCACTGTCTCTGTTCTTGTTCACTGCGGTGGCAGGGCGCTTGTGGTGTGGGTTTGCGTGTCCGCAAACGGTTTACACCGAAATCTTCATGTGGATTGAGCACAAGATCGAAGGTGATCGCAGTGCCCGCTTGCGCCTGGATGGCGGTCCGTGGACCTTTGAAAAGGTCAGGAAAAAGTTTTTCAAGCAAGCCGTTTGGATTGCAGTAGCCCTGTGGACGGGGTTCACTTTCGTTGGCTACTTTGTGCCGATCCGCGAGCTGGGCGCTGAGCTGATCGCTTTGCAGGGCAGCTGGCAGATTTTCTGGGTGTTGTTTTACGGTTTTGCCACCTATGGCAATGCGGGCTTCATGCGTGAGCAAGTGTGCAAGTACATGTGTCCCTATGCACGCTTTCAGAGCGCCATGTTTGACAAGGACACGCTCATCGTCAGCTACGACGTTGCGCGTGGTGAGCCACGTGGGCCACGCAGCAAGACCGTAGATCACAAGGCGAAGGGTCTCGGGGATTGCATCGACTGCACGCTGTGTGTGCAGGTGTGCCCTGTGGGTATTGATATTCGCAAAGGGCTGCAGTACGAGTGCATTGGGTGCGGGTTGTGCGTGGATGCGTGCAACACTGTCATGGACAAGGTGAAGTACCCCCGTGGCTTGATTCGGTTCACTACCCAGAATGGCGTCGTGAAGCGCTGGTCGCAGTCCCAGATCCTACGGCGCGTGTTGCGGCCCCGTGTGTTGATTTACAGCGCCGTGCTGGTGACCTTGTGTGTGGCCATGCTTGCCAGCCTGATGACCAGAACGCCTTTGAAGGTCGACGTTGTGCGGGATCGTGCCGCCTTGTCTCGCATCGTTGCGGGCGGTAAGCTGGAGAACATCTACCGTATCCAGATCATGAATGCGACGGAGTTGCCTCAGCGCTACCACGTAGCAGCCAAGGGGCTGGAGGGCTTGGAGGTCGTATCGGAGGCTGCTGTGGACATTGAGCCTGCGCAGTCACGCTGGGTGGCGGTGCGTTTGCAGGTGCCCTATGGGTCCGCAACGCCGGGTTCGCATCCTGTGACGTTTGAGATTGGGGCGGAAGGTGGTGGCGCCCATGTATCGGAAAAAACTGTCTTTTTGGTTCCTCGGTAAGCAGCCTGTGGTCTCGCTGTTTTACCCGTTTTGATGGAGTTTGCTATGTCTTCGATTTCCTCTTCAGCACCCGCACCCGCACCCGTCCAGGCTGCCCCTTGGTGGAAGTTTGGCCATGTTTGGCTGGTGCTCTCAGGCCCCGCGATCGTCGTAGTGGCGGGCTTCGTCACCTTGTGGATTGCAGTGTCCAGTCCTGACCCTGTGGTTGCTGAAGACTACTACCAGCAAGGCATTGACATCAACAAGAGGCTGGAGAATCCGGAGCCCGGCATGGCACCTGCGCTCAAGGGCCGCAACCATGCCGTGACACCACTCAAAGACCAGCCCCGCTAGTTGCGGGGTCAGGGCCTCCATGGCGGTAGGCCCAGGCTTCGACGCCTTCTCAAAACCATACGGAGACACCACGATGTGGACACAGCGTTTGATGTGGATTGCTTGGCCTGCTTTTTTGGTCGCCGGGGCTTTGGAGGTGTTGGTGTTTGCCATGGTGGACCCCCAAGACCTGCACTGGTTTGGACAGCCGCTGGCGTTGTCTCGGCAGGGGGTTTACACCCTGGCGTTCTTTGCCTTTTGGGCGCTCACCATGTTGTCGGGTGCCATGACCACGCTGCTGGCCATGTCACCGTTTGAACTCAACCGCTGCCCTGTGCCTGACCAAGACCGGCCTGACGATTGCCGCAAGACACCATCTTGCCCTTGATGTGGGTTGCAAGCTACCGTTGGGCATGCCCTGCAAGCAGGTTGCTCAATGGCATGCTTGCTGATTGTTCACGATGCGGCGCAGGGCATCGGTGTCCAAGATTCGTACGTGGCGCTGGCGAACTTCGACGGTTCCATCCTCTACGAATTTGGAGAAAGTGCGGCTCACGGTTTCCAATTTGAGGCCCAGGTAGCTGCCAATTTCTTCCCGGGTCATGCGCAGCACCAACTCCGATTGAGAGAAGCCGCGAGCATGCAGGCGCTGTACCAGGTTGAGCAGGAATGCCGCCAAGCGCTCTTCAGCCCGCATGCTGCCCAAAAGAAGCATCACGCCGTGTTCGCGCACGATTTCGCGGCTCATGATTTTGTGCACATGGTGCTGCAGTGCCGTTACTTCGCGTGAGAGTTCTTCAATGCGATCAAACGGCATCACACAGACTTCGGCGTCTTCCAGCGCCACGGCGTCGCAGGTATGGTGATCATTGACAATGCCATCCAGGCCGATGATCTCACCGGCCATTTGAAAGCCCGTGACTTGGTCGCGACCATCCTCAGTGGCGACACAGGTCTTGAAGAAACCTGTGCGAATGGCGTACAGCGAGGTGAAGGCTTCGCCATTGCGAAAAAGTGTGCCGCCGCGCTTGACTTTGCGGCGCACGGCCACCACCTCGTCGATGCGCTGCAGCTGTTCGTCATTGAGGCCAACGGGCATGCAAAGCTCGCGGAGGTTGCAGTTGGAGCAAGCGACTTTGATGGTGAGCGGATTCATGGCACAGAAACCTGGTTGATGTTCGGGCATATCGTGCACGACGAGGGAGGCCGGTATGCCTCGGTCTGCGAGTAGCAGCAGATGATATGCATCAAATTGTCGCTCTTGTGGAGATGACTTCACTTGATGCAGGTCAAGGACGCAAGAGGAGGGGTGCGGCACAGTAAGCTAGTACGCAAGGATATCCCCATGACCGCAGTTACCCCAGAACTCCTGACCCGCTTTGACGTGCCAGGCCCTCGATACACCTCCTACCCCACGGCAGACCGTTTCGTGGAGGCATTTGGCCAAGAGGAATATGCCTTGGCATTGGCGCAGAGGCATCTGGGAACAGGTGCCAAGGCGATGCCATTGTCGCTTTACGTGCACATTCCGTTTTGCGAGTCGCTATGCTACTACTGCGCTTGCAACAAGATCATCACCAAACACCATGACCGCGCCGATGTCTATTTGCGCTACCTGAGCCGTGAGATTGATCTGCACACGGCCCAGTGCGGTGTAGGGCAGGTGGTCAGTCAGCTGCATTTGGGGGGGGGGACGCCGACGTTTCTCTCGGATGAGGGCTTGCGCGAACTCATGTCTATGCTCAAGCGCAGCTTCACGCTGGCGCCTGGGGGTGAGTATTCGATCGAGGTGGACCCGCGGACTGTGAATGCAGAGCGCTTGGCCTTGTTGGCCGAGTTGGGTTTTAACCGGCTGAGTTTTGGTGTGCAAGACTTTGACACCGAGGTACAAAAGGCCGTGCACCGCGTGCAGCCCGCCGAGCAGGTCTTTGCTTTGGTAGAGTCCGCCCGGTCCATTGGGTTTGATTCCATCAATGTGGATTTGATTTACGGTTTGCCACGCCAGACCCCTGAATCTTTTGACCGTACGCTGTCCCAGATCGCTCAGCTCCGCCCGGATCGGATTGCGCTGTACGCTTATGCTCACTTGCCAGACCGCTTCAAGCCCCAGCGTCGCATCATCACTGCCGAGCTGCCTACGGGCGGAGCCAAGGTGGCCATGTTGTCGCGTTCGCTGGATGCCTTTTTGGAGGCGGGCTACGTGTATGTGGGGATGGACCATTTCGCGCTGCCCACCGATGCCCTGGCCATTGCCAAGCGGCAAGGGCGCTTGCACCGTAATTTCCAGGGGTACAGCACGCAGCCTGACTGCGATCTGATTGGCTTGGGCGTATCGGCCATTGGGCGCATTGGTGCCACCTATAGCCAAAATGCCAAGACCCTGGATGAGTACTACGACCACCTCGACCAGGGGCGTTTGCCCGTGGTCCGTGGCTTGGCACTGAATCGGGACGATCTGGTGCGACGTGCTGCCATCATGGCCTTGATGTGCCAAGGAGAGTTGCTCATTGAGCCCATGGAGCAGGCTTGGCTGATTGACTTCCGCCGCTACTTTGCTGCTGAGTTGGATCAGCTCCAGGACATGCAGACCCAAGGCCTGGTGGAGGTCGGTGACGAGGGTGTGCGTGTCACGGCCATGGGGTGGTTCTTTGTGCGTGGCATTGCCATGGTGTTTGATCGCTACCTGCAGGCTGATCGCACGCGTGCCAAGTTCTCTCGCATCATCTGACACTCGATATGACTGGTGCCGTGGCCTGGACTGCGTTGGTGATGGGGCTCCTGGGTGGTACCCACTGCATTGCCATGTGTTCGGCGCCTTGCGGTGCCGTGGTGGGGGCGGGCGCTTCAGTGGCAGGAACTCTCCCGCCAGAGCAGCCTGTGCACTGGATGCCACGCAGCGCAGCACCCTCTGTTCTGCGCCAGTTGGCTTTTCACAGTGGCCGTGTGCTGGGCTATTCGCTGCTGGGGGCCTTGGCGGCCTGGGCGATGGACAGCCTGGCCTGGGTCACCCAGCAATCCATGGCACTGCGGCCTGTGTGGACGCTCATGCACGTTGCTGTGCTGGGTTGGGGGCTGATGATGATGGTTCAGTTGCGCCAGCCTGCCTGGGTGGAGCAGGCCGGTCGCTCAGTGTGGGCGCGTGTCAGGCCCTTGGTGGGCAGCCCTGCCGGGGTGGCGTCGGCTGGTATGTTGTGGGCTCTGATGCCCTGTGGGCTGCTTTACTCAGCGCTGTTGGTGGCAGCGCTCAGTGGCGGCCCGGTACAAGGGGCGTTGTCTATGGCGCTTTTTGCAGTGGGCAGCGGCCTGTGGCTGGTCGGTGGCCCGCTGGCATGGCATTGGGGGCGCAAGCACCTCCAAGCGTTGCGGGGTGATTGGGGGGCTCGTATCAGTGGCGCCTTGTTGTGTGGCGTTGCGGTGTGGGCGTTGTGGATGGACTTGGTATACAAGCCTTCACTGTGGTGTCGTTGAGTCAGGCGCTTGGCCCTGCCTGCCAAGAACCTGTTCAAAGAGCTGGCCGACTGCTTTGGCTTGTATAGCTAGCGATCAGTCCGTCACTTTTTGGCAATTTCACCACACTCCGTCAGCTTTTACATCTTGCTGGACCAGCTGATCTATCTTTGCGGGACAGCCATTTTTCTGCTTCTGCCGAACCGTGCGCTGAGATGGCCCCGGCTGGGCACAAGGTTTTGCGGCTTTTGCGTCTGAGTTCGACCTCTTTTCCAGAAAAGCGCTGCTGGAAATAGGGGGTAAACGCCTTGCTCAGGCGGCCATCAGAACTGGTGATAATGGGCTTAACAATTGCCGCGGTATTGTTACATTTTCCCACTGTCACCTATTGCGCTGTGAATACCTCAGTTCTTATCGATATCAGCCAGTTGCGAATTGGCATGTATATCCAGCTGGATTTGAGTTGGATGCAGCATCCGTTTCCCGTCAGCAATTTCAGGGTGGGCTCTGCGGAGCAGATCGCAACCCTGCGCGAGTTGGGGCTCACCCAAATCAAGGTGCTGCCCAAGAAAAGCGACCCCGAGTTTCGCCATGGCGTGATTCCGCCAGAACTCGAAACTCCGCCAGCATGCCCAGAGCCTGTATCGCCTGAGTCCGTTGTTGCGGATCAATCCTCTGCATTGACCGCTGGGGCTGAGAATGCCCTGGCGTTGCGGCGCAGGTTGCTGCTGGCAGCCCAAAACGCTTCTTTGATGGCCTGCGATCAGCGCTTTCGCTTGGCCACTCGCCAGTATGTGGCGATGGAGAAGCTGGTCAGTGACCAGCCCCAGGCTGCGCAAGCTGAAGGGGCATCGCTCGTGTCAGAGTGTGTGGGTGAGCTGCTTGAAAACAGTGACTCGGTGATCCGCCTGCTCTCTGAGGGCGTTGGTGAGCCGGGTGCACTGCATCCCGTGAATGTCATGGTGCTGAGCCTTTTGCTGGGCAAAGCGCTGGGTATGAAAAGCGCCGAGTTGCATGACCTGGGTGTCGCGGCGTTGCTGCACGACATCGGAAAAATGGGCATGCCGCTGCAACTGGCCCATGTCTCTTCTTCCATGACCCTCGCTGAACGCTCGCGCTACGAGGGCCATGTGGCCGCCTCGGTAGCGTTGGCCACGCGCATGGGTTGGGGCAAATCTGTGCTGACCGCCATCGCGCAGCACCATGAAATGGTCGATGGCTCGGGCTTTCCTTTGCGTCGCGGCGCGGCAGAGCTGGGTCGATCCAGCCAAGTGGTGGCGCTGGTCAATCACTATGACCGCATTTGCAGCCCGATCGGTGGAGGGGGCCTTACGCCCCACGAGAGCTTGTCTGTGATCTTTGCACAGCACAAGTCGCGGTTTGATTCTGTGGTGCTGGGTGCCTTCATCCGCATGATGGGGGTGTACCCCCCGGGCTCCATCGTCCAGTTGGTCAATGACCGTTATGCCATCGTGGCATCGGTCAACTCTTCGCGGCCCCTGCGTCCTCGGGTGATTGTGCACGATTCGCGCATCCCCAAGGACGAAGCCCCGATCCTGGATTTGGAGACGGTGCCAGAGCTGGGCATTCGGCGCAGCCTGAAGCCTTCGCAGTTGCCTCGTGATGCGCTGGATTACCTCTCCCCGCGCAAGCGCATCTGCTACTTTTTTGAGCGTGCAGTCAGCCCAGACTCCGTCGCAGCAGAGGCCCAGGCGTTGTGACATACCCACTGCCGCAGCCTTGGCTGGATGCGATGCTGGAGGCTGTCTGTCTGGTGGATGAGAAGTCTCTGGCAGTTCTGGCAGCCAACGAGGCCGCCGCCAAGCTACTGGGGCGTACCGTTCAGGAGCTGGTGGGGCAATCTGTGCTGGGTTTTGTTGCCACCCCGCAAGACCATGTGTTTTGGGCACAGCCTGTGGATGCCATCGCGGACGGCATCCACTCTGAAACCAGTGTGCTGCATGCCAATGGCGCGCTGATTGCGGTGGAGCGGCAGTTGCGCCGCGTGCCATTGCCGGGGGGCGGCACGGCCTTCTTGCTGGCGATGATGGACCGCAGCCAACAGCAGACGACCGAGTTGGAGCTGGAGACCTTGCTGTCGGAGTTGAGGGCGACGCTGGACTCTGCTGCAGACGGGATGCTGGTGTGTGCCATGGATGGCAGCATTCGGGCTTTCAACCAGCGTTTGGTCAAGCTGTGGCGCATCCCGCCAGACATGTTGACCCGCCGTGATGACCCGGCCGTTTTTGCCCACATGGCGGATCAGGTGCGCGACCAGCAGGGCTACTCCGGGCGGATGGCGGCCATCATGGCCGACCCGATGCAAGAAAGCACCGATATTCTGGAGCTGAGCGCTGGCACAGTACTGGAGCGTCGGTCTGTGCCGCAGCTCAGCCGTGGCTTGCCCGTTGGGCGGGTCTATTCATTCCGTGACATCACGCGCCAGACAGAAGCCCAAGCCAGTCTTCGGTTGGCAGCCAGGGTGTTCGAGTCGAGTCTGGACGCTATCTTCATTGCCGATCGCCAGCATCGGATCTTGCGGATGAACCCGGGTTGCGAAAAACTCATGGGTTCTGCCGCCCCCATTCATGAGGGGCAGTTGGCCGCTTCCCTGTTCAGGCCTTTGGGTGATGCCCTGCTGATGGAGCGGGTGGGTGAGGGCTGGAAGAAGTCGGGGTTTTGGGAGGGGGAGTTGTGGATGTCGCGCCGAATAGGGAGCGACTGCGCAGTGCAGTTGTCCTGGGTGGCCCTGCACGACGAGAGCGGGCAAGTCATGCAGAGCATTGGCTTCATGCGCGATCTCACGGCGCAGCACGCCGCACAGAAGCGCATTGAGGAACTCGCCTACAGCGACGTGTTGACGGGATTGCCCAACCGTTTGTTGCTCGCGCAGCGCGCGGATGCGGCCATTGCCGCAGCACAGCAACAAGGCGGCAGTTTTGCCATCTTGTTTTTGGATCTGGACCGCTTCAAGATCATCAATGACTCGCTGGGGCATCCGTTTGGTGATCGGGTCCTGCAGTTGGTGGCCGAACGTTTGCAAACCTGCCTTCGGCAAACAGACATGCTGTGCCGACTGGGAGGGGACGAGTTTGTCATCTATCTGCATAGCGGCGATGCCACCGTTGCAGAGGCGGTGTCGCGCCGCATTCTGGACGAGATGCTGCGCCCCTTTGGGCTGGATGGCATGGGTTTCTCTATCCAGTGCAGCATTGGCATTGCGTTGTTCCCGCACGATGGGCTTTCGCTGGACGACCTCATCAAGCAGGCCGACACAGCGATGTACCGCGTCAAGGAACGTGGCCGGGGCAGCTACGGCTTTTACCAGCCGCAGATGAATGCCAACCTGCTCTCCCGCATGAAGCTGGAGCATGCCATGCGCCAGGCTTTGGGACTGAAGCACATGTCGGTGCACTACCAGCCGCAGGTCAGTCTGACCACGGGTGCCATCACGGGGGCCGAGGCGCTGATCCGTTGGACGGACCCAGAAATGGGCCCTGTGTCACCGGGGGCGTTCATTCCTCTGGCCGAAGAATCTGGCTACATCGTCACGCTGGGTGCCTGGGTGATGGAGCAGGCGATACGGGAGGCTGCGGGCTGGATGCAGTCCGGGAGCCCCATTGTTGTCTCAGTGAATGTATCGGCATTGGAGTTTTTGCAGCCCGATTTCGTGAGCCGACTGGTCTCTTTGCTGGACGTCCACGGACTGCCGCCAACCTTGCTGGAGCTAGAGTTGACGGAGAGCATTTTGCTGCAGGACGCGCAGGAGATGGCGCAGCGGCTGGGGGTGCTTGCCAAACTGGGGGTCAGCCTGGCCATCGATGACTTTGGGACGGGCTACTCCAGCCTGGGCTATCTGAAGAAACTCCCGATCCACAAGCTCAAGGTGGACCAGTCTTTTGTGCGTGGTTTGCCCGACGATGATGGTGACCATGCCATCGTGAGTGCCGTGATCAGCATGGGACACGCGCTGCGCATTGCCGTGGTGGCCGAAGGTGTTGAGACCATGGCCCAGAAATCCATGCTGCAGCAAATGCAGTGTGACCACTTCCAGGGATTCCTGTGCGCGCCAGGGCTGCCTGCGCAAGACTTTCGCCTGCTGCTTGCCGACCCCGGCAAGGTGGTGCGGCGTATGCAACAGCAGGGATTTGCGGCGGCGGCCTGAGGCTTGTTTGGCGGCGATTGCAGTTGCTAACAACCGGGTGCACTGGCTCGGTTCAAGAAGCCAGCACACCTTTCCAGAACATGTAGGCCGCCAGCGCAAACAGCAGACTGGCAAACACGCGCTTGAGTTTTTTCACGGGCAAGTTGTGGGCTGCTTTCGCACCCAATGGGGCCGTCAGCACGCTGCAGGTGGCAATCACTCCCAGTGCTGGCAGCCACACATAGCCCAGCGAGCCTGCTGGTAAATCGGCCACCGACTGGCCGCCCAGCACATAGCCAATCACGTTGGCCAAGGCAATCGGAAAGCCCAGCGCAGCGCTTGTGGCCACCGCGTTGTGGATGGGCACGTTGCACCAGGTCATGAACGGCACACTGACAAAGCCTCCCCCTGCGCCAACCAAGCCCGACAAAAATCCAATCACCCCGCCTGCACCCATCTGGCCTGCCGAGCCAGGCATTTGCCGCGTGGGGGCAGGTTTTTTGTCCAGAAACATTTGCGTGGCAGAAAAGCTGACGAACAGGCCAAAGAAGATGGCCAGAAAAGAGCCTTTGAGCAGAGCAAAGACCCCCAGGCTGGCGGCGAAGCTGCCCAGCACAATGCCAGGAGCTAGCTTGGTCACGATGTCCCAGCGCACGGCTCCCCGCTTGTGGTGCGCACGCACGCTGGAAATGGAGGTGAACACAATGGTGGCCATCGATGTGGCAATGGCCATCTTCACGGCCAAATCTGGGCCCACCTGCTTGGCGCCCAGGATGTAGGTCAGAAATGGCACCAGCAGCATGCCGCCGCCAATGCCTAGCAGCCCGGCCAGAAAGCCGGTGCACAAACCCAAAACGCCCAACTCAACAATCAGCAGAGGATCCAGCATAAGGGAGGGGTACCGTAGGTGTTGGAGTGGGGGCTGAGCTGCCGCTCGGCAGCGCTTCGCACAGAGAGTGCCAAGCGTAAGAAGAAGGTGTCTGCGAATGCCACCGGACCGGCATCCTGAACCGGGGGTTCAGGGGGGCGAGGGCAGCCTGACGTTGGGTTCATCTGACGCGAGACGATCACGCTCACCAGGCAATTACCAAGCCCGAGCTCAGGGAGCATTGGTTCAAGGAAATATAAAGCCCGGCAGCACCGCAGACCTCACCATTGTAGGCCTTTGGCCTTGAGGTTGCAGGCAAAGCGGTGATGTATTTGGGGATGGGTTGCGAAGCCTGGGCCAAACGCCGTGGCCGACGCGTTTGCGCTCTGGGCTGGCGGCCACGGGGCCCGCCATCTGGCCCGTGCAGCCATGCCTAAAAGCCGAAACACACCATGGGCTGCCTGCCCAGGGTGGCCGCAGCCAGCACCGTCAAAGCAGCTGGCCGTCTTGCTCCAGCGCCTGGTCCAGGCGGCCCAGCAAGCTTTGCAGGCGTTGGTTTTCTTCATCGCTGGGGGCTGTGGCCGCCAGGGTGGGGGCAGGGGTGTGCACTGGCATTGCTGCTGCCTTGGCCGCCGCTGCATCGCGGTCGGCGATTTCAAAAGCCAAGTTCAGCGCAGCCAGCACGGCGATGCGCTCGCGGGCGCGGACTTTACCGGCATCGCGGATGCGGGTCATGGCGGTGTCGACCCGCTCCACTGCATCCAACAGGCGCGATTCTTGCCCCTCGGGGCAGGCCAGCAGGTAACTTTGCTGCAGGATCTGCACCTCGATTTGCTTCATTCGATTTCCTTGGTGGGGGCGGGCGCGACGGGCGCGGTGTTGGCAGGCAGGCGCTCCAGCAAGGCATCGATTCTGCCGCGCGCTGCGTTCAGGCGGGATTTGAGTGAATCGCGCTCCTGGGTCAGGGCGCTGACTTGATCGGCCAGCAAGGCATTGGTGCGTTGCAACTCGGCGTGGCGTACCAAAAGGCGCTCAACGCGCTCGGCGATCTGATCGGTGGTGGAGGGTTCTGCCATACAGCCCTCAATTGTAGGGTCGTCTGTTCCAGGCGGGGAATGCAGAGGCCCTAAAATCCGCGAGTTGGTGCTCGCTGCTTGGTTCACAGGCCGCAGTTCAACGGGAAGCAGGAAGGCGACCACCACGGTGGCGTGCCCGGCCTGCGCTGCCCCCGCAACGGTCAGCGGACGGATCGAGTCGATCCTCTCTCCATTCACACATGCCACTGGGGGCCTTGAACAAGCCCCTGGGAAGGCTTTGGAGAGCGTTCCGCCAGCCCGGATACCGGCCAACACGGTGGTTGTGTACGCCTTATCAAAGGGCGGCACAGCCTTATCACCCACACGCTGGCGGGGAGGCCGGCACGGGTTGTTTGTTGATTGAGTTCCCCCACGATGAGTTACCCCATCCCCCGCGCCCGGAAGCTGGCGCCGTTGTCTTTGCGTCCGAATTTGTTGGCGCTAGCCGCCACTGGGCTGTGCGTCTTGTCGGTGCCCGCCCACGCCCAAACCGCCGCTGCAGGCGCCACGGTGCTGGCGCAAAACCTGCGTACGCCTTCTTTGTCTGAAACCGTGGTGGCCGCCACGCGCACTGAGCAGCCACTTTCCGATCTGGTGGCCGATGTGTCCATCGTGGACCGCGACAGCATTGAACGCAGTGGCGCCACCGGCCTGGGCGATTTACTGGCCCGCCTGCCAGGGGTGGAGATGTCGCGCAATGGCGGCCCAGGCAATGCAACCAGCCTGTTTCTGCGCGGTGCAGAAACCCGCTTCACTGCCGTGTACATCGATGGTGTGCGCATGGACTCGCAGTCCACCGGCGGCGCCGCGTGGGAGGCCATTCCGCTCGGGCTCATTGACCGCATCGAAGTCTTGCGTGGCCCTGCGGGCGCGGTGTATGGCTCTGACGCCCTGGGCGGTGTGATTCAGATCTTTACCAAGCGCGGTGAAAAGGGCTTCGCGCCGTTCGTTTCTGTGGGCGTGGGCAACCGGGGCACGACCAAACTTGAAGCCGGTGTGAGCGGGGCCAGTGGCACGGTGGACTACGCACTGGGCCTGATGCGTGACGAGAGCGATGGCTTCAACGCCCGCCCCATCGCCGGCCAGAACCCCGACAAGGATGGCTACCGCAACACCGCTGGCAATGCCCGCGTGGGCTTGCAACTGAACGCGGTGCACCGCCTGGAAGGCACTCTAATGGTGGGTGACACCAACAGCGGCTACGACAGCGGCCTGGGCAATGACGACCGTAGCCTGCACACCATGCACGCGCTGGGCCTCAATTGGCAGGCACAGTGGAGCAGCGCCTACAAGACCAAGTTCAGCGTGACCGATTCGCGCGATGAATACGAAACCAAGCCCTCGGTGTACCTGTCGGACACGCGCCTGCGTGGCTATTTGTTCCAGAACGAATGGCGTGAGGGGGCCCACCAACTGACGGCCGCACTGGAGCGCCGCGAAGACCACCTAGAGAACAACCCCATCGACCGCGACCGTTCGCAAAACGGCGTGGCGCTGGGCTATGGCTACAACGCCGGTGGGCACACGGTGCAGGTCAACGTGCGCCACGACGACGACAGCGAGTTTGGCGGCAAGGACACGGGCAGTATTGCGTACGGCTACGCCATCTCGCCGCAATGGCGCGCCACCGCCTCGGTGGGCACCGCCTTCCGTGCGCCCACGTTGTACCAGCGCTTTAGCCAGTACGGCGTGGCCAGCTTGAAGCCCGAGTCGGCGCACAACGCTGAACTGGGCCTGCGCTATGCCCAGGGCAGCAGCACCTTCTCGGCCGTGGCTTACCGCAACCGCGTTACCAACCTGATCACCTTTGTGGGCGCTTCGGCATGTTCGCCCACGCAGACACAGGGCTGTTACGCCAACACCGCCCGCGCCGAATACAAGGGCGTGACGCTGGCCGCATCGCACCGCGTGGGCACCGTGCAACTGCACGGCTCGCTCGATCTGCAGCGCCCGCGTGATCTGGACACTGGCAAGCAACTGGCCCGCCGCGCCAAGCACCACGGCACCTTCGGGGCCGATACCGTGGTGGCTGGGTGGACGCTGGGGGCAGAAGTGCAGGCCTCGGGCCGCCGCTACGACACCATTGCCAACACCAACGTGCTGGGCGGCTACACCCTCATCAATCTGTATGCCAGCACCCGCGTTGCGCGCGACTACACCTTGCTGGCCCGCGTGGACAACCTGGCCGACAAGGACTACCAGCTGGTCCGCAACTACGCCACCGCAGGCCGCACGCTGTTTGTGGGCTTGAAGTGGGCACCGCAGTGACCTTGACCGCAGCCGGGATGCAGACGCCCGCCCGCTGCCCCGCCTTGTTGATTGCTGCCCCGGCCTCGGGGCAGGGCAAGACCACGGTGACGGCGGCGCTGGCGCGGCTGCACACGCGCCGGGGCCTGCGTGTGCAGGTGTTCAAGTGCGGTCCAGACTTTTTGGACCCGCACTGGCACCAGCTCGCTAGCGGCCAGCCCGTGCACCAGCTCGATCTGTGGATGAACGGCGAGGCCGACTGCCGCCAGCGCTTGCATGCCGCAGCGCAAAGCAACGACCTCATCCTCATTGAGGGCGTGATGGGCCTGTTTGACGGCACCCCCAGCGCGGCCGATCTGGCCCAGCACTTTGGCGTGCCGGTGCTGGCGGTGGTGGACGCATCGGCCATGGCGGGCACTTTTGGCGCGCTCGCCTTTGGCCTGCAACATTACCGCGTAGACATGCCCTGGGCCGGCGTGCTGGCCAACCGCGTGGGCAGCGAGCGGCATGCGCAGATGCTGCGCGATGGTCTGCGCGACAGCGCCGACTGGATGGGTGCGCTGATGCGTGTGAGCCATGGCGAAGAGCCTGCTGGCGCCAGCAAAAAGGGCGCGGCCTTGCTGCCCGAGCGCCATCTGGGCCTGGTGGCCGCACACGAGCTGGCCGACAGCGCCCAGCGCCTGGATGCCGCCGCCGATGCACTGGCCGCCACCCCGCTGGGCCAAATGAGCCCGCAAGACCTGCAGCGCTGGGCGGTGGACTTTCCCGCGCCCGAGCATGCAGAGCCCGTGCCTGCCTTGCTGCAGGGCCGCACCGTGGCCGTGGGGCGCGATGCCGCGTTTTGCTTTACCTACGCCGCCAACCTGCAGACGCTGGAGCAACTGGGCGCGCGCGTGGTGTTCTTCTCGCCCCTGCACGATGCCGCCTTGCCCGATTGCGACGCCGTGTGGCTGCCCGGTGGCTACCCCGAGCTGCACACCGACCGTATCGCTGCCAACACCGGCATGAAGGCCAGCCTGATGGCCCATGTGCTGCAGCGCAAGCCGCTGTGGGCCGAGTGCGGCGGCATGATGGCGCTGTTCGAATCCATCACCCACACCGACGGAACCCCCCACCCCGCTTGGGGCCTGCTGCCCGGACATGTCCGCATGCAAAAGCGCCTGGCCGCGTTGGGCCCGCAGCAACTGGTGGTGGATGGGCGCACGCTGCGCGGGCACACCTTCCATTACTCCACCGCGCAAAGCGATGCACCCGTGGTGTCGCGCACCTCGCGGCCCGATGAGCCGGTGGCGGCCGATGCGGGCGAGGCGCTGTACCGCCTGGGCAGCATCCACGCCAGCTACTTCCACGCGTGGTTCCCGTCCAGCCCCGTCGCTGTGGCACGCCTGCTGGGTGGAGTGACTGCGTGAGCCAATTCATGCCAAACAGCCGCTCCGAGCTGATCCTCGGCGGACAGAAAAGCGGCAAGTCCCGCCGCGCCGAGCTGCAGGCGCGCGACTGGCTGGCCCAGTCGCCCGCACACAACGCCGTGCTGATTGCCACCGCCCAGCCTTGGGACGGCGAGATGCGCGAGCGCATCGCCCGCCACCAGCGCGACCGCGCCGAGCGCGTGCCCGGCCTGCGCACGCTGGAAGAACCCCGCGACCTGGCAGCCGCCCTGGCCCAGCACAGCACCGCGCACACGCTGGTGGTGGTGGACTGCCTCACCCTGTGGCTCACCAACTGGCTCATGCCTGCTGGTGACGACGCGCTGGATATCAAGCAAAAACAGGCTCTAGCGCTTGATTGGAAGGCGCAAGCAGCTCATTTTTTGATAGCAATTGAAAAAGCCCCCGGCCCCGTGGTGCTGGTGGGTAATGAGATCGGCCTGGGCGTCATCCCCATGGGCCGCGAAGTGCGCGCCTTTGTCGATGCGCTGGGCGTGCTCAACCAGCAAGTGGCGCAGGCGTGCGATCGCGTCACGCTGATGGCGGCTGGGCTGCCGCTGAAACTGAAATGAATCACCCCCTGAGTCGCGTCGCGCCTTCTCCCTCTCTCGCTTCGCGGGAGGGGGACGCCGTCCGTGCACACAAGCGAAGCGCCGCATCTGCGGCTTGGCGGCCCTTGAACGACGGCCCTGGTCTGGATCGCGCCAGTTTTGAGCGTGGTGGGTTGTTTTGTACAGCAACGAATTCACTGAGATAGAACTATGAAACCCACCCCCGTGCGCCGCATCCTCTGGGTGATCGCCATCCTCATCGTTCTGGGCCTGCTCATGGCCGGGCTGGCGCGGGCGCAGCCCGTGCAGGTCACAGACGACCGGGGCCGCACCATCACCTTACCCCGGCCACCCCAGCGCATCGTGAGCCTGCTGCCCTCGCTCACCGAGACCATCTGCGCGCTTGACCAATGCCACCGTCTGGTGGGCACCGACCGCTACTCCAACCACCCCGCCAGCGTGCAAAAGCTGCCCAAGGTGGGCGGCGGGCTGGACCCGAGCATCGAATCCGTGGTGGCGCTGCGGCCCGATGTGGTGGTGATGTCCGTTTCGTCCCGTGCGGGCGAGCGGCTGGAGGCACTGGGCATTCCCGTCGTCACGCTGGAGCCCAAGACCCAGGCCGACGTGCAGCGCGTGCTGGTCAAAATGGCCCAGCTGCTCGGCCAGCCAGACGATGCAGCGCACAAGGTGTGGCGCGTGATTGATGCTGCGGTGTCTGCCGCCGCCCAAAGCCTGCTGCCGGAGGCCCGCAACGCGCGGGTGTACTTTGAAGTGAGCCGGGGCCCGTATGGCGCGGGCGAATCCTCGTTCATCGGCGAGACGCTCACCCGCTTGGGCGTCAAGAACGTCATTCCTGCATCGCTGGGGCCGTTTCCGCGCCTGAACCCCGAGTTTGTGGTGCGCGCCAACCCCGACCTCATCATGATGGGCAACCGCAGCATGCAGGCTGCTGCGTCCTACCCCGGTTGGAACACCCTCCAGGCCGTGCGCCTGCAGCGCCTGTGCGTGTACGGGCCCGAAGAGTCCGACGCCGTGGTGCGCCCCGGCCCCCGCATGGCCGAGGCCGCGCGCATCATGGCCCAGTGCATCAACGACAAAATGGCCCGCAAGACGTCCGCTGCGCCACCGGCCCCGCCCCAGGCTTCCAGTACAAAGCCGTGAAGAACTGCCCATGAGCCAGCTTCCCGATCCCGCCATGGCCGACATGCCCACGCGCAACGCCGCCGCTCACGCCCACGCGCGCCTCACCACCCCGCGCCAGCGCGCAGCGTGGCTGCTGCTGGCGCTGGCCGTGCTGACGGTGCTGCTCACCGCCCTGGGGGCCAGCGTGGGCAGCACGGGCTTTGACAGCGTGCTGCGCCTGGCCGACGACCCCATGGCCGCCCGCATCGTGTGGGACATTCGCCTGCCGCGCAGCCTGGGGGCCTGGCTGGCGGGCGCGCTGCTGGGCTTGTCGGGCGCGGTGGCGCAGGGCCTGTTCCGCAACCCGCTGGCCGAACCGTTTTTGCTGGGCAGCGCCTCGGGCGCATCGCTGGGCGTGGCTTCCGCTCTGGCCCTGTTTGGCACCGCCCCCGCCACGGCGTGGCTGGCCAAGCTGGGGCTGACGGGTGCGGCTTTTGTGGGGGCCGTCGTGGCCGTGCTGCTCACGCTGCAACTGGCGCGTGGGGTGCAGCACACCCTGCGCCTGCTGCTGGCCGGGGTCATCGTGGGGGTGGTGCTGGGCGCTATCAAAGACCTCATCACCCTGGCATCCCCAGACATCATTGCCGCCATGCAGGGCTTTAACCTGGGCAGCGCGGGCTTTATTGGCTGGGCGTCTTGCGTGCTGATGGCGCTGGCTTGGTGCGTGTGCATGGCTGGGGCCTGGGTGTTCAGCCGCGCGCTCGATGGTTTGAGCCTGGGCGAATCCACCGCCGCCAGCCTGGGCTTGCCGCTGGTGCCCATGCGCGTGGCGCTGGTGGCCGTGCTGGCCCTGTCCACCGGCACGGCTGTGGCGCAGACGGGGCTTATCGCCTTTGTGGGCTTGGCCGCGCCGCATTTGGTGCGTTCCATGGTCAAGGTCACCCATGCGTGGCTGGTGCTGCTGGCCAGCCTGATGGGCGGCGTGCTGCTGCTGGGGGCCGATGTGCTGGCCCGCTGGGTGATCGCCCCACAAGAGTTGCCCGTGGGCGTGCTCACTGCTGTGCTGGGTGGAGGCTATCTGCTGTGGCTGATGCATCGGCGCACAGGGCAGGGGGGCGTGTTGTGAGTTCGGTGCATGCTCCTGAGTTGATAGCGCTTTACGCCCATCAAATGGGCGCTAGCGTAGGTCCATGCCCTGTGCTGCAAGACATTCATCTGCCGCTGCTGGCCGGGTGCTGGACGAGCATCGTCGGCCCCAATGGCGCAGGCAAATCCACCTTGCTGCGCGCACTGGCGGGGCTGATACCCCACACAGGCACCGTGCACCTGCTCGGGCGCGATCTGGCCGACTGGCCCCGGCGCGACAAGGCGCGGGCCCTGTCGTGGCTGGGGCAGAACGAAGCCGCAGCGGACGACCTCACGGTGTACGACGTGGCCATGCTGGGCCGCCTGCCGCACCAGCCCTGGCTGGCCCCGCCCAGCACCGCCGACCACGCTGCGGTAGAGCAAGCCCTGCGCGCCACCCATGCGTGGGACTGGCGGCAGCGCACGCTGGGTGGCCTCTCGGGCGGGGAGCGCCAGCGCGTGCTGCTGGCCCGGGCCCTGGCCGTGCAGGCCCAGGTGCTGCTGATGGACGAACCCCTGGCCAACCTCGACCCTCCGCACCAGGCCGACTGGCTACTGCTGGTGCGAGCGCTGGTGGCTGAAGGCAAGACCGTGGTCAGCGTGCTGCACGAGGTATCGATGGCGCTGCAGGCCGACCACGTGGCCGTGCTGGCGCGTGGCCGCATCGTGCACCACGGCGCTGCTGCGCACCCTGATACCCACCGCGCTGTCGAGCGCGTGTTTGACCGCCGCATTGCCATCCACAGCGTGGCCGGGCAATGGATGGCGCTGCCGCAGTTGCACGCTACGGCTGTGCCACCTTCCAATGATTTGAACGAGAACCCACCCCATGCAAATTGAAGCTGCTCCCACCGAAAAACGCTACGAAAAGCCCGAGGGCGAACGCCGTGGCCTCATCATCGTCAACACCGGCGACGGCAAGGGCAAAAGCACGGCCGCTTTTGGTTTGGCACTGCGCGCCCATGGGCGTGGCAAGGCCGTCAAGATTTACCAGTTCATGAAAGTGCCCACGGCCCGCTTTGGCGAGCACCGCATGTTCGAGCAGATCGGCATCCCCATCGAAGGCCTGGGCGACGGCTTCAGCTGGAAGAGCCAGGACCTGGAGCACTCTGCCCAACTGGCCCGCGACGGCTGGGAAAAAGCCCGTGCCACCATCATGGGCGGCGAGCATTTCTTGGTGGTGTTGGACGAAATCACCTACCCGCTGATTTACGGCTGGCTGCCGCTCGAAGGCGTGCTGCAAACCCTGCGCGACCGACCCAAGGATGTGCATGTGGTGCTCACGGGCCGTCGCTGCCCCGAAGAGATCATCGCGCTGGCCGACACGGTGACTGAGATGACGCTCATCAAACACGCGTTCAAGGCCGGGGTGCCTGCGCAGCGCGGCATTGAGGACTGAGCGCTTTGCTTGCACCCATGTCCGGAGCAGAGCCCACCACGCCCACCGTTCCAGCCCAGCCCTACACCGAGGCCGAGCGCAGGGCCGTGTACCGCGCCATTGAAGAGCGGCGCGATATGCGCCACTTTGCTGGCGGTGCCGTGGCCCCAGAGGTACTGCAACGGCTGCTGCGGGCAGCACACCACGCGCCCAGCGTGGGCTTCATGCAGCCGTGGCGCTTCATCCGCATCACACGGCCTGCGCTGCGCCAGCAACTGCACGAGGTGGTGGAGGCCGAGCGTTTGCTCACGGCCGATGCCCTGGGCGTGCGGCGCGAGGAATTCATGCGGCTCAAGGTGCAAGGCGTGCTTGACGCTGCCGAGCTGCTGGTAGTGGCCCTGGCCGATGGGCGCGAAGCCCACATCTTTGGCCGCCGCACCCTGCCGCGCATGGATTTGGCGTCTGCCGCCTGCGCCATCCAGAACCTGTGGCTCGCTGCCCGCGCCGAAGGGCTGGGCATGGGCTGGGTATCCATCTTTGACCCCGCTGCCTTGGCCGCCCTGGTGGGCATTCCAGCAGGGGCCGAGCCCATCGCCCTGCTGTGCCTGGGGCCGGTGCACGGCTTCTACGAAGAGCCCATGCTCCAGCAAGAGCGCTGGGCCCAACGTGCGCCGCTGGGTGATGTGGTGTTTGACGATGTGTGGGGCGTTGCATCGTCAGTGGTTGCGCCAGCGCAGGGCTAGCCCTTGGGACTGAGCCCGGCCTGGGTGCCGCGCAGCGGTAGCGCTCAGAGCTGGTAGAACGCCTTGATGTAGTCCCACGCTTCCTGCGGGTCGTCCGTGTAGTGAAAGAGCTTGAGGTCTTGCGCCGAGATGGTGCCTTCTTCGACCAGCGCCTCGAAGTTGATGAGCTTCTTCCAGAACGCGGTGCCGCACAGCACGATGGGCACAGGCTTGGCCTTGCCGGTTTGCACCAGCGTCATCACTTCAAACAGCTCGTCCAGCGTGCCAAAGCCGCCGGGGAAGGCGACCAGGGCCTTGGCGCGCATCATGAAATGCATTTTGCGCAGCGCGAAGTAGTGGAACTTGAAGCACAGCGATGGTGTGATGTACGGGTTGCCGCTTTGCTCATGGGGCAGGGCAATGTTCAGGCCCACGTTCAGTGCGCCTTCGTCGTGCGCACCGCGGTTGGCGGCTTCCATGATGCCGGGGCCGCCGCCGGTGCAGATGTACAGGCGCTCGGACTCGGGCTTGCCATTGCTGTACTGCGCCACCAGGCGTGAGAACTGGCGGGCCAGGTCGTAGTGCTGGGCGTTGCGCACGGCCTGCTTGGCGCGGGCGATGAGCGCGGTGTCGCCACTGGCTTCGGCGTCGGCCAGTTGCTGTTGCGCGGCCTCGGGGTCTACAAAGCGGGCGCTGCCAAACACCACCACCGTGTTTTCAATGCCCTGGTCGGCCTGGCCCAGGTCGGGCTTGAGCATTTCAAGCTGGAAGCGGATGCCGCGTGTTTCGCGGCGGAAGAGAAACTCAGGATCGGCAAAAGCCATGCGGTACGCGTCAGAGTGCAGCGGGTTGCCGTTGGTGGCGTGTGTGTGCAGATCGGCCCAGGCATCGGCCAGGCGGCGTTCGTTGAGTTGGGTGTTGGCTTCCATGGTCGGATTGGTCTATGTAATCGATGAGAGAAACGAGCGGGTGCGGAGCGCAAAGGGGCTGCTGGAGACTAAATATCAAATGAGGGCGTAGCGCTTGAATATCAAGCGCGGCCAGCTATTAAAAATGTAGCGCTTTGCATACCCAGCACGGTGAGCAATAGCGAGCCCAGCAGGTGCACGCTGGTGGTGCCCAGGGCCAGGAGGTAGCGCTGCTGTTGCAGCATGGCCACCACTTCGGCAGAGAAACTGGAGAAGGTGGTGAGCGCCCCCAAAAAGCCGGTGACCAAGGCCAGGCGCCAGGCGGGGTCGAGCTGCGGAAGGGCCTGGAACACGGCCACGCACACGCCGATGAGGTAACCACCAATCAAGTTGGCGGCCAGCGTGCCCCAGGGAATCAGTCCACCGGGGTTGAGCCACAGCCCCAAGCGCCAGCGGGCCAGGGCTCCCAGGCACGCGCCTGCGCAGATGGAGAAAACTTGCAACATGCCATGACTGTAGCAGCCGTGGCACGGGCGTTGAGTGACAGTTTCAGCGTGCTGCCATCTGCTGTGGCAGCCAGGTGACGATGCCCGGAAACACGTAGATCAGCGCCACGGCGCCGCACATGAGCAGGAACATCGGCATGGCTACTTTGGCGATCCAGGGCAGCTGGCGCCCGGTCATGCCTTGCAGCACAAACAGGTTAAAGCCCACCGGCGGCGTGATTTGCGCCATTTCCACCACCAGCACGATGAAGATGCCAAACCAGATGGTGTCGATGCCTGCAGCCTGTACAGTGGGCATGAGCACGCCCATGGTCAGCACCACCATCGAGATGCCATCGAGGAAGCAGCCGAGGATGATGTAGAAAATGGCCAGCGCCACAATGAGCTGGGCTTGGTTCAAGCCCAGCGAGGCGATCCATTCCGCCAGATGGCGCGGCAGGCCGATGTAGCCCATGGCCAGCGTCAGGAAGGCTGCGCCCGCCAGGATGAGCGCGATCATGCAGTACAGGCGCGTGGCGCCCATCAGCGATTCTTTGAAGGTGTTCCAGCCCATCGACCCCTGCACGGCCGACAACACCAGCGAGCCAACCACGCCCACGGCGGCTGCCTCAGTGGCGGTGGCAAAGCCGGTGTAGATGCTGCCCAGCACGGCAGCAATCAGCAGCACCACGGGGATCAGGCTGCGCGACTCGGAGAGCTTTTGCATGAAGGTCATGCGCACGTCGGCGGCGGGCACTTGGTCTGGGTGGCGCAGCGCCCACACAATGATGTAGCCCGAGAACAGTGCCGCCAGCAAAATGCCCGGCAGCACGCCCGCGATGAACAGCTGCGAGATCGACACCTCGGCTGACACGCCATAGACGATCATGATGATCGACGGCGGTATCAGCAGGCCCAGCGTGCTGGCCCCGGCCAGTGTGCCCACCACCATGTGCTCGGGGTAGCCACGGCGCGTCAGCTCGGGCAGCGTCATCTTGCCGATGGTGGCGCAGGTGGCGGCACTCGACCCCGACACGGCCGCAAAGATGGTGCAGCCCACCACGTTGGTGTGCAGCAGGCGTCCTGGAAGGGCCTGCACCCAGGGGGCCAGGCCTTTGAACATGTCTTGCGACAGGCGGGTGCGAAACAGAATCTCGCCCATCCAGATGAACAGGGGCAGGGCCGTGAGCGTCCAGCTGGAGGCGCTGCCCCAGATGGTGACGGCCATGGCGTCGCCCGCAGGGCGGGCAGAGAACAGTTGCATCCCAATCCAGGCAACGCCCGACAGGGTCAGCCCGATCCATACCCCACTGCCCAGAATCAGGAACAGGGTCAGCACCAGCAGGCCGGTAATGGCGATATCACTCATGGTGTGTACTCGGGTTCATTCGTTGCGCAGGGCTTCGCCTTGCTGTGCATCGGCGCGTTTGCCCAGGATTTCGAGCACCAGCTCATCCAAGAAGGCGATGGCCAGAACCACGGTGCCCAGGCCCATAGCGATCTGCGGAATCCACAGGGGCGTGGCATCGCTGCCGGTGGAGATGTCGTTGAACTCATACGACTGCCAGGCCAGCTTGCAGCTGTACGCCGCAAACAACAGGGCCAGCAGCGTGGCAATGGCCAAAGCCCAGACCTCGAATGCCTTCTTGGCCTTGCCCTTGAGGGCATTGAGCAGCAGCGTGACGCGGATGTGTTCACCGCGCTTGAGTGTGTGGGCCAGGGCCAAAAAGCCGGCGGCGGCCATCAGGTAGCCTGCGTAGGCGTCAGTGCCCGGCACATGAAAGTGCAGTTGGCGGCTGGCGATGGACAGCAGCACCATGCCCAGCAAGCCCACCATGAAAAGCGCCGCCAGGGCGGCGGCGCTGTTGTAAATGAAGTCCAGAAAACGGCGCATGGTGCCTGCTTATTTGCGGTACGCGTCCACGAGTGCCTTGCCGTCCGGCCCGGCCTTTTCCAGCCATTCTTTGAGCATGGTCTCGCCCACCTTGGCCATGTCGGCCTTCAGGGCGGCGGGTGGGGTTTCAATGCTCATGCCGTTGGCTTTGAGCTTGGCGATGGTGTCGGTGTTGACCTTGGCGCTTTGGGTCCAGCCACGGGCTTCGGCGTCAGCAGCGGCCTTGAGCAGGGCGTCTTGCGATGGCTTGTCCAGCGCATCAAAGGCTTTCTTGTTCACCATGACGGCGTTCTTGGGCAGCCAAGCCTGGGTGTCGTAGTAGTACTTGAGGCTTTCGTACAGCTTGCTGTCCACGCCCGTGGCGCCAGAGGTCATGGTCGCTTCCACCACGCCGGTGGCCAGGGCTTGCGACAGCTCGGCTTGTTGCACCGTGACGGGCTGGGCGCCTACCAGCTCTGCAATGCGCGCGGTGGCAGGGCTGTAGGCACGCCACTTGATGCCCTTGAGGTCGGCAGCGCTGGCCAGCGGCTTTTTGGTGAAGATGCCTTGCGGTGGCCATGGCACCGAGTACAGCAGCTTCATGCCTTGCTCGGCCAGCTTCTTGTCGAGGAAGGGCTTTTGCGCGGTGTACAGCTTGTGGGATGCCTCGTAGCTGTCGGCCAGGAAGGGCAGGCCGTCTGCACCAAAAAGCTGCCATTCGTTCTGGAAGTTGGCCAGCAGGATTTCGCCCATTTGTGCTTGGCCACCTTGCACCGCACGCTTGATCTCAGGGGCCTTGAACAGTGCTGCGTTGGCATGCAGCGTGATCTTGAACTTGCCTGCAGTGGCCTTGTCCACGTCGCTGGCGAGTTGGGCCAGGTTCTCGGTGTGGAAGTTGGTGGCCGGGTAGGCCGTCGCGAGGTCCCACTTGGTCTGCGCAAAGGCCGAGGTGGCCGACATGCCGCAAGCCAGGGCAACGCCCAGGGTGGTGGCAGAAAAGATTCGACGCTTCATGGGAGATCTCCGCGAGGTTGAGGTCAATGAAAAGTGACGTGCCACTGTATCGGATGCCCGCTGTTGCGCGCTAGGTGTTTTGCCTCAACGTCAACAAAATGGCATCAAATTATTGGCAACGTGCCTACAATAAAACGGCATGCACATCTTGTGCCAGATGAATGTTTGAGAGGGTTTTTATGCCAGCCAAGCCAGTCGCCGTTGCAAAAGCCAAGACGCAGCAAGCCCCCAAGACCCAGCGCAGGGCAGAGTCTGGCCCTATTGTTTCGTCGGCCCATCTGGTGTCAGCCCGCAGCGCCGAGATGAGCGAGTTTGAGTTTGGCCTCATCGTTTCGGGCAACGCCTTTCACCGCTGGGTGGTGCATTGCATGGCGGCCGCTGGCCTCAAGGACTTGACGCCGCTGGATGTGTTGGTGCTGCACCACGTCACGCACCGTGCGCGCGATAAGCGCCTGGCAGACATCTGTTTCATCATGAACGTGGAAGACACGCATCTGGTGAACTACTCACTCAAAAAGCTGCAAGGCCTGGGCGTGGTGGCCTCGCACAAGAGCGGCAAGGAAGTCACCTATGCTGCCACCGACCTGGGGCGATCGCATGTGCAGCGCTACCGCGATATTCGCGAGTCGTGCCTGATCGATGCGCTCAAGGCCGACGACGCACTGAACAAAGACATTGGCGAGCTGGCCCGATTGCTGCGCGTGCTCTCGGGCATGTACGACCAGGCCGCACGCTCGGCCGCGTCTTTGTGAGATGGGGCCGAAGCAAGGCAGGTTCGATTTTGATTCGTTAATTGGGAGCTATGGGATGCAACGACGTGAGATGCTGGGTACGGTGATGGGCGCCCTGGGGGCCGTGGGTGTGATGGGCGCGGGTGTGGGGGATGCGAGGGCTGCGACCCAGTGGAAGCTGGCCACGGGCTACAAGCCAGAGACGTTGCACACGCAGAACATTGAGCAGTTTGCACGAGAGGTCGAGAAGGCAACGGCGGGTGACCTGAAGATCACAGTGCATCCCAACAACAGTTTGGTCAAGCTGCCTGAAATTTTGGGAGCGGTGCAGTCGGGCAAGCTCGAGGCGGGTGAGATGCTGATGTCCGCCATGGTCAAGGACGTGCCGTTGGCGGGGGCTGACTCGGTGCCTTTCATCGTCTCCTCTTACAAAGACGCCCATCGCCTGTGGCAGTACCAATCGCCCTTGCTTGAAAAGCACCTGATCGATGAAAAGGGCGTGGTGCCGCTGTATGCCGTGCCTTGGCCTCCACAGGGCCTTTTTACCGTGAAGCCTGTGCGCACCAAGGCAGATTTTCAAGGCCTGAAAATGCGCACCTACAACGCCACCACGGTGCGCATTGCCGAGCTGTTGGGTGCGCAGTCTGTAGACGTGGCCACGGCAGACATCCCCAAGGCGCTGGCGTCGGGGCAGATCGATTCCATGATCACTTCGTCACTCACGGGCGTGGAAAGCCAGATCTGGACGCACACCAAGTACTACTACGAGCTCAACGCCTGGATACCGAAGAACCTGGTGTTTGTGCAGAAGAAGGCGCTGGATGCCCTGTCGCCCGCCACGCGCAAGGCCGTGCTGGAGGCCGCAAAGGCCGCCGAAGAGCGCGGCTGGGCCTTGAGCGAGGCGGCACTGCGGGCGTCGGTGAACGAATTGCGCAGCCACGGCATGACGATTGACCGCATCTCGCCCGAGCTGAGCAAGGACATCAATCGTTTTGGCGAAAAGTTTTCGCGCGAGTGGGTGCGCACCGTGGGCAACGACGCCACGCGCTTGTTTGTTCCCTTCTACACGCAGGCCCCATGAGCATGTTGTCTTCTGCACCCTTGGCGCCTTTGCGCTGGCAGTTCTGGATCGACCGTGGCGGCACCTTCACCGACGTGGTGGGCCGGCGCCCCAACCCGGATGGATCGTTCACGCTGGTCACGCACAAGCTGTTGTCCGAGAACCCTGAGCAGTACAAGGACGCTGCCGTGGCCGGCATCCGCCACCTGCTGGGTTTGAAGCCTGGCGAGGCGGTGACGCCCGAACTGGTGGAATGCGTGAAGATGGGCACCACCGTGGCCACCAACGCGCTCTTGGAGCGCAAGGGTGAGCCCACGCTGCTCATCACCACCAAAGGCTTCAAAGATGCACTGCGCATCGCCTACCAGAACCGCCCGCGTTTGTTTGACCGCCGCATCGTGCTGCCCGAGCTGCTGTACGAGCGCGTGATCGAGGCGCAGGAGCGCGTGGGCGCGCAGGGTGAGGTGATCGAGCCGTTGGACGAAGACCACCTCAAGGAACGCCTGTGGGCCGCGTATGACGCAGGCCTGCGCAGCGCGGCCATCGTGTTCATGCATGGCTATCGCTACACCGCACACGAAGAGGCTGCGGCCCGCATTGCGCGCGCAGCGGGCTTCACGCAGGTGAGCGCATCGCACGCTACCAGCCCCATGATGAAGCTGGTGAGCCGGGGCGACACCACGGTGGTGGATGCGTACCTCTCGCCCATCCTGCGCCGCTATGTGGACCAGGTGGCCAGCGAAATGCCGGGCGTGAAGCTGTTCTTCATGCAATCGTCCGGTGGCCTCACGGATGCGCAGGTGTTCCAGGGCAAGGACGCGATCCTCTCCGGCCCGGCTGGCGGCATCGTCGGCATGGCACGCACTGCTGGTTTGGCGGGCCACGACAGGGTCATTGGCTTTGACATGGGGGGAACCAGCACCGACGTGAGTCACTACGCAGGCGAGTTCGAGCGCGAGTTCGAGACCCAGGTGGCCGGTGTGCGCATGCGCGCGCCCATGATGAGCATCCACACCGTGGCGGCCGGTGGCGGCTCCATCCTCGGTTTTGACGGCGCACGTTTCCGCGTCGGCCCCGAAAGCGCGGGCGCCAACCCCGGCCCTGCCAGCTACCGCCGGGGTGGCCCGCTGGCCGTGACGGATGCGAACGTGATGGTGGGCAAGATCCAGCCCGCGCATTTCCCCCAGGTGTTTGGCCATGGCGCCAATGAAGCGTTGGATGGCCATGCGGTAGCGCAAAAATTCGACGGCCTTGCGATGCAGACCGGACGCAAGGCAGAGGATGTCGCCCACGGCTTTATCCAGATCGCCGTGCAGCAGATGGCCAATGCCATCAAGAAGATCAGTGTGGCGCGCGGCTATGACGTGACGCGCTACACGCTGCAGTGTTTTGGTGGCGCAGGCGGCCAGCATGCGTGTCTGGTCGCAGATGCATTGGGCATGACGCGCGTGTTTGTGCACCCGCTCACCGGTGTGCTCAGCGCCTATGGCATGGGCCTGGCCGACCAGAACGTGATCCGCGAGCAGGCGGTGGAAACCAAGCTCGCGCCCGAAGCACTGGCAGGTATCGAAGCCACGCTGGGGCAACTGGCCACCACCGCACGCACCGAGCTGGAGCGCCAGCAGTCGGGCAGCGGCACAGCCGTGGTGCACCGGCGGGTGCATGTGCGCTATGAGGGCAGCGACTCGGCGCTCATTGTGCCGTTTGGCTCTATGGCCGAGATCACCACTGCGTTCGAGAACGCCTACCGCCAACGTTTTGCCTTCCTGATGCAGGGCAAGGGCCTGGTGGTGGAGGCAGTGTCGGTCGAGGCCGTAGTGCCCGGCGATGCACCCGTGGAGCCGCGCCACGCACTGCATCCCGCGCGGGAAGTGCCGCGCCGCAGCACCGTGCGCATGTACACGGGCGGCGTGGACGGCGTCGCCGCGTGGCAAGACGCTGCGCTGGTAGTGCGCCAAGACCTGCGCCCCGGCGATGTGATCCCCGGCCCGGCCATCATTGCCGAGAAGAACGCCACCACCATCGTGGAGCCCGGTTGGGAGGCTCAGCTGACCGACCTGGACCACCTGCTGCTCAACCGTCGCGTGGCGCGCGCCGTGCAGCACGCAGTGGGCACCACCGTGGACCCAGTGCTGCTGGAGGTGTTCAACAACCTGTTCATGAACATTGCCGAGCAGATGGGGCTGCAGCTGCAGAACACGGCGTACTCGGTCAACATCAAGGAGCGGCTGGACTTCAGCTGCGCGTTGTTCGACACCGCGGGCAACCTGATTGCCAACGCGCCGCACATGCCCGTGCACCTGGGCTCGATGGGCGAGAGCATCAAAACGGTGATCCGTGAGAACGCGGGCAAGATGCAGCCCGGCGATGTGTACGTGCTCAACGACCCGTACCACGGTGGCACGCACTTGCCAGACATCACGGTGATCACGCCGGTCTACCTTGCCGATGAAGTCACACCCACGTTCTATGTCGGCAGCCGGGGGCACCACGCGGACGTGGGGGGGGTTACGCCCGGCTCCATGCCGCCGTTCTCCACGCGCATCGAGGAAGAGGGCGTTCAGATCAACAACGTGAAGCTGGTGGGGCGCGGCGTGCTGCGCGAGGCGGAGATGGTTGCGCTGCTCGAAAGCGGTGAATACCCCAGCCGCAACCCGCAGCAGAACATGGCCGACCTGCGCGCACAGATCGCCGCCAACGAAAAAGGCCAGCAGGAGCTGCGTCGTATGGTGGGCGAGTTTGGCCTGGACGTGGTGCAGGCCTACATGCGCCACGTGCAGGACAACGCCGAAGAATCCGTGCGCCGGGTGATCACGCGCCTGAAGGACGGTGCATTCACCCTGCCGCTCGACAACGGCGCGCAGATCAGCGTGAGTGTGAAAGTGGATGCGGCCAGCCGCAGTGCCACCATCGACTTCACTGGCACCAGCCCGCAGCAAACCAACAACTTCAACGCGCCCACGGCAGTGTGCATGGCGGCGGTGCTGTATGTGTTCCGCACGCTGGTGGACGACGACATTCCGCTCAACGCCGGGTGCCTGAAGCCGCTCAACGTCATCATCCCGCCGGGCAGCATGCTCAACCCGAACCCGCCAGCCTCAGTGGTGGCGGGCAATGTGGAGACCTCCACCTGCATCACCAACGCGCTGTATGGCGCTTTAGGCCTGATGGCGGCGGGGCAGTGCACCATGAACAACTTCACCTTTGGCAGCACGCGCTACCAGTACTACGAGACCATCTCGGGTGGTAGCGGCGCGGGCGGTGTGTGGGATGCCGATGGGAAATTGGTGGGTGGTTTTGACGGCACCAGCGTCGTGCAATGCCACATGACCAACTCGCGCCTCACGGACCCCGAGGTGCTGGAGTTCCGCTTTCCGGTGCGGCTGGAGGGCTACGAAATCCGCAAGGGCTCGGGCGGCGCGGGGCAGTACAAGGGCGGCGACGGCGGTATCCGCCGCGTGCGCTTTCTGGAGCCGATGACGGCCAGCATCTTGTCGAACGGCCGCCACCATGGCGCGTTTGGCATGGCCGGTGGCCAGTCGGGTGCTACGGGCATCAACAAGGTGGTGCGCAGCGATGGCAGCGTGGAGCTGCTGGACCACATCGGCCAGGTGCAGATGCAGCCAGGCGATGTGTTTGAGATCCACACGCCGGGTGGCGGCGGGTTTGGCACGCCTCGGTGATTTTTTAATGAAAATGGCTGCTAGCGCTCTCTGGTAAAGCGCTGGCAGCTATTGAGTTGATAGCAATTGCCAGGGGCTCGGCCTCAAGCGCTTTTCTTGCGGCTGCCAGGCGGGGCGCTCAGGCTGCGGGGCACGCGTTTGCCGGTCTGGCGTGCTCTGAACAGCGCCGCGCGCATCAGGAAGATGGTGCTCACCGGCACGGTGATGGCCACAAACACCGCGATCAAAATGGCGTGCAGGGCCAGCTGGCCATCGGTGAAGGAAAAGTACAGCACCGTGGCGTGCACGATGCACCAGCAGCCCATGGTCGCAATGATGGAGGGGGCGTGCACGCGCTCAAAAAAAGTACGCAGCCGCAGCAGCCCGAGGGAGCCGAGCAAAGCCAGCCCTGCGCCCAGCAGCACCAGCACGGCCACCAGCACCTGCAGCCACAGGGGCAGTGCGGCGTGGGGGCTCATTCGATCACCTCACCGCGCAGCAGAAACTTGGCCATGGCCATGGTTCCCACAAAGCTCAGCAGCGCCAGCAGTAAGGCGGCCTCAAAGTAGTTCTTGCTGCCGTAGTGCAGGCCCAGCACCAACATCAGCAGCATGCCATTGAGTGCCATGCAATCGAGTGCCAGCACCCGGTCTTGCGCAGAGGGGCCTATGAGCACGCGGATCAGCGCGCAGCCCATGGCCAGTGCCAGCATGATGAGGGCCACTGGCAGGGCCCATTGCAACACAGGGGTCATTCAAAAATCTCCATCAGGGGGCGTTCGTAGTGCTGCTGGATGTGGGCGGCGATGGCGGCGGCGTCGTCCAGCTCCAGCACGTGCAGCAGCAGGGCGCTGCGGTCCAGTGCCAGCTCTGCCCAGGCGGTGCCAGGGGTGATGCAAACGATCATGGCCAGCGCTGCCAGCGCGTTGGGGTCGCGCAGCTGTAGTGGAATGCGCACAAACCCCGCTGGGTGGCGCCTGCGCTGGGGTGCCAGCAGCAGTCGCACCACGGCCAGGTTGGACTGCAAGGTGTCTGCCATTACCGTGAGCAGGAGCCTGAGCACGGCCCCAGGACGGCGAATGCGCACGGGCGTGGGCCGCAGGCCTGCGGTGAGCACCGGGATGGCCAGCGCCAGCAGGCCACCCAGCAGCACATGCCCGGCGCTGAGCGAGCGGTTGAGCAGCAACCACATGCCTAGCAGTGCCAGGGACAGCAGTGGGGCGGGAAGCAGTTTGTGGAACCAGTGCTTCATGGCTGGCCCCCTGGCACCGAACCTTGGCGCCCAGCGCTGGCCGGTGCGGTTTTTTGGGCAGGGGCCGGGTTGGGCTTGGGCTGGGCAGACATGACGGCCTGGATGTAGCCCGCAGGGGTGTGCAGGGCGTCGGCCGTGGCCTGGGTGTAGCGCAGCACGGCCCCCGCCTGCCAGGCCAGTGCGCCGCACACCACCAGCAGTGCGGCCACGGGCAGGCCCTCCAACACCAGCAGCTTGGGGGCGGCGCGGTCGTGGGCCGCCCAGAAGTGCAGAATGCCAACCCGCGTCAGCGCCACCAGTGCCAGCAGGCCTGAGCCGACCATCAACGCCACGATGACCCAGCTGAGGCCCCCCGCCGATGAGGGTGAGCCTGCACCCAGCCCCAGGGGGTTGAGCAGCGCATGGATCATGGCGAATTTGCCCACAAACCCGGGCAGGGGGGGTAGGCCAGCAATGACCAGGGTGCAGGCGATGAAAGCCAGCCCCAAGAACGCGGCGGCCGCTGGAATCACCTCGCCGATCAAAGCCTCTTCCTTGTCGTCCAGGTTCAGCCCCTCGCTGGGCACGAGGTCGGCAGATAGGAAGGGAGCATCGTCCGTGCGCTCGTAGGGGGCGAGGCTGTAGCCGTCGTTGCGCCAGCGGTCGATCAGGTCGGTCAGCAAGAACAGTGCACTCACCGCCAGGGTGGAACTGAGCAGGTAGTACAGCAAGCCACCGGTGAGCGGGCTTTGGCCCAGGCCCACCGCCGCCAGCAGCGTGCCCGATGACACGATGGCGCTGAAGCCCGCCAAGTGCCCCAGGCGCTGCGAGCCCAGCATGCCGATCGCGCCAAACACCAGCGTGACCATGCCGCCGCCCACCAGCCAGGCGCTGCCAAACTGGGCTGAGGCCCCTGCGTCTGGGCTGAACAGCAGGGTCCACAGCCGCAAGATCACGTACACCCCCACTTTGGTCATCAGCGCAAAGAGGGCACCCACGGGGGCCGTGGCCGCGCTGTAGGCCGGCACCAGCCAGAAGTTGAGCGGCCACACAGCGGCCTTGATGAGAAAGGCCACGCCCAGGATGGCGCAGGCTGCGTGGAGCAGGCCACGGTCGCTGTCGGCCACACCGGCCATGCTGCGCGCGAGGTCGGCCATGTTGAGCGTGCCGGTGATGCCGTAGAGCATGGATACGCCAATCAGGAACAGCGACGACGCGGCCAGGTTGATGGCGATGTAGTGCAGCCCAGCGGCCACGCGCGGGCGCCCCGAGCCATGCAGCAGCAGCCCGTAGGAGGCGGCCAGCATGATCTCGAAGAACACAAACAGGTTGAACAGGTCGGCCGTGAGAAAAGCCCCGGCCAGCCCCATGAGCTGCAGCTGAAACAGGGGGTGAAAGTGCACACCGGCCCGGTGCCAGCGGGCGCTGGCGTACAGCGCTGCGGCCAACGCGATGGTGCTGCACAGCACCAGCATCATGGCCGAGAGCCTGTCCAGCGCCAGCACGATGCCAAAGGGCGCAGGCCAGTTGCCAGGCAAGTAGATGCCCAGGGTGCCTGGCATGCCGGGCTGCTTGGCTTGCGACAGCAGCAAGATGGCAACGACCAGCCCCAGCAATGTGGAGCCCACGTTCAGCAAGATCTTGGTGCGCTGCTGCTCTTCGCGCAGCAGCAGCATGAGCCCTGCGGTGAGCATGGGCAGCATGATGGGCGCAAGGACGAGGTGGGGCATCCAATGCGCGGTCACCCAGCTGGTGATGGCGCTCATGGCATCACCTGGTGCGAGTCTTGCCAGTCAGGGGCTTTCTTGGCGTGGGCTCCATCCACATGGTCGGTGCCAGCCATGCCACGCGATGCAAGCAGTACCACCAGGAACAGCGCCGTCATGGCAAAGCCGATGACGATGGCCGTGAGGGTGAGTGCCTGGGGCATGGGGTCGGCATAGTGGGCCAGGTCTTGCAGTAGGCCCGGTTTGAGCACAGGCTCTTTGCCGATGGCCAGGCCCAGTCTGCCCATGCTGAAAATGAACAGATTGACGGCATACGACAGCAGCGACAGGCCCATGATGACCTGGAAGGTGCGTGGGCGCAGCAGCAGCCATACGCCAGAGCCTGTGAGCACGCCGATGGCCAAGGCCAGAACGATTTCCATCAGCGGTCTCCTTGGTGGTTGGTGAGGGGGACGGTAGGGGGAAAGGTGGAGAGCTTTGCCGCATCGTCATCGGCTGCGCGGGCATGGAAGCGGTGGCTGCGCACCGATTGGTGGGCAATGGCCGTGAGAATCAGCAGGGTGGAGCCCACGACCAGTGTGAACACGCCAATGTCAAAAAACAGGGCGCTGGCGACGTGCAACTCGCCCACCCATGGCAATTGCCAGTGGGCCGTGTGGCTGGTGAGAAAGGGGTAGCCCAGCCACAGCGAACCTAAGCCAGTGGCCAGCGCAACCAGCATGCCCGCACCGATCCAGCGGCGCGGGTGCAGCGGCAAGTGCGCTTCAACCCAGGTGGTACCCGAGACGATGTACTGCAGCAGCAACGCCACCGAGAACACCAGCCCTGCCACAAAGCCGCCACCTGGCTCGTTGTGCCCACGCATGAAGAGGTACACAGCCACCATGGTGGCAAAGGGCAACAGCAGCCGCACCAGCACGGCGGGCACTGTGAGGTAGCCAATGGCGGTGTCCGCCGTCTGCCTTGGGTTGGCCAGGTCGGTGGCCACGTCGGGTGGCAGTGCCCGTTGTTGGGGCGGCAGGTCCATCACCTCGCGCGCAGGCCGAAAGCGCCGAAGCAGCGCGTACACCGTGAGGCCCACGATGCCCAGCACCACAATCTCGCCAAAGGTGTCAAAGCCACGAAAGTCGACCAGCATCACGTTGACCACGTTGGTGCCGCCACCTTCGGTCAGTGCGCGCTCCAGGAAGAAGGTGGAGGTGCTTTCGGGAAAGGGGCGGCGCATCATTGCCAGCGACAGCAAGGCCATGCCGCTGCCTGCCGCCACTGCCACGGCCAGGTCGCGCCAGCGGCGCAGTTGGGTACCACGCACTTGTGCCTTCTGGGTGCGAAGGCGTTCATCCCGCTTGGGCAGCCAGCGCAGGCCCAGCAGGATGAGGATGGTGGTCACCACCTCCACCACGATCTGGGTGAGGGCCAGGTCGGGCGCAGAGAACCACAGGAAGGTGATGCATACGCACATCCCCGCAGCGCCCAGCAGCGTGAGGGCGGCCAGGCGGTGGTATTTGGCCTGCCAGGCGGCGGCCAGGGCACACATCCCGCCAATGGTCCACAGCAGGGCAAAAGTGGGAGACAGTGGCAAGCCTGTGCGCTTGCCAATGTGCAAGCCGCCCAGCCACAGCGGCCAGGTACTGGACACCACGGCGGCCAGCACCAGCCACAGCATTTGCCATTGCAGTCGGCGCGTGCCCAGCAGGCGCCTGCCTGCGCGGCCCGCCATGCTGGCGCGGGCCAGGGTGTATTCAAACAGGCGTTGGCCGTTCAGTCGGTGCATCAGCGGTGGCGCGTCGATGGTGCCGCGCGTGCGCTGCTGGCGCAGCAGCAGGTACAGCGCGATGCCCCCGCCCAGTGCCACCAAGCTCATGATGAGCGGCATGTTGACCCCGTGCCAGATCGCCAAGCTGTACGCGGGCAGCTCGCCCCCCACCACGGGCCGTGCGGCAGCGGCCAGATAGGCCCCCACCGACCAGGCGGGCAGGGTACCGACCACGATGCAGGCCAGCACCAGCAACTCCACCGGCACGCGCATCCAGTGCGGAGGCTCGTGTGGGGTCAGGGGCAGGTCGGTGGCGCGGGGGCCCCAGAACACATCCACCGTGAAGCGCAGGGAATACGCCACGCTGAACATGCCCGCCACCGTGGCCGCAATGGGCAGCAGCCACTGCAGCCAGGGGGTTGCGTCGACCAGCACGGCTTCGGTAAAAAACATTTCCTTGGACAGGAAGCCATTGAGCAGTGGCACACCCGCCATGGCAGCGCTGGCCACCATGGCCAGCGTGGCGGTGATGGGCATCATGCGCCGCAGGCCCGACAGGCGGCGGATGTCACGCGTGCCGCTTTCATGGTCCACAATGCCCGCCGCCATGAAGAGCGATGCCTTGAAGGTGGCGTGGTTCATGATGTGGAACACCGCCGCCACGGCGGCCAGAGGGCTGTTCAGGCCCAGCAGCAAGGTGATGAGGCCCAGGTGCGAGAGGGTGGAGTAGGCCAGCAGCCCCTTGAGATCGTGCTGGAACATGGCGGCGTAGCCCCCCACCAGCAGCGTGCACAGCCCGGCCCCGCCCACCAACCAAAACCAGGGCTCGGTGCCGCTGAGCACAGGCCACAGCCGGGCCAGCAAAAACACCCCGGCCTTCACCATGGTGGCCGAGTGCAGGTAGGCCGACACCGGCGTGGGGGCCGCCATGGCGTGCGGCAGCCAGAAGTGGAAGGGGAACTGCGCGCTCTTGGTGAGGGCGCCCAAGAGAATCAGCACCAGCGCCGTGAGGTACAGCGGGTGTGCCTGGACCTGAGCGGCCGAGGCCAGCACCCGGTCGAGCTCGTAGCTGCCCACGATGTGCCCCAGCACCAGCATGCCCACAAGCATGCACAGCCCGCCGGTGCCCGTCACGGTGAGCGCCATGCGTGCCCCCCGGCGCGCGTCTTTGCGGTGGTGCCAGTAGCCGATCAGCAAAAACGAAAAGAGGCTGGTCAGCTCCCAGAACAGGGCGATCTGGACGAGGTTGCCCGACAGCACCACCCCCACCATGGCCCCCATGAAGGCGAGAAAGAACGAAAAGAAGCGGGGCACGGGGTCGGCTGCCGACATGTAGTAGCGCGCATACAGCACCACCAGGCTGCCCACGCCCAGCACCAGCATGCAGAACATCCACGCAAAGCCATCCAGGCGCAGCACCAGGTTCAGCCCCAACTGCGGTATCCATTCGATGCTTTGGTGCAGCACCCCGCCATGGGCGATGTCCGGGAAATACAGCGCCGCTTGCACGGTGCAAAACACGGCGATCAGGCCAGCCAGGGTGGATTCGGTGTTGCGTGCGTTGGCGGGCAGCACTGCGGCCAGCAGGCTACCCAGAAAGGGAAGAAGTAGGAGTGTGATCAGGGGCATGCCCGACCCATTCTAGGAGGTGCCTGGGCGCACCTGCGCAAAAGGGCGGCGTGGGCTTGGGCTTTTGGGGAGGCTGCACAAAGCCCGGCACACATGCCGGTGCTCATCCCTGGGCAGGTGGGGCGGGCCCCACCCTGTCTTCCCGTCGCGTGGACCGCCGCAGGCTGCCGCTTGGGTCAGGGCTTGGGCGGTGCGCTGGGGCTTGGTGGCTGGCTGGGAGGTGTGCCTTCTGCCTGTTTGGGGCGGGCTGCACCATGGCTGCTGCCATCTGCTTTGGCTTTTGCCTTGGCTTGCGCTCTGGCCCAGGCTGTGGCATTGAATCGCTTGCCCTGCACCGTCATGCCGCCCGAGGAGAACTTGGTGGCGGTTTTCTCGCCAATGCCTTTGACGCGCTCAATCAGGTCGGCCCAGTCTTTGAACTCGCCCTTGTCGCGCTCTGCCAAGATGCGCTCCGACAACCCGGGGCCAATGCCGTGGATACCATTGAGTTCGGCCTCGGAGGCCTGGTTCACATCGATCGCCGCAAACGCTGCCGTTGCAAAAAGCAGGGCGATGGAGATCAGCAGTTTCTTTAGCATGGGGGCTCCTGGATGGCTTGGCTTAAGGGCGGTTGCTGGGCGTTCAGAGTTCTTCCACGCGCCGCGCTGGGTAGCTGTCCCAGGTCTGGCAGCCGGGGCACTGCCAAAAATGCTGGCGCGCTTCAAAGCCGCAGGCCGCGCAGCGGTAGCGCGTGAGGGGCTTCACTGCGTGGTCCAGCGCACGTTGGATCTGGGGGTGGAACTCGTCATGCTCCAGCTTTTCACCGGCCAGCCACTTGGCGGCAGCCACCAGCGATCGTTCTTTGTCCAGGTGCTGCACGTAGCGTTGGCGTGCAGTGCTTTCGGTGGCCTTGTCGGCCGTTTCCATGGCCACGATGCTTTCGAGCACGTCCAGGCTGGGGGCTTGCGCATAGTGCGCCAGCAGACGCTGGTGTACCTCGGCCTGGCGTGCGGTGGCGTTGCCTGCTTCCACCATCAGCGGGGCGGCCAGGGGCAGGGCGGCGGGCGTGCGCTCGCCCAGCGTTTGCAAGGCGTCGAGCACAGCATGGGGTTGACCCATGAGCAGCAACAGGCGGGCCATTTCAATGCGGGGGCGGGCGGCATCGGGGGCGGCGGCAATGGCTTGCTCCAGCAGCGCCTGGGCGCCGGGGCGGTCGCCTTGGGCGCTCAGGGCCAAGGCCTGCTCGCACAGGTAGTGGGCCTGACGCGTGCTGAAGTCACCCTGGTCGGCTTCGTGCATCTTGCGGGCAATGCTGGCGGCATGCGGCCAGTCGCGTGAACGCTCGTAAATGGCCAGCAGCGCCAGGCGGGCCTGGGCTTCAAACGGCGTGCCTTCCAGCCGGTTCAGTGCGTCTTCGGCGCGGTCCAGCAGACCGGCTTTCAAAAAGTCGAGCGCCAGGGCGTGCTGGGCCCGTTCACGGTCGGCTGCAATCAAGTCGCCGCGCGAGAGCAGGTGCTCGTGCACGCGTACGGCGCGGTCGTACTCGCCCCGGCGGCGAAACAGGTTGCCCAGGGCAAAGTGCAACTCCGAGGTGTCGGGGTCGTTCTGCACGGCCTCGATGAAGGCATCGATGGCCTGGTCTTGCTGCTCGTTGAGCAGAAAGTTCAGCCCCTTGAAGTAAGCCTTGGGGGCGCGGCGGTTTTCTGCGCGCAGCTGGCGCAGGTCAAAGCGCGATGCCAGCCAGCCCAAGACAAAGGCCACTGGCAGGCCCAGCAGCATCCAAGTGACATCAAATTCCATGGACAGGCGGGTAGTCGTTAGGGATGGTGGTGGGCGTGACTACAGCGGGGGCTGCTGCTTGTGTCGGGGCCGGTGCGGCTGCTGCTTGCTGGGCCTGGGCCTTCAAGGCAATGTTACGGTGCCGCCACCAGCGCGGCACCATGCCCAGCACGCCGGTCGCCAGGCCTGCGGCAAACGCCGTGAGCACCACCAGCACCAGCGGAGCGCGCCACTGCGTGCCAAAAAAGAAATGGACCGTGGCGTCTTGCTGGTTGTTCAGCGCAAACGCAAACAGGGTAAAGAAAATGGCTGCCTTGAGCAGCCACAGGAGGTATTTCATGGTGTCCCCGGTGGTGGGGCGATTCTAAGAGCTTGCCCGAGGGGTTTTCTCCGGGTGCTCTGTGGCGTGTCTGTTTGGGCAACGGTGCACAGTCAGGCACGTTGGGCGCTGAATATTCACAAAAAATAGGCTCTAGCGCTTGATATATAAGCGCAAGCAGCTATCAATTTTGATGTGCCGGAGGCGCTGTAGCCTGCGCCGGGTGTGGGCGCGGTGTGCTGCTCGGACTTAGCCCACTCGGCGTACAGGTGCTTCGGGCAATGCTTCTGCCGCCTCTGTGCGTTGGTCTACCGCTTCTCTCAGTGCCTTGCCTGGCTTGAAATGAGGCACGCGCTTTTCAGGAATGGCCACGGCTTCGCCGCTGCGCGGATTGCGGCCCATGCGCGGGGGACGGTGGTTGACCGAGAAACTGCCAAAACCCCGAATCTCAATGCGGTGTCCTTTGACCAAGGCATCGCCCACCGCGTCCAAAATGGTTTTAACGGCGTATTCGGCGTCCTTGTGCGTGAGCTGACCGAAGCGGGCGGCCAGTTCTTCAACAAGGTCAGATCGGGTCATGGAGTCTTGTGGCATGTGCGTAGTGCAAGTGCTTATGAAACAAGTGCTGATGGAATAAGAACGGGCGCATAAGTGACCCGCTGCACAGAGACATTCAACAATCTCCTGTGCAACGGGCGCTCATGCGCCCGGTGCCATCCGACCGGTTACCCGGTCAGCGCAGTTTTACTTTTCCGAGTTGTCCAGCTTGGCGCGCAGCAGGGCGCCCAGGCTGGTCGTGCCGGCGCTTTCGCGGGCCGATTGCTGCGACAGGCTTTGCATGGCTTCTTGTTGGTCAACCATGTCCTTTTGCTTGATCGACAACTGGATGTTGCGGGTCTTGCGATCCACATTGACCACCACAGCAGTGACTTCGTCGCCTTCCTTGAGCACGTTGCGGGCATCTTCCACGCGGTCGCGGGAGATTTCCGAAGCGCGCAGGTAGCCCACGATGTCTTCGCCGAGGTCGATTTCAGCGCCACGGGCGTCCACGGTCTTAACCTTGCCGGTCACGGTCTGGCCCTTGTCGTTCACGGTCACGAAGGTCGTGAATGGGTCGCCGTCGAGTTGCTTGATGCCCAGGGAGATGCGTTCGCGGTCCACGTCCACAGCCAACACGATGGCTTCGACTTCTTGGCCCTTCTTGTAGTTGCGAACAGCGGCTTCGCCGGTTTCGTTCCACGACAGGTCGGACAAGTGCACCAGGCCGTCGATGCCGGCAGCCAGGCCCACGAACACGCCGAAGTCGGTGATCGACTTGATAGGACCCTTGACGCGGTCGCCGCGCTTGGTGTCCTGGGCGAATTCTTGCCATGGGTTGGCCTTGCATTGCTTCATGCCCAGGCTGATACGGCGCTTGTCTTCGTCGATTTCCAGAACCATGACTTCGACTTCGTCGCCCAGCGAAACCAGCTTGGCGGGAGCGATGTTCTTGTTGGTCCAGTCCATTTCAGACACGTGCACCAGGCCTTCGATGCCGGGTTCGAGTTCGACGAACGCGCCGTAGTCGGCAATGTTCGTGATCTTGCCGAACAGGCGTGTCGATTGTGGGTAGCGGCGGTTCACGCCCATCCAAGGGTCGTCGCCCATTTGCTTCAGACCCAGCGAGACACGGTTCTTTTCGGTGTCGAACTTCAGGATCTTGGCGGTGATTTCTTGGCCAGCGGTCACCACTTCGGATGGGTGACGCACGCGGCGCCATGCCATGTCGGTGATGTGCAGCAGGCCGTCGATACCGCCCAGGTCCACGAACGCACCGTATTCGGTGATGTTCTTGACCACGCCTTGAACGATGGAGCCTTCCTTCAGGGTTTCCATCAGCTTGGCGCGCTCTTCGCCCATGGAGGCTTCCACCACAGCGCGGCGGCTCAGCACCACGTTGTTGCGCTTGCGGTCCAGCTTGATGACCTTGAATTCCATGGTCTTGTTTTCGTACGGCGTCAGATCCTTGATCGGACGTGTATCGATCAGCGAGCCGGGCAGGAATGCGCGGATGCCGTTGACCAGGACAGTCAGGCCGCCCTTGACCTTGCCGCTGGTCGTGCCAGTGACGAATTCGCCGGATTCCAGGGCCTTTTCCAGGCTCATCCAGGAAGCCAGACGCTTGGCGGTGTCACGCGACAGGATGGTGTCGCCGTAACCGTTTTCGATGGAGCCGATGGCCACCGAAACGAAGTCACCGACTTGGACTTCAACTTCGCCCTTGTCGTTTTTGAACTCTTCCAGCGGCACGTAGGCTTCGGACTTGAGGCCAGCGTTCACGACCACGAAGTTGTGCTCAACGCGCACGACTTCAGCGGTGATGACTTCGCCTGGGCGCATTTCCGTACGCTGCAAGGATTCTTCAAAAAGGGCGGCAAAAGATTCGGACATGTGTTTCCTTGCCACAAACAGGATTCCAGTAGCACCATTGCTACTGTTTTTATAGCTGCTTGCGGTGGTTTTTTGCGGTGTGACCGCGGTTAGGTTAAAGATCCAGTCCACCGGTGCGCTGGCGCGCGAGAGGGGCGGCATGGGCCTGTGGCAACGCCTTGCGGCTTTGCCGAATCAACCCTGTGCAGAGGCTGCAAAAGGCTGACGTTCCAGCCACCAGGCAAGCACCTGTTCGACGGCTTGTTCAATCGTCAAAGAGGAATTGTCTAGCACCAGAGCATCCTGTGCGGGCTTGAGAGGTGCCACGCTGCGGGAACTGTCCCGGGCGTCGCGCGCTTCCAAATCTGCACGAAGGTCGTCGATATTAGCCTGAAAACCCTTTGAAATCAACTGTTTATGGCGGCGCTCCGCGCGGCAGGCCGCGCTGGCTGTCAAAAACACCTTCAAAGGGGCGTCTGGGAAGATCACGGTGCCCATGTCGCGGCCATCAGCCACCAGGCCGGGCAGGCGCTGAAAGCTGTGCTGCAGGTCAACGAGTGCCGCGCGCACCGCAGGCAAGGCGGACACGCGGGATGCGTTCATGCCCGCTTCTTCGGTGCGAATGGCTTCGGTGACATCTTCGGTGCCCAGCAGCACATGGCCGTTGTCAAAGCGCACGGGCAGGGTTTGGGCCAGTTGGGCAATCTGCGCTTCATGCGCAGCATCAATGTGCAGGCCCGCTTGCAACGCGGCATAGGCCGTGATGCGGTACATGGCGCCGGAGTCGAGAAAGCCATAGCCCAGGCGGCGGGCCAGTTCGGCGGCCACGGTGCCTTTGCCAGAGGCCGTGGGGCCGTCGATGCAGATCACCGGGATGCGTGCCGTGGGCAGCGTGGTGGTGCCCAGGAAGGCCTCGAAGTACTCTGGGAACGTCTTGGCCACGCACTTGGGGTCTTCAATGCGCACCGGCAATTTGGCCGGATTGAAGGCGGCCAGCGAGAAGCACATGGCCACCCGGTGGTCGTCATAGGTGTGGATGCTGGCGGCCTTCCAGTCCTGCACGTGGGCGGGCGGGGTGACCTGGATGTAGTCCGCCCCCTCTTGCACCGTGGCGCCCAGTTTGCGCAGTTCTTTGGCCATGGCGGCGATACGGTCGGTTTCCTTCACACGCCAGCTGGCAATGTTGCGCAGGGTGGTGGTGCCTTCGGCATACAAGGCCATCACGGCCAGAGTCATGGCGGCGTCGGGGATGTGGTTGCAGTCCAGGTCAATGGCTTTGAGGGGCCAGGTGCCGCGCTGCACTTGCAGCCAGTTGGGGCCGCCGGTGACTTGTGCGCCCATGGCCTGGGCCGCTTCCACAAAGCGGATGTCCCCCTGGATGGAGTGCAGTCCCACGCCCATGATCTTGATGCTGTTTCCGGCTTCAGCGCTTGATGCGATAGCGCCAAGTGCTATGAAATAGCTAGCAGAAGATGCATCCGCTTCGACGTGGATGCTGCCGGGCGACTGGTATTGGCTACCCGCTGGGATGGTGAAGCGCTGCCAGTTGTCGTGGCTGACATGGATGCCGAACTGCACCAGCAACTGCAGGGTGATGGCGATGTAGGGTTTGGAGATCAGCTCCCCCACAACCTCAATGTGCACCGCCTGGGTGGTTGCCACCAAGGGCAGTGCCATGAGCAGCGCCGTGAGGAACTGGCTGGAGACATCGCCGCGCACCTGGATGGGTTGGTGCAGCGCCAGGGCTGGCACCCCTTGGGCGTGGGCGATGCGCAGCGGGGGGTAGCCCGGGTTGCCGAGGTAATCGATTTGGCAGCCGAGCTGGCGCAAGGCGTCTACCAAGTCGCCAATGGGGCGCTCGTGCATGCGGGGTACGCCGGAGAGTTCAAACTCGCCCCCCAGCAGGGCTAGGGCTGCAGTGAGTGGGCGCATGGCTGTGCCTGCATTGCCCATGAACAGCGCTGTGGGCGAAGTCGGCTTGAGGCCGCCCAAGCCTGTGATGTGTACGGTGCTGCCTGCCTCCACGACCTCGCAGCCAATCTTGCGCAGACCGTCGAGCATTACGCGTGTGTCGTCTGACGCCAGCAGGTCATGCACGGTGGTGGTGCCCAGGCTCAAGGCTGCCAGCAGCAGCACCCGATTGGAAATGCTCTTGGAGCCCGGCAAGAGAACTTCACCCCCAGCAGCGTCAAGAGCGGGGAGGTCCAGAAAGGCAGTGGTGAACATTTAGCGTGGTTTGGAGGTGCGTTGGGCGCCCATGCGCCAGTGGGCGCGGGTTTCGCTGGCGAGGGTCAGCATGTCTTCCAGGGCCTGCGAGTTGCCGTTGGCAATGGCTTGCTCAAGCTGCGCCAGGGCTTGTTGAAAGACCTTGGATTGCGCCAGCAACTCTTCACGATTGGCCAGCATGATGTCGCGCCACATCTTGGGTTCGCCAGCGGCAATGCGAGTGAAATCGCGAAACCCTGGGCCTGCCAGTGACAAAAACTGGTCGCCGTCGGGCTGCCCGGTCAGGCTGTTCATCATGGCAAATGCCAGCAGATGGGGCAGATGGCTGACGGCGGCGAAGGCGGTGTCATGCGATTCGGGTGACATGCT
Organism: Acidovorax sp. 106; assembly: GCF_003663825.1. Taxonomy (NCBI): domain Bacteria; kingdom Pseudomonadati; phylum Pseudomonadota; class Betaproteobacteria; order Burkholderiales; family Comamonadaceae; genus Acidovorax; species Acidovorax sp. 106. The sequence goes on along the minus strand of NZ_RCCC01000001.1, from coordinate 4,750,650 downwards.
GCTGACGCGGCAGCCAATCGCTTGCCACACCTCTTGCGCTTGCACCAATTGCGCGGTGAGGGTGCGCTCGGTAGGGGTCAAAATGACCTGGCGGCCGTAGTACAACTCGGCGTCGGCATGCTCTACGCCGGCCACTTCGCGCCCGGTGATGGGGTGCGCGGGCACGAAAGAACCCACCTGGTCACGCAGCGCTCGGCGCGCCGCCTGCACCACGTCGGCCTTGGTGGAGCCCACGTCCATGACCAACATTTGGGGCGTGACCAAGTGCTTGATGGCCTTGAGGGTGGCTTCGGTGGCAGACACGGGGACCGCCACCAGAACAATGTCTGCACCCGCCACGGCCAGCAAGGCCGATGGCGCTTCCACATCGATGACACCCATCTGGCGTGCGCGGTCGGTGGTGGAGGGGGACTTGCTATAGCCCACGACCCTTTTGACCAGACCCGCCTTTTTCAGCGCCAGCGCAAAGGACCCCCCCATGAGGCCACAGCCAATCAGTCCAAGTTGTTCAAACATCGCGAACGCCCTTCACGAGGCCACGGGGTAGGTCCCCAGCACTTTGTAGAACGCGCAGAGGCCTCGCAGCTCTTCCAGCGCCCGTGCCACATGGGGCTGGGCCGGGTGGCCGTCCAGGTCAATGTAGAAATAGTATTCCCACTGGCCTGTGCGTGCGGGGCGGGACTCGAAGCGGGTCATGGACACGCCGTGCTTTTTGAGCGGCACCAACAGGTCGTGTACCGCGCCGGGCTGGTTGGGCACCGAGACGATCAGGCTGGTGCAGTCCTTGCTCGAGGGCGGTGGCGTCTGCAGGGTGTGGGGCAGGCAGATGATGGCGAAACGCGTGCGGTTGTACGCATCGTCCTGGATGGCGTGCGCCACGATGTGCAGGCCAAACTGCGTGGCCGCGCGCTCGCTGGACAGGGCTGCCCAGGCCGCGTTGGTCGTCGCCAGGCGTGCGCCTTCGGCGTTGCTGGACACCGGGCGGCGCTCGGCGTGCGGCAGGTGCTTGGTCAGCCACGACTGGCATTGCGCCAGCGCCTGGGGGTGGGCCAGCACCACTTCAATGTCGTCCAGCGAATTGCTGGTGCGCAGCAGGTTGTGCCGCACCAGCAGGCTCACTTCGCCCACCACATGCGTGGGAGTGTGCAGGAATAGATCGAGCGAACGGGTCACTACGCCTTCGGTGGAGTTTTCTACCCCCACCACGCCATATTGCGCGCTGCCAGCGGCTGTAGCGTGGAAGACTTCGTCGAAGTTAGCGCAATACATCAAGTCTGCGGCACCGCCGAAAAACTCGATGGCCGCTTGCTCGCAGAACGTGCCTTCTGGGCCGAGCACGGCCACCCGCTGGGGCGACTCCAGCGCCAGGCAGGCCGACATGATTTCGCGCCAGATGGCAGCCACATGCGCGCCTTTGAGGGGGCCGGGGTTGGCGGTCTGGATCTTGTCAATGACCTGCGCTACCCGGTCTGGCCGGAAAAAGGGGGTGCCTTCGCGCTTCTTGACTTCGCCCACCCGCTCGGCCACCAGCGCACGCTGGTTCAGCAGCGTGAGCAGTTGCTGGTCGATGTTGTCGATCTGAACGCGCAGACTGGCGAGATCGGGGGATGCTTGCGGAGTATTCATGGGTGGGCGTCGGTGGCGTGCACTCAGGCGTGCTTTTGTTCAAATTCTCGCAGGTAGGTCACCAGCGCCTGCACGCCCTCGATGGGCATGGCGTTGTAGATGCTGGCACGCATGCCGCCCACGGACTTGTGGCCCTTGAGTTGCAGCAGACCGCGCTCACGGGCGCCGGTCAGGAAGGCCTCGTTGCGGCTTTCGTCACGAAGGAAGAAGGGAATGTTCATGCGCGAGCGGCAGTTGGCGGCCACCTTGTTTACGTAGAACTGGGAGTTGTCGATGGCGCCGTACAGCAGCTCGGCCTTGGCGGTGTTGCGCTGCTCCATGGCGGCAATGCCGCTCAGGCCACCTTCGGTCTGGCGCTTGAGCCATTGGAAGGTCAGGCCAGCCATGTAGATGCCCCAGGTCGGCGGGGTGTTGTACATCGACTGGTTTTCTGCCACCACCTTGTAGTCGAATGCGCTGGGGCAAATGGGCAGTGCGTGGCCCAGCAGGTCTTCGCGCACCACGACCAACGTCAGGCCTGCAGGCCCCAGGTTCTTTTGCGCGCCACCAAAGGCCACGCCCACGCGTGACCAGTCCACACTGCGCGAAGCGACGTGGGAAGAGAAATCAATCACCAAAGGTGCATCGCTGCCCAGGGCTTGCAAATCGGGCAGTTCTTGAAACTCGACGCCATGGATGGTCTCGTTGCTGCACAAGTGCACGTAGCTGGAGCCCTTGCTGAGCTGCCATGTGGCCGGGGCGGGCAGGGTGGTGAAGTTGGATTCTTGTCCTGATGCCACCACACGCGATTCGGCGGCGTATTTGAGCGCCTCTTTTTGCGACTTCTGGCTCCAGCTGCCAGTCACCACAAAGTCCACCGTGCCAGCGCGCGACAGGTTCATGGGAACGATGGCGTTCTCTGCCAAGCCGCCGCCTTGCATGAACAGAATCTTGAATTGGGCGGGCACTGCCAGCAGCTCGCGCAGGTCGGCTTCGGCTTGCTCGTAAATCGAGATGAACTCTTTGCCCCGGTGGCTCATCTCCATCACGCCCATGCCACTACCGTGCCAGTCGAGCATTTCGCTGGCGGCTTGTTCAAGGACTTCGGCGGGAATCGCGGCCGGGCCGGCGGAGAAGTTGTAGGGGCGGTTCATCTGGTAGTGATAAAAAGAGCTTCCAGCGCTTGCTGATTAAGCGGTAGAAGCTCTGATTTTGATAGCAATCGCAGCCCCGACATTGCGGTGTGTCTGCGATCGGGTGGGGCTTAAGCGTCTGGGGCTTCACCGCCCTCGGTGGTGGGGTTGCCTTCGGCATCGTCTCCGCCTTCAGCAGTGGATTCCGCCACATTGGCGTCGTTCTCTACAATGCGCTGCAGGCCGCTGAGCTTGGAGCCCTCGTCCAAGGCAATCAGCGTTACGCCTTGTGTCGCCCGGCCCAGTTCGCGAATCTCGCTCACCCGGGTGCGCACCAGCACGCCCTTGTCGGTGATCAGCATGATCTCGTCGTCGGCGTGCACCAGTGTGGCGGCGACGACCTTGCCGTTGCGCTCGCTTTGCTGGATGGCGATCATCCCCTTGGTGCCACGGCCGTGGCGCGTGTACTCGACGATGCTGGTGCGCTTGCCGTAGCCGTTTTCGGTGGCGGTGAGCACGCTTTGTGTCTCGTCTTCGGCCACCAGCATGGCAATCACGCTCTGACTTTCTTCCAGCATCATGCCGCGCACGCCTCGTGCTGCACGGCCCAGCGGGCGCACATCGTTTTCATCAAAGCGCACCGCCTTGCCGCCGTCGCTGAAGAGCATCACGTCGTGCTTGCCATCGGTCAGCGCAGCGCCGATCAGGTAGTCGCCATCGTCAAGATTCACGGCAATGATCCCGCCCTTGCGCGGGTTGCTGAATTCGTCGAGCGCTGTCTTCTTGACTGTGCCCATGCTGGTGGACATGAACACATAGCGATCAGCCGGGAAGGTCCGCATGTCGCCTGTGAGGGCCAGCACCACGTTGATCTTCTCGCCGTCTTGCAGCGGGAACATGTTGACGATGGGGCGGCCACGTGAACCGCGCGAACCTGCAGGCACTTCCCACACCTTGAGCCAGTACAGGCGGCCTCGGTTGGAGAAGCACAGAATGTAGTCGTGCGTATTGGCGATGAAGAGCTGATCAATCCAGTCGTCTTCCTTGGTCGCCGTGGCCTGCTTGCCGCGCCCGCCACGCTTTTGGGCGCGGTATTCAGACAGGGGCTGGCTCTTGATGTAGCCGGTATGGCTGAGCGTCACCACCATGTCGGTGGGAGTGATCAGGTCTTCTGTGGACAGATCTTGCGCGCTGTATTCGATAATGCTGCGGCGTGCGCCCAGCTTGTGCTGGCCAAACTCTGTCTTGATCGAGGTGAGTTCGTCGCCAATGATGGCGGATACCCGCTCAGGCTTGGCCAGAATGTCCAGCAGGTCTTCAATGACCGCCATGACTTCCTTGTACTCGGCCACGATCTTGTCTTGCTCCAGGCCTGTCAGGCGCTGCAGGCGCATCTGCAGGATTTCCTGGGCCTGCGTTTCAGACAAACGGTATAGGCCATCCTGGCCCATGCCGAATTCTTTTTCCAGGCCTTCGGGGCGGTAGTCATCGGCATTGATCACACCGCCATCGGCGCGGGTGCGCGTCAACATTTCGCGCACGAGCTTGCTGTCCCATGAGCGGGTCATCAACTCGGCTTTGGCCACTGGTGGGGTGGGGGCGTTGCGGATGATGGCGATGAAATCATCGATGTTGGCCAGTGCCACGGCCAAGCCTTCGAGCACATGCCCGCGATCGCGTGCCTTGCGCAGCTCGAACACCGTGCGGCGTGTCACCACTTCACGCCGATGTTGCAGGAAGACGCTGATCAGGTCCTTGAGGTTGCACAGGCGCGGCTGACCATCGATCAGCGCCACCATGTTCATGCCGAAGGTGTCCTGCAGCTGGGTCTGCTTGTACAGGTTGTTGAGCACCACCTCGGGCACTTCGCCGCGCTTGAGTTCGATCACCAGGCGCATGCCCGACTTGTCGGACTCATCCTGAATGTGGCTGATGCCTTCGATCTTCTTTTCGTGCACCAGCTCGGCCATGCGCTCCTGCAGCGTCTTCTTGTTGACCTGGTAGGGCAGCTCGTCGACGATGATGGCTTGGCGTTGGCCGCGATCAATGTCTTCGAAGTGGCACTTGGCGCGCATCACCACTTTGCCACGGCCTGTGCGGTATCCATCCTTTACGCCGTTGATGCCATAGATGATCCCGGCAGTGGGGAAGTCGGGGGCCGGGATGATTTCCATCAACTCATCGATGGTCGTCTCGGGGTTGCGCAGCATGTGCAGACACGCATCCACCACCTCATTGAGGTTGTGCGGCGGGATGTTGGTTGCCATGCCCACCGCAATACCTGCCGAGCCATTGACCAGGAGGTTGGGGAGCTTGCTGGGTAGGACCAGCGGCTCTTTTTCACTACCGTCATAGTTGGGGCCGAAATCGACAGTTTCTTTGTCGATATCGCCCAACATCTCATGGGCGATTTTTGCCAAACGGATTTCAGTGTAACGCATCGCCGCAGCGTTGTCGCCGTCTACCGATCCGAAGTTACCTTGTCCATCCACCAGCATGTGGCGCAGCGAGAAATCCTGCGCCATGCGAACGATCGTGTCATACACCGCCGAGTCGCCGTGAGGGTGGTACTTACCGATCACATCACCCACAATACGGGCCGACTTTTTGTAAGGTCGGTTCCAGTCGTTGTTGAGTTCGTGCATGGCAAACAGCACGCGGCGATGGACCGGCTTGAGGCCGTCACGAGCGTCAGGCAAGGCCCGGCCCACGATCACGCTCATTGCGTAGTCGAGGTAACTGCGCCGCATTTCTTCTTCAAGACTGATCGGCAGGGTTTCTTTGGCAAACTGGGTCATTTGGACGGCGGTGGCAGCAAAGGAGAGCCATTTTAGGCTGAGATGCTTGTAGCGCCTATGCAACATATGCGGGCTATTGCGGTTTTGTCCTACGGTGCCTTATGCGCTAGAGCCTCTTTTCGCCTGTTACGTATGGCACAATCGTTTTAACGTTTTTGGTGGTGGTCACCCTAAACGTCCTGATTCGCAGCGAGGCTGCGGCTTTTTCCCCAAGAGGAGAACCATGAAGAAACTGAACAAAGTGGCGATGTTGTTTGCCTCTGCAGCGCTCGCAACCGCCGCTGGCGCACAATCCGTGGACAACTGGAAGAACGGTTCCGGCGACCTGGTCTGGAAGAACGGCACCAATGAATACTGCTGGCGCGATGCCAACTGGACGCCTGCTACCGCAGCCGCCGGTTGCGATGGCGCTATCGCAGCAGCTGCTCCAGCTGCCGCTGCCCCAGCTTCTGCAGCTCCAGCTGCCCCAGCTGCTGCAGCTCCAGCTGCTGCCGCTCCAGTCGTGGCCGCCCAAAAGGTGACTTACGCTGCTGACGCTTTCTTCGACTTCGACAAGTCGGTTCTGAAGGCTGAAGGCAAGGCAAAGCTCGACGACCTGGTTTCCAAGGTCAAGGACATCAACCTGGAAGTCATCATCGCCGTGGGTCACACTGACTCCGTGGGCTCCGATGCTTACAACCAAAAGCTGTCTGTGCGTCGTTCTGAAGCCGTGAAGGCTTACTTGGTGTCCAAGGGCATCGAAAAGAACCGTGTCTACACTGAAGGCAAGGGCGAGAAGCAACCAGTGGCAGACAACAAGACTGCCGAAGGCCGCGCAAAGAACCGCCGCGTGGAAATCGAAGTGGTTGGCACTCGTGCTACCAAGTAATCTTTGATTACTCCAAAAAAAGCCCCGTCAGGGGCTTTTTTTTATGCCTGAGTGATTTTCATCATTTTGGCGAATCTCAGGCTTTTTCAATTTTGATGGCGAGGTGATGACTGGCCGATGGCAATTGCCAAAAGCCATTGAGGGTATGGAATAGAGGAAAATGGCGAAATGATCGAATCAATCAACGCAGACCCTGCTGAGCTGGCGAAATTCTCTGATTTAGCGCACCGTTGGTGGGATCCAGAAAGCGAGTTCCGTCCGCTACACCAAATCAACCCGCTTCGTTTGGACTGGATCAACACCCACGCAGGTTTGGACCGGTGCAGAGTTCTGGATGTTGGTTGTGGAGGAGGGATCTTGGCCGACTCCATGGCCCGTAAAGGGGCCGATGTGACGGGTATTGACTTGGCCACCAAATCCTTGCGTGTAGCCCAACTGCATGCACTGGAAACTGGCACCCCCCACATTCAATACCGAGAAATCAGCGTAGAAGCTCTGGCTGAAGAACAACCCTCCAGTTTTGATGTGGTGACCTGCATGGAAATGCTGGAGCATGTGCCGGACCCACACTCTGTGGTGCAAGCCTGCGCCCAACTGGTGAAGCCCGGTGGATGGGTTTTTTTCTCAACCTTGCACCGCAACGCCAAGGCTTTTATGCTGGCCATTGTGGGGGCGGAGTACCTGCTGAATATGCTGCCCCGAGGTACGCACGAGTACGCCAAGATGATCAAGCCCAGCGAACTGGCATCCAGTTGCAGAGCGGCAGGCCTGGATGTGCTTCACACCAAGGGGCTTGAATACAACCCGGTCACGCGCCGGTATTGGCTCAGCGCCGACACCAGTGTCAATTACATGCTGGCAACCCAAAAATTTTCTTGATTGCTCCGTATGTTCAACAACATTGAGGCTGTGCTGTTTGATCTGGACGGTACCTTGATTGACAGTGCACCGGACCTTGGAGCGGCTGCCGACAAGATGCGCACTGACCGCGGCCTCTCCTCCTATCCCCTCGATCTGTACCGCCCGATGGCTGGCGCTGGTGCCCGTGGCATGTTGGCGCAAGCGTTCGGAATGAACCCCGAACACCCCGATTTCCCGGGGATGCGGGAGGAGTTCTTCGTGAACTATGAACGCCGCATGACCGTATCGACGTCCATCTTTGATGGGGTGGCTGAGATGCTGGAAGCCTTGCGGTTGCGCCAGCTGCGCTGGGGCATCGTGACAAACAAATCGATGCGCTTTACAGACCCTTTGACACGCTCCATGCCTCTGCTGGCGGCCGCTGAGGTCGTTATCAGTGGTGACACAACACCCCACGCCAAGCCCCATCCCGCTCCTTTGCAGGAGGCTGCTAGGCGTTTAGGGGTGGACCCTGGTCGCTGCATCTATGTGGGCGATGACGAGAGGGATATCATCGCCGGACATGCTGCCGGTATGGCGACGGTGGCTGCAACCTATGGCTATCTTGGTGCGCAAACCGACATCACGCGGTGGAATGCCCACACCTCAATTAATTCTCCGCTGGAGCTCTTGCAACGGATCGCAGTGGCCTAAAATAGAAAGCCTGGGGCTGTCCTGGTTTCGACGTGGGTTCGGAATCGGTGTGGTGCATGTCGAGCTTGAGTCACGCTCGTAAATCTCGATTTAAAAAACTAACTGCAAACGACGAACGTTTCGCACTCGCTGCTTAATTGCCAGTGAGCCTTGCAACAGTTGGCCGATGGGCTGGGCAAGGGGGTTCTGAGCAATCAGAGCCTCCCGGCTGCAAGGATAATTACATGGGCTGGCCCTGATCCGGGTACCTTGGATTGGGGTAAGAAAATAGGGTGCTGGCTGCTGTTGTAGCGTGCGACTGCGCGATGACGGTGGCGAGATTCAAAACAGACCGCTAAACATGTAGATCTGCTCGATGAAGGCTTGCGGACGCGGGTTCAATTCCCGCCAGCTCCACCACCATAACGTCCAAGGGCGTTCGCTGACTTCCAGCGAACGCCCTTTTTCTTTGGTAAATCAACGACTTACAGTGCATGAACGTGCATAGTCGTCCGTGTGCATCCAAGGCAAAGCGGGGGAACGGATGGGGGAACAAACCAGAAAAGTCGTAGACTGCGCCCAGTTGTTCCCCCGTTTCCCTATGGGGGAGGCCGTTCCCCCACCCAAGGGCGTTCGCTGAAATCCGGCGAACGCCCTTTTTCTTTGGTAAAGCAACGATTTACGGCCTATGGCTGTCTTCAGGCACCCATCCAGCCTTGAAAAATTGGGGGTACGGCCGGGGGTACAACCGCCCCAATTTGGTGTGATCGGTGTTTTGTACGCCCAGGTTGATGCACTTTGAGTGCTTTAGAAATCTAAGGGGCTCGTGCGCTAGTTTGGTTGCTGCCGCTGCAGGCGTGGATTCGCGTGCATCAGCGCACTCCCGCTGACTCAGCGGCGCAGTGCAGGGTCCCAGTGCTCCACAATCTTCCCATTCGCTATCCGGAACATGTCAAACCACGTAGTAACGTAGCGTTTGGTCGAGTCCTTGGGGTCGGGGTACTCGCGGCCAAAGCTCAGGATGACCAAATCACGTTCTGCAACGATGGAGACCAGCGGGGCTTGGATGTGTGGGGTGACGGTTTGGGGCTTTTTGATTTTGGAGAAAAAATCGACAAAGGCTGCGCGACCGCTTTGCACATTGGGGTTGTGCTGCACGTATTCGTCTGACAGGTACTTGTCGGCAAGCTCCATGTGCCCGCCCTCAAATACTTCCCGCCAGAAGTCAAACACCAGCCGCTTGTTGGCGGCCAAGGCAGGGTCGTTGCTGATCAGTAAAGAGGATTGCTGATCAGGTGCGATGAACGACATTTCAGCGTGCGACGCGATGGATGCGGTGCCGAGCAAAGCGGCCACCAATGCTGCCTTGGCCAAAGATCTGCGCAGGTTTTTCATAGATGACAACGGTACTTGGTTGTGTTTTCCGGGACTATGCAGTTTGTTGTCTGCGAAGCGTTGGAGTGGTTGATGCAGCATGCGAGGCCATTTCGCGATGGATCCAACGGCGGCGATTCAGAAAACAAAGCCATGCGCTGCATCAACAGCAATGCCTGATGCCCGTCCTCTCCTGAGTGGCTAATTTCTACCCACCGCCAGTGCCGCCAGAACAGCGATGCTACCTGTGCGGTAGAGCCCCCAGAGTTGAGGGATGGCTGCGTAGATTTCGATGGCAGCCAGCGCAAACCGATAGCTGATTCTCCATTTGAGCCCCAGGGCCACCGGTGTTGTCTTTGGTTCAGGCGTCGCAAGGGTTTGGCATCGCAGCCGACACGATCATTGCACCTCCGTCAATTCATCAGGGCGCGGATGTAGCTCTCGTGGCAAGCCACTGCGGTGGGATCAGTCCATACAAGGGGCTTGGATCTCGTTGCCATGTGTGGGGAGACAACGGGGTCGTGGCATTTTGCGTGGAGCCGTTGGAGTCGGGGTTCAGCGCCGCAAGCTGCTGCATCCATGCCAAGTCCACTGTCCCACTGGGCGTGGGGCGCGAGAAGATCAACTCCAGCATTCTGCGAGCCTTCTCATCGCCGCTGCTGGCTGCAATTTGGTACAGGCGCACTGCCTCTGCGTAGTTGGCTGGCACACCGTCACCACGGTGGTAGCGTTGCGCTTCGGTATACCAAGCCTGTGCGTTGTTGCGGATGGGTTGGTGGTGCAGCTTGGATGGGCTCGGCTGAATGCGCTTGCGCAGCAGATGGGCATTGGCTGCTGCGGCGGCAGATCTGGGGGCCGCGGATTGGAATTGCGCGAGTGCCTTTTCGAGCTGGCCGGTTGCCAGGTATTCCAGCCCTAGCTCGTTCGTCGCCTGGGCATTGCCTGCATTGGCTGCAGCCAGCAAAAGTGGGTGTGGACCTTGGGCTGGCTCCGATGTGGGCGATGGTATGGGCGCGATCGCCTGGTTGACCAACCATTCCAGATATTTGGTCAGACCTGGCGTTCCTTTGGTCAACTGCTGGATCCAGGGGATGGCTGCTGCAGGATTAGGGGCGCTCAGGCACCCCATGATTTGGCACCATGCCAAACCTGCGGGTGCCAAAGGGTGCCGTAGCGCCTGGGCTTGTTCAAACCAATGTTGTGCCTGGGCTGTGTCTGTGGGCGTGCCTACACCATGCAGGCTTAGCAGACCTAGCAGCCAAGCAGCTTCGGCTGGGCTCGTGGGTGTCTTGGGGGATGGGGTCGTGGATGGGCGCTTTGGTGTAGCCGGTGCAGGCGCGCTGCCCAGCGCTGCCGCACGCAGCGCCTGCACCGCTTTCTCAACTCGGAGGGGATTATTTGTAGGCGCAGATGGTGAAGGAGCATGTAGCGTTTCAGGATCCAGACCGTTCTCCACAGATTCGGATATGCCCCTGGCTGCAGCCTGCACCACAACGGGTGAGAACAAACAAAGTCCAAGTGCCGCTATCCACAGCAGGTTGGTGGGTGAGGCCAATGGCAGGCGATGTGGCTCGGACATGGGGCTGCCGCAGTGTTCTTATTTGCGGGGGAGTGGTGCTGCGGAGGTGGCGGTAGGGGTTCGCCGGGGCACCACATTCCAGTACACCGCATTGCCTGTGTAGCCGGTGCTGCCCCATGCCTTGGCAAAGGCTTCGTTGATCTTCTCCAGCGTGCGGATACCCTGGATGGCCTTCAGTGCTGGGCCTCGCAAATCATCAGGCAGCTTGGCGGTGCTGTCGTCGTCGGTCGCAAAGCAGGCAACCCCCTCGCGGCCCGGGCTGGCTGCATCCATCACGAACCCTGGGTTGGGACTCATCCAGTCCGGGATGCGGACAGCCTGGTTGGCAGACACCCAGCCCACCGTATTGGCCTGGTTGGGCAACAAGCGCATGACGGTACCGGTGGCATCGGCCAGATAGCACTGCAGAAAAGATGCGCGTGAAACAGTGGCAGACAAGAATATTTGTTCGCCGACCTCAAAGTCCGTGCGGTCCAGTAGCACGTTCTCAATCTGCATATTCAAGATGCGCTCTGCTGCGGGGGCGCCATACATCAGCGCGCTGGTAACCACAGGCTTTGTGGGCTGGTCTGCGGCCTCTGGCTTGGGCTGCACCGGCTCGGCATGCGTAGAACTCCAACCGATGCGCGCCAATGTGCCGTCCGCAGCCAAGTCTACAAAGTGGCGCAAAGCCCGCTCGTAGGTCGGGAAGTCCACCACACCTGTCACCACCATCCCGTTGTCGGCCTGAAAGCGTGCCAATGCGGCCCGAAGCTGGGGGTTGGGTTCTGACAGCGAACTGCTGCTGGGAGGGCTGGCTGGGCTAGCACCTGCCGCGATGTACCCCCGGCTGATCAATGAGCGCGTGACCAGCTGGATGCGCACCGATGCCGAGCCCTCGTCATACCAGTCGCGCAACTGTCGCTGAAAGTCGGGGTGGTTTTGCTCCAAAGTGAGGCATTGCCAGTAGGGCACACGTGCCCATTTGCCCACCAGCTCAATCGTGGCCAAGTCCACCAGCGTCCGCATGGCGCTGCCAGCGCCTTGGGTGTAATCGCGCCCGACATTGAATTGCACCCCATAGGTGCCAATGCGGCCCGCCAGATCCACGCCCTGGCCGCCGCTGCCCACAATGACCTCGTTGGCCGAGTCCAGCCCCGGTATCAACGTGCGGGTGCGGAAGTCGCCCAGGTGCATTTCCAGTCCGATGATGGTGGCGTTGCGGCTTTGGCTGTAGCCCAGATCAACGCGGGGGCCAGACAGCCCCGTGTCAAAGCGGTTGTTGATCACATTCTGGTCCGCAAACGCAACAGCGCCAGAGATATACAACGCGGGCCTTTGCAGTTGGATCTGGTTGTTGTTGAGCAGGATGGTGGTCAGGTTCTGCACCGTGTCTTGCCGCGCAATGTCCACCTCGTAGTCCACAAACCGAAAGGCATTGCTCAGGCGCGACATTTGCGATAGTGCCGTGATCACCATGTCTTTGCTGGCCACGGCCACGCGGCCAGAGTAATCGGGAATCTGCTTGCTGGTGATGAGCGTGGTGGGCTGCTGGGCGTCACGCAGCATATGGTCCATGCACACCAGCGAATCGGAGAAACTGGAGATAGAGCGGGTGGGCCGGGTGACGGGGCGGTCGGTGATGGAGGCACGTTCCTGAAAGGGCTGATCCTTCCTGGGGTCCATGGGGGTGGCGCAACCACTCAGCCACAGGCTGGTAAAGATGGCCACAAAGGTGCTCCAGCGCAAAGAGCTGTGCAAGTGCCTGGCCTGCGCCAAGTTGGGGGATGGCATGGGTTTGCTCCTACCGCTGGTGCAGCGCAAGATGGGCCGCCTGGCTACTTGCAGATGTTGACCAGATCGCCGCGCAGCACCACCACTTGCGGCGCGGCCGTTGTACCGTACCTGGCGGTGTTGGCGGAGCCGCTGGAAACGGTATTGCTACCCACTTCCTGCACGCAGGTCTTTTGCATGCCCTGTGCATTGGCCGTTGTGACCACATCGTTGTTGGTTAGCACTCCAGAGGTGTCCTCCGAAAACGCCTTGGCTTCATAGCGTGCGATGCGGGCGCGCAGCCAAGCGGGCATGCTGGTATTGCCGTCCAAGTTGGATGAGGGCGTGGCTGCACTGGTAGGTTGCATTTGCACGGTGAGCTTCTTGGTCAGGATGACCGGGTCCTCGCCAGGAGCCTGGGCCCAAGCAGAACCAAAGAGATTGAGGCACAGGCTCCAGACTGCGAGCTTGCCCCAGGTGTAACGAGTGCTCATTGAACATCTCCTGGTGTGGAAAAAGGCGCGCTCTTCAAAGGCATGCGAACTGCACCATGAGGCCTGCAGCCGCAGCGCAAGAGGGCTTTCAGGTCGCTGGATCGAAGAGTGGTTAGCCCATTGCGATCCAGCAGCCCATTGAGCGGGCCGCTGAATGGAGCCCGCTTATGCTCGCGCCTTAGTTAGGCCAGTTGCTGGTCTTGGTAGGCTGGCAGGTGAAGCAGGCGTTGTTGGTGGCGATGTTTTGCACCGCCTTGCTGTTGCTGCCGCTGGACAGGTTGGCGATGGTGGCGCCAGTGAGGGCTGTGAACTGGAGCGAGTTGCCAGAGATCGTGACTTCACCCACGTTCGACGACAGGTTCTGGCTGGCGTAAGCGTCGCTGCCGCTGGCGGTATTGGTCACACTGCCGCCCACCCCCAGCACCCCTTGGATGGAGTTGCCGCCCACGGTGACGTTGCCCGTGTTGGAGGCCACGTTTTGAAATGCCTCGCTCTTAGAGCCTGTGGAGTTGTTGCTGGCAGAGACATTGGCCAGCGAAGCGAATTGCACCGAAGTGCCCGTGATCGAGATATCGGGGGTGGAAGACACAGGGCCTGTGGCCATGGCAGCGGAAGCAATAGCACTGAGAGCAATGAAAGCAAGGGTTTTCATGACAGATCCTTCGATGATGGGTGTCGACACGGTCTGCATCGCAGCGAATCTGCGGTGCAGTGGAATGGACAGCTCGGCTTGGCTCTCACTTCCTTTGAGGAGTGATGGCGCTTCCTCGCTGCCTGGAGTCAGTGTCTGCGGCCCCCTCGCTGATACAAATACGGGGGACTGGCTACTCCATACGGTGGAGCGCTCTTTCACGCAAAACGCTGGGAAGCCTTGTGCGTCGCGGGAGTGAACCAGCCCCCTGGCCTGATGTTCAGTGAAAACCTAGGTAGTAACTGTTTGTGACATTTGAAACCATTTTGAGATTTCAAACAGCACGCGTGAATTTTGTTGCATTGTGTTCGCTAACGAACGGAGTGGAGAGCACGCTGCGGTCACGATGCAGTCAGCTCAAAACCTGTGTGCAAACGTAAGGCGCGCGCAATGGCCGCACCAAGCGCCAGTGATGTCGTTGCCAGCTGCCGTCACTTAAACGGCTGCATGGTGGCTTTGCCTGGCACTGCGGCATCCAGGGTTCTGCGCGGCTTTCAATGCAATTCAAGTTCCCTAGGGAGTGTTTATCGTGAGCAATCGTGGGCAAGTCGAATCCTCTGCCGCGCCAAGCGTGCATCCCTCTGCGCCTTCGGGCCAGTTTTCCACCTACTCCAATCCACCATCGGTGTGGCCCGCTTTTCTGGTGGGTCAAGAGTCCAATCCCATCAGGGTGCTGCTCGTGGATGACGATGCGCACATTCGGATGGTGATTGCGCAGGAGTTGATGGCAGACCCGCGCACATTGCTGGTAGGCCAGGCCGCCAGCGTCAGGGAGGGGCGCAAGGCTATCAAACAGCATGAGTTTGATGTTTTGCTCGTGGACCTGAATCTGGGTGATGGCGAGGCCTTTGAGTTACTGGAGTTCTTCAGGTCCTTTCGCCCCTCGGCGCAAGCGGTTGTCATTTCTGTGATGGAAAACGACGAGCAGGTGATGCGGGCCTTTGAGCTGGGTGCTGCGGGCTTTGTGGGCAAGAACTCCTGGTTTGGCAACTATGCGCAATCGGTGCTGCAGGTGGCAAACGGTGGTGCGTCTATCACCCCCAACCTAGCGCGTCGCCTGCTACAGCGCTTTGACCGCACCAACGCAGCAGAATCCAAGCGGCGCCAGCCCGACGATGCCGACCGGTTATCTACCCGTGAGAAAGAGATTTTGCGCCTGGTCGCCAGTGGGTACACCAGCGTGGAAGTCGGGTCGCGCCTCTTCATCAGCAGCATGACGGTCAACACCCATCTGCGTAACATTTACCGCAAGCTACAGGTCAGGACCCGCGCACAAGCCGTGCGATTCGCCTCCTTGAGGGGATTGTTCTAGCCAAGGTTGCCATCACCGAAGGCTTGCCGCCCGCGCTATGTTTCGCACCCGTCCCGCTTGGTTTGCAATCACTTGCGTCTCCCTCTGGCTGCTGCTGTTGGTGTTGACGTTGCTGTCTTTTGGATGGTTTTGGGGTGTCGATGGTGGTGTTCGTCGGTGGTTGCAAGGTGTGACGCTGCTCGTCTGCTTGGCATTGGGGGGGCTGCTGCTCATTCAGCTGCCCAGGGCCTTGCAGTGGCGACCGCGCCTGAGTCCACGGCCGAGCCCGGAACTGCATGCCGAACGGCGGCGCATTGCCCGTGACCTGCACGACAGCCTGGGCTCTCAGCTGGTGTGTGCCATGGCACTGCTTGACTCCAAGCCCTCTAGCGACAGCGAGGTGCTGAGCGTTCTGGAGCGCTGCATGCTCGATCTGCGCCTGATTGTGGACTCCATGGACGGAGAGGGAGAGTCGGTGACCGAGCGGCTGGCCCGTCTGCGCCACCGCTTGCAGCCCGTGCTGGAGCGCCGTGGTATCCAGATGACCTGGGACGTGCAAGTGTTTGATGGAGCCATGCAGTTGCATGGGCACTGCGCCACCCATTTGGTGGCGATTGTCCAAGAGGCGTTGAGCAATGTGCTGCAGCATGCCAGGGCCACCGAAGTGGCTGTCAGCGTGCACTACCTGGCTGCATCGGGCTCCTGGTATGCCGAGGTCAGCGATAACGGCATTGGCATGGACGCGCACCATGACGATGCCCAGGCGCATGCCGGCTCAGGCATTGCAGGCATGCACCGGCGTGCGGAGCTGGCAGGAGGGCAGTTCAGCTTTCTGCCGCGCCAGGGTGGAGGGACTTGTGTGTGGGTGATCGTGCCGGGCGGCGCTGCGGATAGCTAGTCCACTGAATCTTTGAAATCAGCGGTACGTGAGGGTCTGGCAAGGCCGCAATCTAGGCGCCGGGCGCAGCCGGGTTGGACACCCGGCGAGCACGGCAACGACGAGTGCGGCCTTGCCAGACCCTCACCCTGCGGGCCGGGGTTGCAGCGGGCGCCCGGCTGCGTTGCATGCTTTGCCAAGGCACCCAGCCTTGGCGGCAGCATGCGCCTTGCCGCGCATCCCGCTGCAGCCCCGGCGAACCGCCGATTTCAAGGATTCAGTGGACTGGTCCCCAAAGCCAGGGCCTCCGCAGGTATCTCTCAGACGCGGCCCATAGGCAAAAAAAAGCCCGGCAGGTGCCGGGCTTGAAATGGATCCCTGAAACCCAGGTTTCGAGAGGATCCAAGGAGACAACTGGAGTCAGGAACAACGTTCCTAGCAACCGGTGTGCACTCAGCGCTTAGCGCTTGCGTGGGGCGGCCGTCTTGGCAGCGGACGCGGCGGTGTTGGCCACGGCGTTGAAGTTGGCTTCGGCCACGTCGCTGGCTTGCTTCACTGCCTTTTGCACCGATTCAAAAGCATTGTTGGCGGCAGACACGGCGCTCTTCATCACAGCGACTGCGGTTTCAGAGCCTGCGGGTGCGTTCTTTGCAGCGCTGTCCACCAAGTTGGTGAAGGCCTTCTGTGCGTCGGTGGCTTGGCTTTCAAAAGCCTTGCCAAACTCAGCGCCGGTGCCAGAGGCGATGTCGTACAGGTGGCGGCTGTAGGCGGCGGTCTTTTCTGCCAGGGGCTGGAACAGACCGGCTTGCAGGGCCAGCAGCTCTTGTGCGTCCTTCACGCCCAGCACGGCTTGGGTGTGGGTTGCGGCTTCCGACAGGGCAGCGCGCGAGGCAGTCACGTTCAGTTCGACCAGCTTTTCCACGCCTTCAAAGGCTTTGGTGGTCAGGCCAAACAGGGTTTCGATGTTGGCTTTGTGGGAGGCCAGGATTTGTTCTGCGGTCAACGTCATGTCATATCTCCTAAAAAAGGGGGCCGATGGTGGCCGGTTACTTACAGACATCTGCTCTGACGTTGTGATTCGGATGAATCATGTTGCAGTGCAGCATGGGTTGAATTTTAGGCCGCTGACCGGCTATTGCAAGTGTTTTTTGTTGCAGTGCAGCAAATTAGAGGCAAGGCTCCAGGAATAGGGCGCCTTGCCACAATGGCGTCATGCACGCCTATTACGCCGACCAGTTCGTTTTGCCTTTGCCCGAGGGGCACCGCTTTCCCATGGCCAAGTACCGCATGCTGCGCGACCGCATTGCGAAGGAGCTGCCCGGCGTGGCCTTGCATGTAGCGCCCATCGCGACGGATGCCGAGCTGGTGCTGGCCCATGCGCCTGCCTATGTGCAGGCGGTGGCTACGGGCACGCTCACGCCTGCAGAGCAGCGGGAGATCGGTTTTCCCTGGAGCGAAGCCATGGCCGAGCGGGCGCGCCGCTCTGTCGGGGCCACGCTGGGCGCTTGCCGCGCAGCACTGCGCGATGGGGTCGCGGGTAACTTGGCGGGCGGCACGCACCACGCCTATGCCGACAAGGGCAGTGGCTTTTGTGTTTTCAACGATGTGGCCGTGGCCGCACGCCTGATGCAAAGCCAGCACGCGATGGCCCAAGACACCGCCCCGGAGGCTGGCCTTGAACCCCTCAAACCTCTGCAGGTGGCCGTGATCGACCTGGACGTGCACCAGGGCAACGGCACAGCCCATATCTTTCAAGGCGATGCCAGCGTGTTCACGCTGTCGCTGCACGGTGAGCGCAACTTTCCGTTCCGCAAAGAGGCCAGCGACCTGGACGTGCCGCTGCCCGATGGTTGCGGCGATGCGGACTACCTAGAGGCACTGGACCAAGCGCTGCAGGTGCTGGCGCAGCGCTTTCGCCCCGACCTGGTGTTGTACCTGGCAGGGGCTGACCCGCACGAGGGCGACCGGCTGGGCCGCCTGGCGCTGACCTACGACGGGCTGCAGGCCCGCGACCACCGTGTGTTCGACTGGGCCTGGCAGCGCCGCGTACCGCTGGCTTTCTCCATGGCCGGGGGTTATGGGCGCGACATTCACAGCACCGTGCAGGCCCAGCTCAACACCTGGCGCGTGGCACTGCAATACCACGCCCGCTGGCAAAATGTGGCGGCATGAGCACGCCCACCTCCGCATCCACCGCAGCCGCTGCACCCACAGTGCAGACACCCACCCGCCCAGCGCCGCAGCCCCGCAGTGCCTACCAGGCGTTTCGCTCCATCAGCACCCGCTGGGCCGACAACGATGTGTACGGTCATGTGAACAACGTCGTGTATTACAGCTGGTTTGACACCGCCGTGAACGCGCACCTGATCGAGCAGGGCGTGCTCGACATCCATGCGGGCTCCACCATCGGGCTGGTCATCGAGACCCAGTGCAACTACTTTGCGCCGCTGGCCTTTCCGCAGACGGTGGAAGCGGGCATCCGGGTGGCGCGGCTGGGCGGCTCCAGCGTGCGCTACGAGGTGGGGCTGTTCGCCCAGGGCGAGCCCCTGACCGCCGCCGCAGGCCACTTTGTGCATGTCTACGTCGACCGCGAGACCCGCCGCCCCGTGCCTGTGCCGGCCCCGCTGCGTGCCGTGCTGGAAAAGCTGGTGCCCCATCGCGATTGAAGTGCGATCTCCGTGCGATGCGCGTGCGCTCAGGGTAATCGCATCTAAATAGATGCTGCCACTATTTGCGGCGAAACTGTAGCGAGTGATCACCCAACCAACGCTCCCGTGACCCTGCTGCAGCACCTGCAAGTCATCCCCGACCCGCGCCTAGAGCGCACGCGTCGCCACGAACTCCAATCCATCCTGGCCATAGCGCTGTGCGCAACCATCGCAGGTGCAGACAACTGGGTGGAAGTAGCCGAGTTCGGCGAGTTGCACCACGACTGGTTCATTCGTTTCATTCCGCTGCCCTCAGGCATTGCCTCGCACGACACCTTCGCACGAGTGTTTCGCCTGCTTGACGCCAAGCAACTGGAGCTGGCCTGCCAACAGTGGCTGGCCCAGGTGGCGGGCCGGGTATACGGCACAGTGGCGATTGACGGCAAAAGCGTGCGCGGCAGCAGCAAAGGGGATGCTCGCAGGCCACTGCACATGGTCAGCGCCTGGGCTGCAGACATGGGATTGCTACTGGGCCAGTGCAAGGTCGATGGCAAGAGCAACGAGATCACCGCCATCCCCGAGTTGCTCAGGCTGCTGCACCTCAAAGGCTGCATCGTCACCATCGATGCCATCGGCTGCCAAAAGAGCATCGCCCAGCAGTTGCACGAGCATGGTGCGGCTTATGTTCTGTCGCTCAAAGGCAACCAGCGGCACATGCACGCAGTGGTGCAAAAGCACTTTGAAGTGCAGGCGAGCCAAGAGCCGCCCGATGAGAACACCTACACCGAGCGCTCAAGCGGCCATGGGCGCCAGGAACTGAGCAGCTACCGGCTCAGCCCTGTGCCCGAGGCATTGCAGCGAGCGGCAGTGCACTGGCCGGGGCTTGCCAGCGTGGTGCAAGTCACGCGCCAGCGCCAACAAACGGGAAGCCCCGCCAGCGAAGAAGTCAGCTACTACCTGAGCAGCTTGCCTGCGCACACGCCTGCAAGGGTGCTGGCGCACAGCATTCGCGCGCATTGGGCGGTGGAGAACCAGTTGCACTGGAGTCTGGATGTGGCGATGCGCGAGGATGCGGCGCAGTGCTACAAGGATCAGGGACCGCACAACCAAACGCTGCTGCGGCGCATGGTGCTGCAGTTGCTCAAGAGGGACACTTCGGTGAAGGTGGGTGTGCAGGCAAAGCGCAAGCGCGCTGGCTGGGATGTGGGCTATCTCGCTCACATCTTGGGTATCTTTATTTAGATGCGATTGCCCTGCGCGTGCGCTTTGGTTGCTATTGAAAACATAGCTGCTTGCGCTTGCTTGGTAAGCGCTAGAGCCTGATTTTTATTAAATCCCGGCGCGAGGGTGGCCCCCGCAGGTCGTGGCCTTGCTGCAGTGCCGGGCACCCTGCAAGGGCTACACTTTGGCGCCTTGCTCCTGAGAGCGCTCAAACCACCCCCCTGGCACCTTGGTTCCGCCGTGTCGCACTGCCTGCATCGCCTGCAGCAGGGCCCCCGGCCCAGGTCGCTTTGGGGATGGTGTGGGCGGTCCTTGGTGCGCACGGTGCGTTGTGAAACCAGATCCCTGACCCTATGGCCTTCCCCGGGCCTTTCCGGTCTTTTGCGAGGGCGTCGCCCAGTCCATGATCATCACCAGCTTGCTCGACACCGACCTGTACAAGTTCACCATGATGCAGGTGGTGCTGCACCAGTTTCCCAGTGCCCAGGTCGAATACCGCTTCAAGTGCCGCAACCCCGGCGTGCAACTGGCGCCCTTTGCCAACGAGATCCGCGACGAGATCCGCTCGCTGTGCGGCCTTCAGTTTCAGGATGCCGAGCTGGCCTACCTGCGGTCAATGCGTTTCATCAAGAGCGATTTTGTTGATTTTCTCGGGCTGTTCCGCCTGAACGAGAAGTACATCACCATCACGCCCCTGCCCACGGGCGAGATCGAGATCACCATCCGGGGCCCCTGGCTGCACACCATCTTGTTTGAGATTCCCGTGCTGGCCATCGTCAACGAGGTGTACTTTCGCAACACGCAAAAGGTGCCCGACTTCCCCGAAGGCCGCCGCCGCCTGGATGCCAAGATCGCGGCGCTGCAGGCCGATGGATTGGGTGAGCTCAAGATTGCCGACTACGGCACGCGCCGGCGCTTTTCTCGCGCCTGGCACGAAGAAGTGCTGCGCGTGCTGGTGGCCCGCCTGGGCACGGGCGACCGCCGCCCCGGCGCGCCCACCGGCCCCGGCCAGTTCGCAGGCACCAGCAACGTCCTGTTTGCCATGAAGCTGGGCCTGACGCCGCTCGGGACCATGGCGCACGAATACCTGCAGGCCTGCCAGGCCCTAGGCCCGCGCTTGCGCGACAGCCAGGTGTTTGGCTTTGAAATGTGGGCCAAGGAATACCGGGGCGATCTGGGCATTGCGCTGTCGGACGTGTATGGCATGAGCGCCTTCCTGCGCGACTTCGACCTGTACTTTTGCAAGCTGTTTGACGGCGCGCGGCACGACAGTGGCGACCCCTTTGCCTGGGGCGAGCGCCTGCTCGAGCATTACCGCAAGAACCGCGTCGACCCGCTGACCAAGACCCTCATCTTCAGCGACGGCCTCACCATTCCGCGCACCATCGAGCTGTACCAGCAGTTCCGTGGGCGCTGCCAGCTGGCTTTTGGCATTGGCACCAACCTGACCAATGACCTGGGCGACGCGCCCGCGCACGAGCCGCTGCAGGTCGTCATCAAGATGACCCGCTGCAACGGCCAGCCCGTGGCCAAGCTGTCGGACACGCCGGGCAAGGGCATGTGTGACGACGAGGCCTACCTGGCCTACCTGCGGCAGGTGTTTGAGATCCCTGCACCGCAGTCAACGCAGTCAACGCAGCCAGCGCTGTGAATGCATTGACTGAGCCCGCCACCGCACCCGTCTGTTTTTCAAAAAGAACCGCACTGATGGAGACAAGAACAATGACCCTTTCTCGCCGAGCGGCCCCGTGGATGGCGGCGGCTGCAGCCCTGTTGCCCAGCCTGAGCCAGGCGGCTGAACTGGACGGCAGTGCGCTGTCCGCCCTGTGGGGTGTACCGTTTGCAGGCCTGTTGCTGTCGATTGCGCTCATGCCCTTGCTGGCCCCCATCTTCTGGCACCACCATTTCGGCAAGGTGGCGGCGGGCTGGGCGCTGGCGTTCTTGCTGCCGTTTGCAGTGGTTTTTGGCCCCGGTGCGGCGGGCGCGAGTTTTGTGCACGCGCTGGTGGCCGAATACATCCCCTTCGTCATCTTGCTCACGGCGCTCTTCACCGTGGCGGGGGGCATCTACATCCGGGGCAACCTGCATGGCAGCCCGGCGCTCAACACGGCCATCCTTGCCATTGGTGCGGTGCTGGCCAGCTTCATGGGCACCACGGGCGCGTCCATGCTCATGATCCGCCCGCTGATCCGCGCCAACGACAACCGCAAGCACACGGCGCATGTCGTGGTGTTTTTCATCTTCATCGTCTCCAACGCCGGGGGCTCGCTCACCCCGCTGGGCGACCCGCCGTTGTTCCTGGGCTTCTTGAAGGGCGTGGACTTCTTCTGGACCGTAGGCCACATCTTTCCCGAGACCCTGTTCCTGGTGGGTGCGTTGCTGGCCATCTTCTTTGCGATGGACTCCTGGTACTACCACCGCCGCGAAGAAGTGCTCAAGACAGACCCGACCCCTGACACCCAGGCCATTGGCTTTGACGGCAAGGCTAACTTTGCCCTGCTGGGCGTGGTGGTGGCACTGGTGCTGATGAGCGGGCTGTGGAAATCCTCCGTGTCGTTCACCGTTGCCGGGGCCGAGGTGGGCCTGCCCGGTATCGTGCGCGATGTGGGCCTGATCCTGGTGGCGCTGGTGTCGCTGCGCCTCACGCCGAAAAAGGTGCACGAGGACAACCAGTTCAGCTGGGGCCCCATGCAAGAGGTGGCCAAGCTGTTCGCAGGCATCTTCCTCACCATCGTCCCCGTCATCGCCATGCTCAAGGCCGGCGTCAATGGCCCGTTCGGCGCGGTGGTGGCCGCTGTCACCCGGCCCGACGGCACGCCCGACCCAGCCATGTACTTCTGGGCCTCGGGCGCACTCAGCTCGTTCTTGGACAACGCTCCGACCTACCTCGTGTTTTTCAACACTGCCGGTGGCGACCCTGCCGTGCTGATGACCACGCTGGCCCCGACGCTGGCGGCCATCTCGGCGGGCTCGGTCTTCATGGGCGCCAACAGCTACATCGGCAACGCGCCCAACATGATGGTCAAGGCCATTGCCGAGGACCGGGGCGTGAAGATGCCCAGCTTCTTTGGCTACATGGTGTGGTCGGGCAGCATCCTGGTGCCGCTCTTTATCGTTATGACTTTCATCTGGTTTAGGTAGTGCACATCCCCCTGAGCGGCTGCGCCGCTTCCCCCTTCTCTCATCGCTGCGCGATGGGAAGGGGGACGCCACCGGTGCGGCGGGGCGGCCCTTGCACGGTGGCCACTGGCCTGGGCTGCGCGAGTTGCACCGCCCTGCGGCCGTATCAAGACATTGGAGATTGAAGACTTATGAGCAAACCCCGCATCCTGGTCGCCCGTGCGATCTTCCCCGACATCGTGGACCGTCTGCGCGCGCATTTCGACGTGCAGGACAACCCAGACGACGTGATCTGGACGCAGCAAGAACTGGCCGAGCGCCTGGCGGACAAGGACGGCGTGCTGACCACTGGCAGCCAGCGCATCGACGCTGCTTTGCTGGCCGCTGCGCCGCAACTCAAAATCTGCGCCAACATGGCCGTGGGCTACAACAACTTTGATGTGGACGCCATGACCGCTGCTGGCGTGCAGGGCACCAACACCCCCGATGTGCTCACCGAGACCACAGCCGACTTTGGCTTTGCGCTCTTGATGGCCACGGCCCGCCGCATGACCGAGAGCGAGCATTACCTGCGCGCTGGCAAGTGGACCAAGTGGAGCTACGACATGTTTGCGGGCAGCGACATCCACGGCAGCACGCTGGGCATCATCGGCATGGGCCGCATCGGGCAGGGCATTGCCAAGCGCGGCGCGCACGGCTTTGGCATGAAGGTGATCTATCACAACCGCTCGCGCCTGTCGGCTGACCTGGAAGCCGAATGCAAGGCCACCTACGTGGGCAAGGAAGACTTGCTGCGCACGGCAGACCACGTCGTGCTGGTGGTGCCGTACAGCGCGGCATCGCACCACACCATCGGCGCGGCCGAGCTGGCGCTGATGAAGCCCACGGCCACGCTCATCAACATTGCGCGCGGCGGCATTGTGGACGACGCTGCGCTCGCCGTAGCGTTGCGGGAGCGGCGCATTGCCGCAGCGGGCCTGGATGTGTTCGAGGGCGAGCCCAGCGTGCATCCCGATCTGCTCACCGTGCCCAATGTGGTGCTCACGCCCCACATCGCCAGCGCCACCGTGCCCACGCGCCGCGCCATGGCCAATTTGGCGGCAGACAACCTGATCGCCTTCCTGGGCGGGCGCGGGCCGCTCACGCCGGTCAACCAGCCCGTGACCGGCTTGCGGGTGCAGTGATACTGGAATCTAAGAGAAATTGGCCGCCAGCGCTTGATTCATAAGCGCTAGCAGCTATTGAAATGATAGTAAATCTGCCTTGACTACCGATACCCTCGTTCTGCTGGCCGCCCTGGCCCTGGTGTTCATCGTGCTGGCGCTGCTTGCGCTGCGCCGCCCCCGCGTCGATTTGCCGCCCGAATGGCTGGTGCGCCTGCAGGCGCTGGAACAAACCGCCCGGGCCACCCAACTGGCCGTGGCCAAGAACGATGGCGCGCTGGACGGAATGGGCCAGCAGCTGCGCGGCTTCACGCAGACCACGCAGGCCACGCTGGAGGGGCTGCGCCACGCCGTCGATGAGCGCCTGACTCAAGCGGTGGCCGAGTCACGCAACGGACGCGCTGAGCTGTTGGCCGCGTTTGGCGTGTTTGAGGCGCGGCTGGAGCAGCGCCTCACGGCCCTGGACGCAGCCACGCGCCTCACGCTCGATTCGCTCAAGGGCGACACCCAGTCGCAACTGGGCGTCATGTCGCAGGCGCTCAAAGACCAGCTTGAAGCCAACAGCTTTCAGATCAAGAACCAGTTTGCCGTGCTGCAAGACGCCGTGTCGCAGCAGCTCACCGGGCTGGTGCAAGGCAGCCAGCACAACGCAGAGCAACTGCGCACCGCGCTCAACGAGCGCCTGGCCGCCATCCAGGCCGACAACGCCACCAAGCTCGAAGAAATGCGCCGCACGGTGGACGAAAAGCTCCACGCCACGCTGGAGCAGCGCCTGGGCGAATCCTTCAAGCTGGTGAGCGACCGGCTCGAACAAGTACACAAGGGCCTGGGCGAGATGCAGACCCTGGCGGGCAGCGTGGGCGACTTGAAACGCGTGATGACCAACGTGAAGTCGCGCGGCACCTGGGGCGAAATGCAGCTGGGCGCCATCATCGACAACGTGCTCACACCCGAGCAGTTCGCCCGCAACGTCAAGACCGTGCCGGGCAGCGACGAGCTGGTGGAATTTGCGATCCGCCTGCCGGGCAAGAGCGACGAGCACCCCGTGTGGCTGCCCATCGACTCCAAGTACCCAGTGGAGCAATACCAGCGCCTGATGGACGCGCAAGACGCGGCCGACAAGGCGGCCATCTTGTCGGCGGGCAATGCGTTTGAAACGTCCATCAAGCTCGAAGCCAAGAAGATTTTCACCAAGTACGTCTCGCCCCCGCACACCACCGACTTTGCCGTGCTGTACCTGCCCACCGAAGGCCTGTTTGCCGAGGTCATGCGCCGCCCCGGCCTGGTCGAAGCGGTGCAGAACGAGTGCCGCGTGATGATCACCGGCCCGGCCAACCTGGCGGCCATGCTCAACAGCCTGCAGATGGGCTTCAAGACCCTGGCGATTGAAAAGCGTTCGTCTGAGGTGTGGAACCTCTTGGGCATGGTCAAGACCGAGTTCGCCAAGTTTGGTGATGTGGTCGAGGCCACCAAAAAATCCATCGACGCCGCCGCCAAAAAGTTTGATGAGGTGGGTGTGCGCACCCGCGCCATCCAGCGCAAGCTGCGCGATGTGCAGGACCTGCCTGTGCCGGGGGGCGATACCGCCTTGCCCGGCGGGGGCGATGGCGCCTTGCACGGCGGGGGGAATGGCGCCTTGCTCGGCGGGGTGGATGGCGCCTTGCTCGGCGCCAAGGCATCGCTGCTGGGCCTGGAGGACGACACCCCGTGAACATGGCCCTGGCCCGGCTGATTGCCGGGCAAATCTTTTTGCACGCCTGCATGACCGGCATGCGCATGGCCACGCCGCTGCTGGCCCTGCGCGAGGGCTACAGCGCTGCCGCCGTGGGGGTACTGCTGGCGCTGTTCGCGCTCACGCAGGTGTTTCTGGCGCTGCCAGCAGGGCGCTACGCCGACCGGCACGGCCTTAAGCGCCCCGTGGGCATTGCGGTGGCCATGGCGTGTGTGGGGGCAGGGGCGTCGCTGGTCTACCCGGTGTTTGCGGTGATGTGCTTTTCGGCCCTGCTCACGGGCGGGGCTGCGGGCCTGGCCATCATTGCGCTGCAACGCCATGTGGGTCGCGCCGCGCACGACACCACCCAGTTGCGCCAGGTGTTCAGCTGGCTGGCCATCGGGCCTGCGGTGTCCAACTTCATCGGGCCGTTTTTTGCGGGGCTGTTGATTGACCACGCAGGCAGCGCTGCGGGCAGCACCGAGGGCTACCGCGCCGCGTTTGCGCTGCTGGCGCTCATGCCACTGGCCACCTGGTTCTGGGTGCGCCACACCGAAGAGCTGCCGCCGGTGATTGCCGCCGAGGGCGGGCCGCCCCGGGGCTCGTGGGATCTGCTCAACGAGCCCGCCTTTCGCCGCCTCATCATCGTGAACTGGGTGCTCTCGTCGTGTTGGGATGTGCACACCTTCGTCGTGCCGCTCATCGGGCACGAGCGGGGGCTGTCCGCCTCGGTCATCGGCTCCATCCTGGGCGCATTTGCCGTGGCCGCGGCCGTGGTGCGCCTGCTGCTGCCGCTGGTGGCCAAGCATGTGCGCGAGCATGCGGTGGTGGCCGGTGCCATGGTGATCACGGCGGTGCTGTTTGGGGTGTACCCGCTGCTGGCGTCGGCCCTGGCCATGGGCGTGTGCTCGGTGCTGCTGGGCTTCACCCTCGGGTCGGTGCAGCCCATGGTGATGAGCCTGCTGCACCAGATCACGCCCGAGCACCGCCATGGCGAGGCCCTGGGCCTGCGGCTCATGGCCATCAACGCCTCCAGCGTGCTCATGCCCATGCTGTTTGGCACGGCCGGTGCCGTCATCGGTGTGGCGGGCGTGTTCTGGGTGGTGGGCGCCACGGTGGGCGCCTGCGCGCGCACCGCCTGGCGTATGAACACCGACACCCATCCCGTGGCAGGTGGCGCGCATGGCCGATAGTGGGCTGCACAACGGGTGGCTTGGCTGGCTCAGCCTGCTGGGAGGCCCAGGCAGCACCGAGTGGGCATTCGTCTGCGCACTGGCCCTGGGGCTGGCGCTGCTGCTGGACTGGCGCTTTGGCGAGCCACCGTTGCCCCTGCACCCCGTGGTGTGGATGGGGCGCTACCTGGGCTGGGCCGGGCGCCGCGTCGCCCCGCTGACCACGGCAGACCCACCGCCCCATGTGCAAAAGCGCCGCTCCTTCTGGCTGGGCGCGCTGGCCTGGTGCGTGGGGGCGGGCGGTGCAGGGGCGCTGGCCTGGTGGCTGCAAAGCCACTTGCAGCAAGGCCCCTGGTGGCTGGCTGCGCCGGTGCTGGCCGTGCTGCTCAAGCCCCTGCTGGCGTGGCGCATGCTGCGCGATGAAGTCTTGGCGGTGGAGCGGGCGCTGGCCCGCTCGCTGCCCGAGGGGCGCGAACAACTGGCCCGCCTGGTCAGCCGCGACGTGAGCCAGCTCACGCCCAGCGAGGTGCGCGAATCAGCCATCGAATCGCTGGCCGAAAACCTCAACGATTCGGTGGTGGCGCCCATCTTTTGGTTTGTGCTGCTGGGCCTGCCGGGCGCGGCCATCTACCGCTTTGCCAACACGGCCGATGCCATGTGGGGCTACCCCGGCAGCCGGGGCGCCCGCTACTGGCAATGGGCGGGCAAGTGGGCTGCGCGGGCTGACGATGTGTTGTCGTGGCTGCCCGCACGCCTCACTGCGCTGCTGCTGGCTGCGCTGCACGGCGGCCTGCCTGCCCGTGTGCTGGCGCAAGAGGCTCGCAAAACCCCATCGCCCAACAGCGGCTGGCCCATGGCCGCCATGGCCCTGGCGCTGGGCGTGCGGCTGGCCAAGCCCGGCGTGTACACCTTGCACCCTGACGGGCATGAGCCGGGCCCGCTGGACACGCACCGGGCAACTGGCTATGCACAAAAAGTGATTCTGGCGCTTATTCCATCAGCGGTAGCAGCTCTTTTTTTTATAGCAATGGCCGGGGGCTGACGCATGCAGCTGCCTTTACCCACTTCTCCCACTTTGCCGGGCGACCACGCCGCCGATGCCCCTCACCGCCTTGTCGGCGTGCACGGCGGCCCTGATGCGCTGGGCGTGCCCGCGCACGACTTCTCGACCAACAGCAACGCCTGCGGCCCGTGCCCTGCGGTGCTGGCCGCCCTGCAGCAGGCCGATGCCACCCGCTACCCCGACCCGGCTTACACCGCGCTGCGCGCCGCGCTGGCGGCGCTGCATGGTGTGGCACCTGGGCGCATCGTGGTGGCGGGCAGCGCGTCTGAGTTCATTCACCGCATCACCACCTGGGCGCAGCTGCAAGGCGCGGCGCAGGTGCTGCTGCCGCCGCACAGCTACGGCGACTACGCCCAGGCGGCCCAGGCCCACAGGCTGGCCGTGCGGCGGCGCGGGGCAGGGGGCGCGGATGGTGCGGATGGCGTGTACGGTGTTCATGTTGCGTCCACCACCCTGCAGTGGGCCTGCGAGCCCGCCAGCCCGCTGGGCACGGTAGATGCCGCGCTGGCTGCATGGCATGCCGCCCCTTTGCCGGGCGGCGTGCGCGTGCTGGACTGCGCCTACCACCCCTTGCGACTAGAGCCCGCTGGCCCCGCTCCCGCACTGCCCGCATCGGCCTGGCAGCTGTGGTCGCCCAACAAGGCTCTGGGCCTGACGGGCGTGCGCGCCGCCTACGCCGTGGCGCCTGCGGGGGCCGAGGGCATGGTGCTGGCGTTGCAAGGCCTGGCGGCATCCTGGCCCGTGGGTGCACACGGCGTGGCCCTGCTGCACGCCTGGGCCACGCCCGCCGTGCAGCAATGGGTGGCGGCCTGCCTGCCCACCTTGCGCCAATGGAAGGCCCGCCAGCAGGCGCTGTGCACCGCGCTGGGCTGGGCCGTGCTGCCCGGCAGTTTGGCCAATTACTTTGTGGCCACGTTGCCCGGCCCCAGCGTGAGCACCGCCGAGACGGTGTTTGGCGATGACCTGCCAGCGCCCCACCCACCCGTTCGGGCCGCGCCTGTCGAAGCCAGGGCGCGCTCTGGCGCCGCACATCTGTGTGGACCTGGGGTAGCGCATCCCGCAACCTCTGCGTTGCAGGCTGCCCTGCGCCAGCACGGTATCAAGCTGCGCGACTGCACCTCTTTCGGCCTACCCGGTGCCGTGCGCTTGGGCGTGTTGCCCCCCGCATCGCAAGACGCTTTGCAGGCCGCCTGGCATGCCGTGCAGGCTGATCCCACCCTAAGAACCTGAATGCACCCATGAATGCCACCGCAAGCGACACTTTGAACGCACCTTCCTCTCGCCCGCTGGCCCGTTGCGTGATGGTGCTGGGCACCACCAGCGGCGCAGGCAAAAGCTGGCTGACCACGGCCCTGTGCCGCTATTACAGCAACCTGGGCCTGAAGGTTGCGCCCTTCAAGGCGCAGAACATGAGCAACAACGCGCGCGTGGTGGCCAGTGAAACGGGCCATGGAGAAATCGGCTCTGCCCAATACTTTCAGGCCCTGGCCGCCCGCGCCGAGCCCGAGGTGCGCATGAACCCGCTGCTGCTCAAGCCCGAGGCCGACACCCACAGCCAGGTCGTGCTGATGGGGCAGGTCAGCGCCGAGCTCACGGCCTTGCCCTGGCGCGGCCGCAGCGCCTTGGTGTGGCCGCACATTGCCGCTGCGCTTGATGCCCTGCGGGCCGAGAACGATGTGGTCGTGATCGAAGGCGCAGGCTCGCCCGCCGAGATCAACCTGCATGCCAACGACATCGTCAACATGCGCGTGGCGCGGCATGTCGGTGCCGCCTGCCTGTTGGTGACTGACATCGACCGGGGCGGCGCCTTTGCCCACCTGTATGGCACCTGGGCGCTGCTGCCTGAGGACGAGCGCGCACTCATCCACGGCTTTGTGCTCAACAAGTTTCGCGGCGACGCCAGCCTGCTCGCCCCCGCGCCGCAAATGCTGCAAGAGCTGACCGGCGTGCCCACCGTGGCCACCATCCCCATGAACTGGCGTCACGGCCTGCCCGAAGAAGACGGCGTGTTTGACGACCGCAGCACTGCTGCTGGAACCGTGCACACCACCGTGGCCGTGGTGGCCTACCCGCGCATCAGCAACCTGGACGAATTCCAGCCCCTGAAAAACGTGCCCGGCGTGCGCCTGCTGTGGGCCCGCAGCCCGGCTGATCTGGCGGGCTTGAAGGCCAGCGACTGGGTGGTGCTGCCTGGCTCCAAGGCCACGGCGGCCGACCTGGCCTGGCTGCGCGCGCAGGGGCTGGACCAGGCCATAGCCCACCATGCAGGGCAGGGCGGTACCGTGCTGGGTGTGTGCGGCGGCCTGCAGATGCTGGGCGAGGCGCTGATCGACACCGCAGGCATTGACGGCAACGCCCCCGGCCTGGGCCTGCTGCCCTTGGTCACCACCTTCGAAGTCGCCAAAACCGTGCAGCGCACCCAGGCGCAGTTTGGCGCGGTGCAGGGGCCTTGGTCTGCGCTGGCCGGGGTGGCGGTGCAGGGTTACGAAATCCACCACGGCCAGACGGCCCAGCACCCGGCCATGGCCGCCAAGGGCGATGTGGCGCGCGAGGTGATCCCTGGCATGTGCTGGCAAAACGCGCAGGGCAACGTGCTGGGCTTGTACCTGCACGGCCTGCTGGAAGACCCCGCCGCACTGCAAGCCCTGTTTGGCCGCGAGGGCGCAGCCCCCGTGCCCACGCTGGATGCCGTGTTTGATGGGTTGGCCGCCATGGCCGAGGCGCACTTTGCCCCGGGCTTCTTGAAAGGCCTCGTTGCGCAGCCCGACTGATCCCCGCATTCGTTGATATCCGTGCTTGCGTGGGGTCGCTGCCCGGCGCAGCATCGGCCCCTTGTTTTTGAACTGACAGCATTGCCGCACACCATGACGAGCTTCACCCTACCCACCATTGCCGATCTTCACGACACTGCCTTCACCGCCCGCCTGCAGCATGTGCTGGACCACAAGACCAAGCCGCTGGGCTCGCTCGGCCAGCTCGAAGCCTTGGCCCTGCGCATAGGCCAAGTGCTGGGCACGGAGGCCCCCGTGCTGCAGCAGCCGCAGATGCTGGTGTGCGCGGGGGACCACGGCTTCGCGGCGAAGGGCGTGTCGGCCTTTCCCAGCGATGTGACCTGGCAGATGGTCGAGAACTTTCTGGCCGGTGGCGCGGCCGTGAGCGTGCTGGCCCGCCAGCACGGCCTGGGCCTGACGGTGGTGGACTGCGGCGTGGCCAAAGACATTGCCTCGCGTGAATCAGTCCCCGGCCAGCCCCGCCTGCTGCTGCGCAAGGTGGCCCCCGGCACGCAAGACGCATCCGTGGGCCCCGCCATGACCGAAGCCCAGTGCCAACAGGCCCTGGCGAATGGCGCCGAGGTGGTGCGCAGCCTGCCCGGCAATGCGCTGCTGCTCGGTGAAATGGGCATTGGCAACACCTCGGTCGCGTCGCTGCTGCTGGCCCGCCTAGGCGGTTTGCCGCTGGCCGATTGCGTGGGCGCAGGTACGGGGCTGGATGCTGCGGGCATCGAGCGCAAGCGCGCCGTGCTGCAGCAGGCGCTGGATGTGAATGCGCAAGCCACCACGCCTCTGGCCGCCTTGGCCGCATTGGGCGGCTTTGAAGTGGCCACTCTGACAGGCGCGGTGCTGCAAGCCGCTGCCGAGCGCCGCGTGATCGTGGTCGATGGTTTCATCACCAGCGCTGCGGTGCTGCTGGCCAGCCGCATCGCGCCAGCGGTGCTGCAGCGCTGCGTGTTTGCCCACCGCTCGGGCGAGCGCGGCCACAGCTTGATGCTGGCGCAGATGCAGGCAGAGCCCTTGCTGGAGCTGGGCCTGCGCCTGGGCGAAGGCTCCGGCGCCGCCCTGGCCTGGCCGCTGCTGCAATCGGCCTGCGCCGTGCTGCGCGAGATGGCGAGCTTTGAATCTGCCGGGGTGGATGGGCAGGTGAAGTGATTCCATTTCTAAATCACCTCTGACGTTGTTGCTTCGCCTTGTCGTGCTTCAGCACTGTCTGCGGCTTCGCGCCTAGTCAGGAATGATTTGGAAATGGAATGAGTGGTACGTAGTGCAGGGGCTTGGGTGTTTTTGCGTGATGGGGTACGAGTCTCAGATGCTTCCCACTCCCTCTCCCCTTGTGGGAGAGGGCCGGGGAGAGGGGGCAATCCCCAGCGCTGCTGTGGATGCAAAGACGGATGACCTCCTTTGAGATATGCACCTACTCAAGTGTTTTGGCCTGTAGCGCTTATCCAATAAGCGCTGGTAGCTATTGAAATGATAGTGAAAGAGACGACGAGCAAAGCAGTTGGGCGCAGTCAGCGCGGTGCGTGTCGCCCGCTGTGCCGCGCCGATGCTGCGTGGGGCGCGCCATGAGCATTCGTCGCTGCGCCGCCATCGTTTTGGCCCTGTGGGTCTGCGCCATGGGCGTGCTGTGGAGTGCGGGGGAATGGCTCAGCCATCCCGCGCACCGCACCATCGGCCCGGCCCCAGCAGACTTTGCGGCGCAATCGGTGCGCATCCCCATCCCAGCGCCGGTGCCCGTTCCTGCGCAAGCAGGGCAGTTTGTGGCTGGGTGGTTCAAGCCAGGGCAGCCCCATGGCGGTGCGGTGTTGTTGCTGCACGGTGTGCGCGCAGACCGCACCCAGATGCTGGCGCGCGCGCGGTTCTTGGCCGCAGCGGGCTACGCCACGCTGTTGGTCGACCTGCCTGCGCACGGTGAGAGCAGTGGCGATCACATCACCTTTGGCGCCCGCGAGGCAGACGGGGTGAAAGCCGCGCTGGCGTTTCTGCGTGCCCAGGCGCCGGGCGAGCGGGTGGCGGTCATCGGGGTGTCGCTCGGGGCGGCCTCCACCGTGCTGGCACTGCCCCAGCCTGCGCCCGATGCGCTGGTTCTGGAGTCGATGTTCCCCACCATCGAAGACGCGGTAGGCAACCGGCTGGCGGGCACGCTGGGGCCCGCGGGCCGCTACCTTGCGCCTTTGCTGTTGTGGCAATTGCCACTGCGGCTGGGCGTGCACACCGCCGATCTGCGCCCGGTGGAGCAGCTGGCACAGTGGCATGCGCCTGTGCTGATTGCTTCAGGCAGCGAAGACCGCCACACCCCCTGGCATGAGACCGAACGCCTGTTTGCCGCAGCGCAGGCGCCCAAGGAACTGTGGAAGGTGCAGGGTGCGGCGCATGTCGATTTGCAGGCCTTTGCTCCTGCGCCTTACGAGCGACGGGTGCTACAGTTTTTGGCAGTGCACTTGCGTGGGGCGCCTCCTGCGCCTTGAGCGGGCTTTGTATTGAGCGCGGTCCTTTGATACCGCCGCCGCAGGCTCGCGCGCGGTGCATGCCACTTGGGCAGGGGCGGGGATATTCCCCGTTGCAGTGCATTTTGTATACAAAACAGTGCATGCATTGTGCGCAAAGTTGGCACGGCGCTTGCGTAGTGCATTGGCATGCAAGCCCACACCTCTGCACCCGCACCTTCGCAACCCTCCGCCCAAGCCGCATCGGCGCCCGCTGGCATTGAAGTCGTCGCGCTGACCAAGCGCTACGCCAGCGGCAAGCCCGCCGTGGATGCCATCAACCTGCGCATTCCCAGCGGCAGCTACTGCTGCCTGCTGGGCCCTTCGGGCTGCGGCAAGAGCACCACCTTGCGCATGATGGCGGGGCACGAGTCAGTCACCAGCGGCGACATCCTGCTGGAGAACCGCAACATCACCGATCTGCCCGCCGCCGCACGCGGCACGGCCATGATGTTTCAGAGCTTTGCGCTGTTTCCGCACCTCTCGGCGCTCGATAACGTGGCCTTTAGCCTCAAGATGAAAGGCGTGGCCAAGGCCGAACGCCAGGCGCGGGCGCGTGACCTGCTCGAGCGCGTGGCGCTGGGCCACCTGGCCGATCGCAAGCCTGCCGAACTCTCGGGCGGGCAGCAGCAGCGCGTGGCGCTGGCGCGCGCCCTCATCACCGAGCCGCGCGTGCTGCTGCTCGATGAGCCGCTGTCGGCGCTCGACCCCTTCCTGCGCATCCAGATGCGTGCCGAGCTGCGCCGCTGGCAAAAGGAACTGGGCCTGACCTTCATCCACGTCACCCACAGCCAGGAAGAGGCCATGGCCCTGGCCGACACCATGGTGGTGATGAACCACGGCGTGATCGAGCAAGTGGGCAGCCCGCACGAGGTCTACAACCGGCCTGCCAATGAATTCGTGGCGCGCTTCATGGGCGGGCACAACGTGATCGACACGCCGGACGGCAAGGTGGGGGTGCGCACCGACCATGTGCAGGTGGCCGCCGCTGGCGTGGCGCTGCCGCCTGGCGCGCAGCACATGCTGGCCGTGGTGACCGATGTGGAGTACCAAGGCACCTATGTGCTGCTGGGCCTGCAAAAGCAAGGCGTGGCGTTGTCGGCCAATGCCACGGCGGCTTACTCGGTCATGGTGTCTGAGGCCGCCTATGCCGCAGCCCCTTACGTGGTGGGGCAGGCGGTGCAACTGCACTGGCAGCCGCACCAGGCGCACCCGCTGTCTGCACCGCATACCGAGCCTGCCGCTGTTGCTGCCTGATTCCGATTTCCGTTCGCTTTCCCTGTTCCGTTCCCCCAACCGCAACCCAAGGAGTTTTTCCATGTCCGATGATTCCCGTGCCGATTCCCCCGCTGTTGTCACCGAAGCCGCTGGCGTGATCCGTGAAGCCACTGGTGTGGCTCGCCGCTCGCTGCTCAAGGGCACGGCGGGCATCCTGGCCGCAGGCATGTTCCCGGCCGTGCACTCGCAGGAAAAGATCGTGCTGCGCTACCTGGGCACGGCGGTGAACCAGGACAAGGCGATTGCCGAAAAGTTCAAGGCCGACACCGGCATCGAGATCCAGTACGTGGCCGTGACCACTGACGACGTGACCAAGCGCGCCGTCACCGCGCCCAACAGCTTCGATCTGATCGACACCGAGTACTTCTCGCTGAAAAAGATCGTGCCCACGGGCAACCTCAAGGGCATCGACACCAAGCGCATCAAGAACGCCGACAAGATCACCACGCTGTTCACCACCGGCATGGTGGCGGGCAAGGCCGTGGGCGACCAGGGCACGGCGCCCAAGAAGGTGATCTACCTCGAAGGCGAAAAGTCCAAGAAATTCGCGACTGCGCCCACGCAGTTCATGAGCCTGATCCCCACCGTGTACAACGCCGACACGCTGGGCATCCGCCCTGATTTGATCAAGCGCCCCATCAACTCTTGGGCCGAGCTGCTCAACCCCGAGTTCAAGGGCAAGACAGCCATCTTGAACATCCCGAGCATCGGCATCATGGACGCTGCGATGGTCGTGGAGGCCATGGGCATCTACAAGTACCCCGACAAGGGCAACATGACCAAGAAGGAGATTGATCTCACGATCAAGACCCTGATCGAAGCCAAGAAGCAGGGCCAGTTCCGCGCGCTGTGGAAGGACTTCAACGAGTCGGTGAACCTGATGGCGTCGGGCGAAGTGGTGATCCAGTCGATGTGGAGCCCGGCCGTCACCGCCGTGCGCACCAAGGGCATCGCCTGCAACTTCCAGCCCCTGAAGGAAGGCTACCGCGCCTGGGCGGCGGGCTTTGGCCTGCCTGCCACGCTGAGCGGCCGCAAGCTCGATGGCGCGTACGAGTTCATCAACTGGTTCCTGGACGGCTGGGCCGGTGCCTACCTGAACCGCCAGGGCTACTACAGCGCTGTGCTGGAGACGGCCAAGTCCAAGATGGAAGCCTACGAGTGGGCCTACTGGATGGAAGGCAAGCCCGCCACGCAAGACATCAAGAGCCCGAACGGCGACGTGCTGGCCAAGGTCGGTGCGGTGCGCGATGGCGGCAGCTACGAGTCGCGCATGGGCGGTATTGCTTGCTGGAATGCGCTGATGGATGAGAACAACTACATGGTCCAGAAATGGAACGAATTTGTAGCAGCTTGAGGGGCTGAGGGCTGTGCCCTGGCTTCGACAGGCTCAGCCTGAACGGTTTGGGGGAGCGCGCCCACTTCCCTCCGCCCGTTCGCACTGAGCTTGTCGAAGTGCCGACTCAGGTGCTTGTTCTTGATGCCGATCTGTTTTCAGTAAACCCCTCAACCGTTCACTGAGCGCAGTCGAAGCGCCGCGCAAGGCTTCGACAGGCTCAGCCCGAACGGGTGGTTGGATCGACCATCGAACACCCATTCCAATGAAGCACCACGCTCCTATGAGCCCACCTTGCCTGAATTGATTGCCATGAGCACGACCACCACACCGTCCCTACCTGCTGCTGCCGTCCCCGGGCGCAGCATTGCCGCCTGGTGGCAGGCTGCGCCATTCACGTTGGTGTTCGCGCTGTTTTTCCTTGTCCCGCTCGCGCTGATCGTGATGGTCAGTTTTTGGGACTTCAACGAATACGAGCTGTTGCCCGGCTTCACGTTCAAGAACTACGTGTCGATCTTCGCGGGCTGTGGCGATGCGTCAGAGGGCCTGTGCGTCACGCTCAAGACGTATTACTCCACGCTCAAGTTCAGTTTTTTGGTGTGGCTCATCACGCTGGTGATCGGCTTTACCGTGGCCTATTTTTTGGCCTTCCATGTGCGGTCGCCCGGCATGCAGACGCTGCTGTTCGTGCTGTGCACCATTCCGTTCTGGACATCCAACGTGATCCGCATGATTTCGTGGGTGCCGCTGCTGGGGCGCAATGGTTTGGTCAACCAGACGTTGGTGGGCATGAACCTCATCGAGACGCCCATTGAGTGGCTGCTGTTCTCGGATTTCTCGGTAGTGCTGGCCTTTGTGCACCTGTACACCATGTTCATGATCGTGCCCATCTTCAACAGCATGATGCGCATCGACCGCAGCCTCATCGAAGCCGCCAGCGACAGCGGCGCGAGTGGCTGGCAGACGCTGTGGAATGTGATTGTTCCGCTCTCGCGCACTGGCATCATCATTGGCTCGATTTTTGTCATCACCATCGTTATGGGTGACTTTGTGACGATTGGCGTGATGGGCGGCCAGCAGATCGCGTCCATCGGCAAGATCATTCAGGTGCAGACGTCTTATCTGCAGTTTCCGCTGGCGGCGGCCAATGCCGTGATTTTGCTGGCCGTGGTGCTGATGATCATCTGGGGCCTCACGCGCCTCGTAGACATTCGCAAGGAGCTGTGAGATGAAAGTCCGTGAATCTCGTCCCGCCAGCTTCTGGCCCCTGGCCATCTTTTTTGCGCTGTTCGTGCTGTTCATGTACGGGCCCATGTTCGTCATCTTCATCCTGAGCTTCCAGGGCCCAGAGGGTGGGCTCACTTTCCCCATGCGCGGCGTTTCGCTGCACTGGTTCTCCAAGCTGGCCGAAGGGCTGGGCGTGGTGGACATTGGCGCGGCGCTGTGGCGTTCGCTGGGTCTGGGCCTGGCAGTGATGCTGTGCACGGTGGTGCTGTCGGTGCTGGCGGGCTTGGCGTTTCGCAAGCGGTTGGCAGGGGGCAACACGCTGTTCTTCATTGTGGTGGCCAGCCTGATCATGCCGTCCATCATCGTGTCGCTGGGCATCGGGCTGGAGTTCCGGCTCATCGACAACGGCATCAAGGCGGTGCTGGAATGGTTGGGCATGGAGAGTGCGCTGGAGGGCTACGGCACATCGCTCGGCCTGTTCACATCGGCCCTGGGCGCTCACCTGACCTGGACGCTGCCGTTCGGCCTGCTCATCATGTTTGCGGTGTTCAACCGCTTCAACCCTGCGTATGAAGAAGCCGCGCGCGACTTGGGTGCCACGCCCTGGCAGGGCTTTGCGCACGTGGTGCTGCCGTTGATTGCGCCCTCCGTGGTGGGCATTGGCATGTTCGGCTTCACGCTCAGCTGGGATGAGATTGCCCGCACCTCGCAGGCCATTGGCGACGTGAACACGCTGCCGCTCGAGCTGCAGGGCCTGACCAGCACGGTGACCACGCCGTCCATCTATGCGCTGGGCACGCTGACCACTGTGGTGTCTTTTGTGGTCATGGGCATCACGTTGGCGCTGGTGTGGGCATTGGGCCGCAGGCGCAAGGGCCGCGCGGGTTAAAAACGGCGCCCACCTGCATCAGCCTTTATGACCAACCCCATTTCCAAGCCCCGGCGCACTCGCGCTGCAGCGACCTCGCCACGCGTACGGGCCTCTGTTCAGCCTTCTCTTGAGCCCGAGGTAGCAGCCCAGCTCAGCGACAACGACATGTACGACCGCATGGTCTCGGCCATCCTTGACCACCGCCTGCCGCCCGGCACGAAGCTGGTGGAAGACAAGCTGGCAGCGGCCTTTGGCGTGTCACGCACCCGCGTGCGCCCTGTGCTGGTGCGCTTGGCCAATGAACAGGTGGTCACGCTCACGCCCAACCGGGGCGCATCCATTGCCCAGCCCACGCCGCAAGAGGCGCTGGAAGTGTTCGAGGCCCGCCGTCTGCTGGAGCCACGCTTGGTAGAGCTGTTCATTGCCAATGCCACCGACGCCGACATCGCCGCGCTGCGTACCTGCATCGACGACGAAGAGGCCGCTCGTGCCAGCGGCGACATGCGGCGCGCCATCCGCCTCTCGGGCGACTTTCACCTGCACATTGCGCAGGCCGCAGGGCACCAGACGCTGGGGCGCATCCTGCGCGAGCTGGTTTCGCGCACCTCGCTCATCCTCATGACTTATAGCCCCAGCCACGCGCAGACCCGCGAAGAAGCCACGGCCTGCGGCTGCCGCGAGCACCGCGCGCTGATCGACGCCATTCGCCTGCGCGACCCCAAAGAGGCGGCCCGTCGCATGCTGGACCACCTGGTGCGCATCGAAGCGCAGCTGGAGTTCACGCCCCCGTCTGCCGACGCACCCGATCTGGCTCAGATGCTGGGTGGCGTTTGATTCTGGTCCCTTTGATCCTGTTCACCTTGCTTACTCCATGCGTCAACTGCTTGTCATCAACCCCAACACTTCGGCCCATGTCAGCGCGTTACTGCAGCAGCATGTGCAGGGGGCGGCAGGCTCGCATGTGGCGGTGCGCACGGCCACGGCACGCTTTGGCGCGCCCTATATTGCGTGCGAAGCCAGCTACGCCGTGGCGGCCCATGCGCTGCTGGATGCCTGGGCACACGACCTGGCCCAGCCGGGGCCGCAAGCCGATGCCGTGCTGATCGGCTGCTTTGGTGACCCTGGCCTCATGGCGCTGCGCGAGAGCAGCCCCGTGCCCGTCACGGGCCTGGCCGAAGCATCGTTCATCGAAGCGGCTCGCCACGGCCGCTTTGCCATCGTGACGGGCGGCGAGCGCTGGGGCCCCATGCTGCAGCGCCTGGCGCAAGCGCTGGGCCATGCCCATGGACTGGCAGGCATCCACACCGTGGCCCCCACCGGGGCGCAATTGGCGGCAGAGCCCGCAGCCGCCCGCGCGCTGCTGGCCCAAGCGTGCCGCGACGTGGTGCGCCAGATGGGCGTGCAGGCTGTCATCTTGGGTGGGGCAGGGCTCGCCGGTATGGCCGCTGCGGTGCAGCCGCAGGTGTCGGTGCCCGTCATCGACAGCGTGGTAGCAGGTGCCACCTGGGCCCTGCGCGCCCATCCCGTTCCGCCTGAGCGCAAGGTGGCGGGGTTTGATGTGGCGTGGGCGGGGGTGTCGCGGGAGATGGCTGCGCTGGGGTTGAATCGCGTGGTTTGACGTTGCGGGGAGGAAAGTCTAGTATTACGTTTGTAATTACCTGGAGGTTCTTCCATGCACACCCTCAAACTCACCCAAGTCGGTAACTCCGTGGGAGCCATTTTCCCTAAGGAATTGCTGGCGCGATTGCAACTGGAAAAGGGTGATGAGTTGTATGTGACGGAGTCGCCCGATGGCTTGCGTATCACCACCCACAACCCTGAGTTTGAAGCCCAGATGCGCGTGGCGCGCGAGATCATGAAAGAGCGCCGCGCTGTGTTGCACGAGCTGGCCAAATGAGCCAGTGGGTCTGGCTAGACCGTGCCGTCATCGTTGCCATCCATGAAATGCAACTGGCCGAGCACGGTGGCGGTGCGGGCGTGCGGGATGCTGGTTTGCTCGATTCAGCGCTGGGCAAGCCGCTTCATCTGAGCCACTACGGCGAGCCGCCACCTGATGCTGCTGCGCTGGCTGCTTCTTACGGCTATGGGATTTCGCGCAACCATCCTTTTATCGATGGAAACAAGCGCACGGGCTTTGTGGCAGCCGAGCTCTTTTTGCGTCTCAATGGGTGGGCGCTGGCCGTTGACGACGCATCGTGCGTGCTCACCATGCTGGCCGTCGCCGCTGGAGACATCACCGAGGAAGCCTTCGCCGCCTGGCTGCGGGAGCATGTCGTGGCTCGGTGATGTGAGTTGCAGTATTTTTGGCCGCTAGCGCCTATCTAATAAGCGCTGGCAGCTATAAAAATAGAAGCGGTTCCCCCCGCTTTCCTGTCTTCTCTTTAAGCAGCCAGCGTCTTCGGCTGGTGGTCGCAATACTGGCTCACTGCACATTCCCAGCAGCGCGGCTTGCGTGCCTGGCACACATAGCGGCCATGCAAGATGAGCCAGTGGTGCGAGTCCACCGCGTAGGCTGCTGGCACGCGTTTCATCAATTGCAGCTCCACCGCCAGCGGGTTCTTGCCCCGTGCCAGGCCCGTGCGGTTGCTCACGCGAAAGATGTGCGTGTCCACCGCCATGGTGGGTTGGCCAAAGGCCACGTTCAGCACTACGTTGGCGGTCTTGCGGCCCACGCCGGGCAGCAGCTCCAGCTCTTCGCGCGTGCGGGGCACCACGCCGCCGTGGCGCTCCACCAGGATGCGGCAGGTTTCCATCAGGTTCTTGGCCTTGGTGCGGTACAGGCCGATAGTCTTGACGTAGCCCTCCAGGCGTTCCAATCCCAGCTCCAGAATGGCCTGCGGCGTACCCGCCACGGGAAACAGTTTGCGCGTGGCCTTGTTCACCCCCACATCGGTGGCCTGGGCCGATAGCAGCACGGCGGCCAGCAGCTCGAACACGGTGGTGTATTCCAGCTCGGTGTTGGGCAGGGGGTTGGCTGCTTTCAGCGTGGCAAAAAACGGTTCGATCATCGTGGTTTTCATGCCGCGCAGTGTAGGGGCTGGCGCCGGTTTGCGCGCAGGCTGCGGCTGAGCAGGAAACCTGCGCGCCAATTGGCGACAATGCAGGGTCCATAGCCATTTTTCTTCAGCACACGCCATGCAATTTGCCGACCGCCTGAACAACGTAGAAACCTCCGCCATCCGCGAACTTTTCAAGCTGCTGGGCAAGCCCGGCATCATCAGCTTTGCGGGCGGATTCCCGGACAGCGCGATGTTTGACGTGGACGGCATCCGGGCGGCCAGCAACGCCGCCCTGGCCGAAGAGCCTGGCGCCGCGCTGCAGTACGGCGCGACCGAAGGCTACAACCCGCTGCGCGAACAACTGGCGGCCTTCATGGGCAGCAAGGGGGCCAAGGACGTGGCGGCCGACAACCTCATCGTCACCACCGGCAGCCAGCAGGCGCTGGATCTGCTGGGCAAGACGCTCATCAGCCCCGGCGACAAGGTCATCGTGGAAGGCCCCACCTTTCTGGCCACCATCCAGTGTTTTCGCCTGTATGGTGCTGAACTGATCAGCGCCCCCATCGATGGCAATGGTGTGAAGACCGACGAGCTGGAAAAGCTGATTGCCGAACACAAGCCCAAGTTTGTCTACCTGATCCCCACCTTCGGTAACCCCAGCGGCGCCATGCTGAGCCTGGAGCGCCGCAAGGCTGTGCTGGAGATGGCTGTGAAGCACAACACCCTGATCGTCGAGGACGACCCCTACGGCGACCTGTACTTCGGCGAAGCCCCGCCGCCCAGCTTGCTCAACCTGTCGGCCACGGTGCCCGGCAGCCGCGAGCTGTTGGTGCACTGCGGCAGTTTGAGCAAGGTGCTGTCGCCCGGCCTGCGCGTTGGCTGGATGATTGCTCCGGCCGAGCTGCTAGGCAAGGCCACCATGTGCAAGCAGTTCAGCGACGCGCACACCAGCACGTTTGCCCAGGCCACGGCCGCGCAATACCTCAAGGCCGGCCGCATGCCAGGCACGCTGGCCAATGTGCGCAAGGTCTACGCCGAGCGCGCCCAGGCCATGGGCGATGCGCTGCGCAAGGAGCTGGGAGATGCCATCGAGTTTGTGCAACCCCAGGGCGGCTTGTTTGTGTGGGCGCGCCTGACGGGTGCGGGCGGTAAGGTGGCCGACGGCAATGTGCTGGCCAAGCGCGCCATTGAAAAGGGTGTGGCCTTTGTGCCCGGCACGCCGTTTTTCTGCGCCAACCCTGACCATGCGACCTTCCGCCTGTCGTTCGCTACGGCCGACGTGGACAAGATCCGCGAAGGCGTGGCGCGCCTAGGCCAGGCCATTTAAAGCATGCCAGACGCCAACGCCAACGACCTGGATCAGGTGCACCAGCGCCTGGAGAGCCTGGAGATCAAGGCCAGCTACACCGAGGACTTGCTGGACCAGCTCAACATGACGATCTACCAACAGCAGCAGTTGATAGAGCGGCTGGTGGAGGAGATCAAAACCCTGCGCCAGCAGGTGCCTGATGGGGGAAGCGGCAGCGTGCGCAATCTGCGCGACGAACTGCCCCCGCATTACTGAAGCGCGATGAAAGCATCCACCGCGCGCCCTTGGGTGCGCTGGGTGGATGCGTGCCAGTGGCCGGGCTCCTCGGCGTCGGTGTACTGAGCTGGTTGGTCGGGCGGCGGCTCCTCGGCATCAGCCCACTTCGTGCTCTGCCGACGCAATCTGGTTGCGTCCCCGGTTCTTGGCCAGGTACAGCGCCTGGTCGGCGCGGTCCAGCATGTCGCGCAGACTGCGGTCTGTGGTGCGGATGGCGCCCATCCCCAGGCTGGCGGTGATGTGGTACGGGTTGCCAGTTTCGTCCCGCAGTTCCAAGTCTGCAACGCCTTGCAGGATGCGGGTTGCGACTTCCACGGCCTCGGTCGCGGAGGTCAGCGGCAACAGTACACCAAACTCTTCACCGCCCAGCCGCCCCACGATGTCAGACGCGCGCAGGTGCACCCTGACGGCGTGGGCGAACTCCACCAAGGCCCTGTCGCCCTCGAGGTGGCCCAGGCGGTCGTTGATGGCCTTGAAGTGGTCCAGGTCCAGCATCAGCAGGGTGAGCGGCTCGGTATGCGTGCGTGCGCGCTCGTAGATGGCCGTGGCGGTTTCCAAAAAAGCCCGCCGATTGGCCATGCCGGTCAGCATGTCGGTGGTGGCCAGGCGGTGCAGTTCGCGCTCCAGGTTTTTGCGCTGGGTGACGTCGCGGTAGATCCCTTCCACCCCCGCAAAATTGCCAGCGTGGTCGTACAGCAGGTGGCTGCTGATGGAAATGTCGATGATGGAGCCGTCGCGCCGCACCATCTGCCCCGGGAAGTCTGAGACCTCGCCTTTCTCCATGATGGCGGCCTTGAAGGCGTCTCGGTCGGAGCTTTGGGGGTAGTACGACTCTGCCGTGCGTCCCTCGATCTCGTGGGGCTCGTAGCCCAGCACCCGCCGCACCCCTGGGCCTACGTGCAGTACCACGCCCTGGCTGTCGGTGCGGTAGTAGACGTCCTGCATGTTCTCAAACAGGCGACGGAAGTTTTGCTCGCTCTCGCGCAGCTGCGCCTGGATCTCACTTTGGTGGGTCATGTCCAGCCCGCACATCAGCACGGCGGGGGCTCCTTGCCACTCAATGGCTACGCTGGAGATCAGCACCATCCGCAACTGGCCTTTGGCAGTGCGGATGCGGAATTCGGAGGATTTGTTGGGGCGGCCTTCCTGGTCGGGCTCGGCCACTTGCTGGATACGGTTGGTGGAGCGCACCTGGTCCATGGGGTGCACAAATTCGCCGGACTGGTGGCCCACAAGATCTGCTGCGCTGCCCGCCTGTAGCAACGCCACGGCGGCGGCATTGGCAAAGCAGATTTTGCCCTCCTGCGTGATGAGCACGGCCCCGGGCAGCACCTGCAACAGATCGGCGTTGTGCGACATTGGTTTGGAACAATCCAAAGTGTTGCAACATTTTGGCACCCGAATCGCCTGGATGGAATTCATTTTGGTGCGTGCAGGCCCTGTGCAAGTCCTGTGCGCGTCACTCGGCTTACCCCGCTTGGGGGTATGAAATGCTCAAACCGGGGCGCCCGGGGTGACCACAAGCGGTACCATCGCCCATGAGAAAAACTTTCCAACTCCACGTTGAAGGCAAGAACCGCGACCGCGTTCTGGACGCCGTCAAGCATGAAATCCGCAAATACATCAAGCGTGAGCGCCGCCGTGATGTGCCAGAGGGCGCCCATTTTTGGGACTTTGATTGCCGCTTTGGGCTGAGCAAGGACGCTGCTGAAGCAGTGCACCTGTCGGCGCT
The DNA here is from genome assembly GCF_003663825.1 of Acidovorax sp. 106. NCBI lineage: Bacteria > Pseudomonadati > Pseudomonadota > Betaproteobacteria > Burkholderiales > Comamonadaceae > Acidovorax > Acidovorax sp. 106. The sequence goes on along the minus strand of NZ_RCCC01000001.1, from coordinate 4,706,272 downwards.
GACGGAGCGCATCAACGCCGTGGCGGCAGAGGGTGGGGCGCAGTTTTACGTGGAGATCCTGGCCAAGCCCGGGGTGCGCAAACCGCGTGCGCCTGGCGAAACGGACGATGCCGAGCCAGACGATTTCGACGCGGAGTGAGTACCAGGGGGCAGAAGGCCCCCTGATTGCATTCGGTGTTTGACCGTTTTTTCTGCGAAAGCAGGAAGCAGCCTGGGCGGCAGTCAGCCTTTTTGGGGGCCCACCGTACCTGATGTGCCTGCTGCCAGGGCGGCAGCGGCGCGCAGTTTGTCTTTTTTGCTGGGCCGTTTGCCCTTGATGCCGCCGTTGCCCTCACCCCTGTCTTGCACGGGTGGCTCGGTCGGCTCGAAGCCCGCTACCGTCTCGCGCGGCAGGCTCAGGTTTTGCCGCTTTTCAATCAGCCGGAAATGCGCCTCTGACTCTGCGGTGACAAAGCTCACGGCCACGCCGCTTTCGCCCGCGCGGCCGGTGCGGCCAATGCGGTGGGTGTAGTCGTCGGTCGAGCGGGGCAGGTCGTAGTTCACCACGGCATGCAGTTGCGCAATGTCAATGCCCCGGGCGGCGAGGTCGGTGGTGACCACCACCTGCCAGCGTTCATCCTTGAATTCCTGCAGCACCTGGGTGCGTGCGCCTTGGCTCAACCCGCCATGGAAAGGTGATGCGTAGATGCCCGCTTTGTAGAGCTTTTCGGCAATGTGCTCTGCCGCATATTGGGTGGCCACAAACACCAGCACGCGCGACCATTGGTGTTGCTCGACCAGGTGCTTGAGCAACTGGGTGCGCCGGGGGGCATCGACGGCAATCGCGCGCTGGGCGATGTCTGGCTGTGTTTGTTCGGTGGGGGCAATGTCCACGCGCACGGGCTCGCGCAGCAGGCTGTGGGCCAGTGCCTGCACCGGCGGGGCGAAGGTGGCTGAGAAGAACAGGTTTTGCCTGCGCTCGGGCAGCAAGTCCAGCACCGCTTGCAGTTCCTCGGCAAACCCCAGGTCCAGCAGGCGGTCTGCTTCGTCCAGCACCAGGTGCTGCACCTGGCCCAGCCGCAGCGCGTTGTGCTGCACCAGGTCCAGCAGGCGCCCCGGCGTGGCCACCACCACATCAGCCCCGCCGCGCAGGCGCATCATCTGCGGGTTGATGGAAACGCCGCCGTACACCACGGCCACCTTGATGGGATGGGCCAGGCGTTGCGCCAGCAGGGTGATCACTTCGCCGACCTGCGAGGCCAGTTCGCGTGTGGGCACCAGTATCAGCACCTGGGTGTTGCGCTGCTGCGCTTCGGTTTGCAGCATCTGCAGCAGGGGCAGGGCAAAAGCGGCGGTCTTGCCAGAACCTGTCTGGGCGCAGCCCAGCAGGTCTTGCCCCTTCAAAACGACAGGAATGGCCGCCGCCTGTACCGGCGTGGGGGCTGTGAAGCCGCTGGCTGCTGCCGCGTCGACGAGGGCGGGGGAGAGACCGAGAGAAGCAAAAGGCATGGCGTGTAGCGCTGGGACGGCGGCAAGGTGGCGCGCAATGCGCGGTAGGGCAAAAGAGACACTGGGGTGGTTGGCACCACCCATGGAGGGCTGGGCGACGCAGGTTCCCACAATGCCGTGCGGCTGGGTCGTCGAGAGACTGCGGCGGGGCGCGGAGTTGGCGCCGATCCCCCGATTGTGAGGCACAGGGTAGCGGGTCGCGCCAAGCGGTCGAGGTTTTCACGCATTGGGCCTGGTGCGCTGGCCTGCTGTGCGGGATCACACCGATAATCGTTTCCCCACCGCATACGCAGACACAAAATGAGCTTCGCCATAGAACCCGGCACCATCACCCACGGCATCCAGCTGGCCGTAGCCCCGGTGTTTTTGCTGACCGCCGTGGCCGGCATGATTGGCGCCGTGGCGGGGCGCCTGGCGCGCATCATTGACCGGGCCCGGGTGGTCGAGGACCGCGCGCGCAACTCCAGCGACACCGAGCACCACGACCGGGCCATGCTGGAGTTGGGCTACCTGCGCACCCGGGGGCGCCTGGCCAATGCCTGCATTGGGCTGCTGACGCTGTGCGGCTTCCTGATCGGGGTCACCATCGTCTTGCTGTTTTTGGGGGAAACCATGGATTTTCGGGGGCACAGCTGGGCTGTGGCGAGCTTCTTGAGCGGGGTGATTTCATTTTTGATGGCGCTGGTGCTGTTTTTCACTGAGACAGTGATGGCCACGCGCCTGCTGAACTTTCAGCTGCTGAGTGCGCAGGGGAAGTGACCATGGCCTCATTGCGTGATCTCAAAAGCCTGGGCGGCCTGGTCTATTCCACCGATCACGGTCGCATGTGCCCGGACTGCAGCCAGCCCCAGGCACAGTGCGTTTGCAAGCAAAACAAGCCCTTGCCCACGGGGGATGGCATCGTGCGGGTATCGCGAGAAACCAAAGGCCGGGGAGGCAAGGCCGTTACCCTGGTCAAAGGCCTGTTGCTGGATGCCGCGGCGTTGGAGCAGCTGGGTAAACAGCTCAAAACCGCGTGTGGCACGGGCGGTACCGTTAAGGACGGGGTGATTGAGGTACAGGGCGATCACATTGACCGCGTGATGGCTGCGCTGCAAAAGCTGGGCCACAAGGTCAAGCGCGCGGGGGGCTGATCCATGGACATTGCGGGCATGGACCCGGCCACGCTGCAACGGCTGGTGACTGTGCAAATGCCGTATGGCAAGCACAAGGGGTGCGTGATTGCCGATTTGCCTGGCAATTACCTGAACTGGTTTGCGCGGGAAGGCTTCCCCCACAACGACCTGGGGCGCCTGTTGGCCCTGATGCACGAAATCGACCACAACGGGCTGACCGACCTGCTGGCGCCATTGCGATAGGGTTTGCGGTCAGTCAGGCCTCACGCGTTGGCCAGCGCCATAATCGCCACAGCATCAATTCGGCATCTGTTTACCAACTTGAGGGAGTGCCAATGAAAGGCAATATCGCAGCGATTGTGCTGGTCGTTTTGGGCGTGTTTTTCTTGCTGACCAACCTGGGGCTGATCAGCATCAGCCTGCGTGAGTTGTTGCGCGTGTGGTGGCCGGTGGCGCTCATCGCGGTGGGTTTGGCACTGTTCTTCACCCCCGGCGGCAAAGGCCGATAAACCCAAGCAGAGGCCTTGACCCAAGGCCATTGCACGCAGTGCTGGGCATGTGGGAAGCGCTGAACGCCACGAAGCCCCTCAGTGGCGGCAAGCGGCCCTGTGAACAGCTACTTAGCCTTGCGCGTGGGGCTCCTGTGGCTCTGCTGCTGCAAACGCAGGCAGGCTCCCAAAATACCCTCTGAACAAATTGCGGGCCACGCCATGGGCTGCCGCTTGCAAGCCGTGGGCCACCTCGGGGGCAAACAAGCGCGCGGTGTGCCCGTTCCACAGGTGCACCCATGCTGCAAAATGGGCGGGGGTCACGTCCTGCAGCGACAGGTGCTTGTCCAGCACATTGCCTTTGAAGCTGCGGGTGCCCAACAGCACGGTGCTCCAAAAATCGACCAAGCGGTGCAAGTGGGTATCCCACTGCCCATGCAGCGCCTTGTCAAACACCGGGCCCAGCAAGTCGTCCTTGCGCACATCTGCATAAAACGCATGCACCAGCTCGGTGATGCTTTCCTTGTCGGGAGTGCGGTGTGCGGTGGTGACTGGCATGGGCGCAGTGTGCACGATCAGTTGCAGCTACAAGCTGATGTACCGCAACCTTGCGTGGTGGCCGCTGCTTCAAACTGTGGGAACAAAAGGTTGTTCTCCAGGTGAATGTGGTTGATCAGGTCTTCTCCCAACTGGGCAATGCCCGCATACAGGGCGCGCCAGGTGTTGCAGGCGCCTTGGGGTGGGGTGGCGTCGTGGGTCAGGGCATTGAGCTTGTCCAGCGATGCCCCGTGGTCTACGTGCTCGGCGCGCATCACGCCAATGGGCTGGCCCACAAACGGATTGCCGCCCGCCTTGAGCATGGGGAACAACACGACCTCTTCCTTTTGCATGTGCGAGAGCAGTTCTTCGTGCATGGCCTCCAGGGTGTCGGCCAAGCCAGCAGGCACCAATGGGTGGTCGCGGTGCACGGCTTCCACGCGGCGTGCCATGCGAATCAGCTCGGGCAGTTGCACGCGATGCACTTCGTGGTATCGCTCCAGAATGTGGTCGATCAGCTCTGTGGGCGATGTCACCCCAGGCAGGCTGCTGCTGCGCTGCAGTTGCGACAACTCTGCCATCACGGCATCCACATCCAGCGACTTTTGGGTGGCTGCTTCGCGCAGGCTGACCTGGCCGCCGCAGCAAAAGTCCAACTTCAAGCGGCGAAAAATCGCTGTCGATCCCGGCAGTTGCACGGCGATCTGACCAATGGCTTGCTCTGCGCTCAGAGCGGGTTGCGTTTCTTGAAGTCGAGCATTCATGGGGGATTCCTTAAAGATTCATTTATTGTGAATATTTTAGTTAATAAAATTCAGATAACAAGCATCTTTTAAATTGAGCCAGGACAAACTCTATGCGCCTTACCCAATGGACGGACTACACCCTGCGTGTGCTGATGTATTGCGCGGCCACCCAGGGCCGCGAGCAGCCCGTGACCATCACCGAGGTGGCCGAGGGCTACGGCATATCGCGCAGCCATTTGATGAAGATCGTGCAAGAGCTGGCAGCACAAGGCCTGCTGGAGACCACGCGCGGGCGTGGGGGCGGCATGCGCCTGATGAAAGCCCCTGCCGAGATCAATCTGGGCGCCGTCGTGCGCCAGACGGAGACGGACTTTCACCTTGTGGAGTGTTTTGATCCCCATGTGAACCAGTGCCGGCTGAGCGGCAACTGCCGCCTCAAAGGGGTGCTGGGCGACGCTATCAATGCCTATCTGGCGGTGCTCGATGGCGTCACGCTGGCCGACTTGGTGGATGCGCCCAATCCCAAGATGCTGGCGCAGCCCTTGATTCGGCGCAGCATGCGGGATGCGAAACCGGTGACGGGTTTGCCTATCAAGGGCTGAGGAAACCTGCAGGCACTCTGCCTGCAGGCTCAAGACCGGCCGCGTGCGAGGGGCGTGTGAGGGGCCTGCCCAGGCGCCCTCGCTTCCGTCAGAAATCGTTGCTTTTGTCGACCAGCTCGTTGTAGGTCTTCAGCAATTTTTGGGGGCTGCCTTCCACCATCCAGCCAGAGCCTGTTTGCATGATCATGCGGTCCCCCTCGTTGTAGGGCACTCTGTCGCGCACGCGGCGAAACCGCTCTTTGGCTGTCTGGCGGAATTGTTCGGTACTGCTCTCAAAAAAGCTCCAGTGGATATCGCGGCCGTCTTTGTGCGCTTTGGCATATACCAACGATTCGTCGGCAAGGGCTTCGTAGGCTGACAGGCGTGTTTCGGCCATGGCCACATCAAACTTCTCTTCGCCCAGCAAGTTGACCAGGGCCTTGGCGCGCGCCATCAGGGCCATGCGGTAGTAGGTGTACTGCTTTCCTTCGGTCTTTTCCACGTCGGCCAGTTTGGCTGCCAGCACTTTGTCGTTTTCTACATCCAACTGGTCAGAGAAGGCGCTGCTGGCTTTTTGGAACGCCTCAAAGCTAGCCACCAGCGGGGCATGCATGGCCTTGCCTTTGGCGAACTTGTCGTCCTTGTAGTTGTCGCGGCTGTAGTAGTTGTTGGCCTCGGTCACCTGGGTGTCCATGGCATCAAGCGCCTGGATGTAGGCGGCGCCCGCTGCATCCAGCGCCTGCATGGCGGGCTTTTGCGCTGCGGACGTGGCAAAGCTGGTTTTGCACTTCGCAGTGCTTTCGGGGTCGGTGGCGTACAGGCCGTACACCACGCTTTCGCGGCCTGTGGGGCCGGTCTTCATGTTTTTCACCCAGGTGGCGTAGCGCTCGATGGACTTGTGGGCTCGGCCATCCAGCCTGTTGTAGCAGCCGATGTAGTCCTGCAACTTGGCTGCGGCACTGGGTTCCTCCACAGGGGCCTTGGCGGGGGGCGTCGCAGCGGCGGGTTTGCCACTGGCTGGCGCTTCGTTGACAGCGATGCTGGGCGCCGCAGGGGCATTGGCGGTGTCTTCAGATTTGGAGTTGCAGGCAAGCAGGGCCAGCAGCAGCGGTGCGGCCAACAGCGCACGGGTGGCGCCAGCGAAAGAGGTCATAAGTGCGGGGCGCCAAAGCGCAACAGAGGGTGGCAAAGTGGGGCGGTGTGGCCCCGTGCGGGCGGATTGTGCCGACGCCTTTGCCCTGCCAAGGGCATTGCTGCCCTCTGAAGTGCAACAAGCTGTGCACTTTTCCTCAAACGCCCGCGCTTTGGCGGCGCACCCTGCACTCTGCCTGAGGGATGTCCTGCATAACTCCCTGCGGTCTGTGATAGCGCGGCCTCGGGCGGTCCGCTGCGTTGCTTTTCTTGCCAATAGCCCAGCTATTGGCTGCCAAAAGACGCCTTGCGGCCCCTCCCGATCCGCACTACCACCGCCTCGCGAGGGTGATGCAGGACATCCTTAGCGGCTGAAGACTTCCAGCAATCGGTCCAAGCCGCCTTGGTTGATGGCCACCTTGGCCTGCGCGCGCACGGCTGGCTTGGCGTGGTAGGCCACAGACAGGCCCGCAACGCCCATCATGGGCAGGTCGTTGGCCCCATCGCCCACCGCAATCGCCTGCGATGGTGAGATGCCCATGAGCGAGGCCAGCTCCAGCAGGGTGCGGCGCTTCTCGGCGCCGTCGCAGATGTCGCCCCAGGGCTGGTCCACCATGCGGCCGGTGAGCAAGCCGTTGTCCACCTCCAGCATGTTGGCGCGGGCAAAGTCGATGCCAAGGCCCGACTTCACGCGGTCGGCAAAGAAGGTGAAACCACCCGATACCAGCAGCGTGGTCAGGCCAGCAGCCTTGGCTGCGGTGATGAGTTCCTGGGCGCCAGGGTTAAAGCGCAGGCGCTCTGCAAACACCTGCTCCATGTGTTGCACCGTCACGCCTTTGAGCAGGGCCACGCGCTGGCGCAGGCTCTCTTTGTAGTCGGTGATCAGGCCTTGCATGGCGGCTTCCGTGATCGCCGCCACTTCGGCTTTGCGGCCTGCGGCATCGGCGATCTCGTCCACGCATTCGATGTTGATGAGGGTGGAGTCCATGTCGAAGGCGATCAGCTTGTAGCTGGACAGGGACAGGAGCGGGTCGATGCCCTGGACCACAAGGCCAGGGGCAAATTCGGTGGTGTTTTTCATGGCGAAGGCGCTTGAGGCAAATGCTGGAATCAGAACCCGTAATGGTATCGCCCATGGACTGCGGATGGACTGTGAGGGTGGCGGTCTGGGTGGACAAGAGGGCTGGGCTGCGGCGAGGAGGCCAGAGCGTTGGCGATGGGGCGCGGGCGGGCTTCTCAGCCCAGCGTGCAGAGGAGCAAGGCGGCCGTGACCCGGTCCAGGTTGATATTGACCGATGTGGCGGCATGTTTGTGGGGTAGCCTTGGCGATCCGCACACCCATCCTCACGAGCCCGCGAGAGCCAGCCATCGCTCGCGAGACCATATACCGATCCGCCCCTCAGATGAAAACCATTGACGAGATGTTGAACCTGGACCTGCTCACCCCTGAGCAGCATGCCGAAATCAGCGCGTGGATTGCACGCTCTGCGTCACCCGATGAGATTTTGCAGATGCCCGCCCCGCTGTGGCAGGCCGTCGAGCGTGCCAGCAAGGTGATGGGCATCGATGAGGACCTGCTGCGCCCGCCAGCGCTCGACTATGGCGCGCTGGCGCCCGGCTGATACGCCCTGGCCGCAGCGGTCGGCGCCTTTGAACAGGTTCTTATGCGGCAGCTGCGCTGGCCTCCGCCACCGCAAACACTTCACGCGCTGCGGCCAGCCCGTTCAGCGCTGCCGGAAAGCCCGCGTAGACGGCCATCTGCATGAGGACTTCGACAATCTCTTCGCGGGTGACGCCCACGTTCAACGCGGCCTGCAAATGCACTTTGAGTTGGGGTGTGGCGTTGCCCAGCGCCGTGAGCGCGGCCACCACGGCGATCTCGCGGCTGCGCAGGTCCAGGCCGGGGCGCGAATAAATGTCGCCAAACGGGAACTCGATCAGATAGCGGGCGAAGTCTGGCGCAATGTCGGCGAGGCTTGCTACGACGTGCTCACCGGCTTGGCCGTCGATTTCGCGCAGCTTGGCGAGGCCCTGGAGGTAGCGGGGACTGGTGTGTGGAGACATGGGGGCTTCCTTGGCGGGTGGACGATGGTGTGTGGCGAAGGGGAGCTTCCAGGCCCTGGTAGTGCCCGATCTTGGCTTGCAGCACCTGCGCGGCTTGCTGCATTGCAGTGATCGTTGCCAGCACCTGTGCAAGATGCTGCTCCAGCAGTTCGCGCCGCTGCGAGGCGGTTGCATTCCCCTCGCTGCGCAGCCGTGCGAAGGCCTGCATCTGCCCAATGGGCATGCGGGTCTCGCGCAGGCGCAGCAGGAATCCGATCCATTCCATGTCCGACGCCGCGTAGCGCCGCTGGCCACCGGGCGCACGCGCCACAGGGGCAATCAAGCCCGCGCGCTCGTAGTAGCGCAGCGTGTGGACGGACAAGCCCGTGCGTTCAGCGACGTCGGTAATGGTGAGGAGGGATGCCATGGGACGAATTCTGGAAGTTGGAGTGCACTCTAAGTCAAGCACTTTGAACAGGCTCTTTGAGCGCCTTACCCAAATCAGCGCACCCGCCCTGACCCCTCGGCCCGTCGCAGCCTGTCAACGCATTGCAAGCCCAAGGGCAAACCGGGGCATCGGTGCCAGGGTGAGGGGTGCCGCCTTTCCCGTGCCAGTGGGTGTTGGCGGGCTACCGCTGTGGCACAGAAGGGGTAGGGGTCGGCGCCTCCCAGCGCAGGCTGCGCCAGTCTTTGCCCCTTGTGCCGAAGCCATGCGCGGGCCTGCCCGCTTGCCACGCAAGGGCGCTTTACTGCGGCACCAGCCCCGCCGCCTTCACCAGCTCGGCGTGTACCTTGATCTCCTGCGTGATCGCGTCTTTCAGCTGCTGGCTGGTGCCTGGTGCTACCTCCATGCCGCTGGCGGCCAGCTTGGCCTTGGTTTCAGTGTCTGCCAGGGCTGCATGCGCTGCACGCTGCAGCCGGTCGATGATGGGCTGGGGCGTCTTGGCCGGGGCGAGCAGGCCCACCCAGGCGGAGAGGTTCATCTCTGGCGCACCCGCTTCGGCCATGGTGGGTGTCTGCGCCAGGGTGCCGGTGCGTTGCGCGGCCATCAGCCCCAGCGCGTGCAGCTTGCCCGACTGGATGTGTGGCAGCGCCTCGGGCAGCACGGCAAACAGCATGTCCACCGTGCCCGCCAGGGCGTCGTTGATGGCGGGGGCGCCGCCCTTGTAGGGCACGTGCAGCAGATCGGTTTGGGTGCGGGTGGTGAACATCAGCCCCGCCAGGTGCTGCGGGCTGCCATCGCCTGATGAGGCATAGGTCAGCTTGCCTGGTGCCGCCTTGGCGGCGGCGATGACGGCGGCCACGGTGGGGAATCTCTGCTTGTCCTTGACCACCAGCACCATGGGCTGGTTCACGAACTTGGTGATGGGCACAAAGTCGGCCTCGGGGTCGTAGGGCAGGGTCTTGAAGATGCTCTTGTTGGTGGTGAGGAACGACGCGGGCGAGACCATGAGCGTGTAGCCGTCCGGCGCGGCGCGCGAGACCAGCGGCGTACCGATCTGGCCTGAGGCCCCCGCCTTGTTGTCCACCACAAAGGGCTGGCCCAGGTCGGCCGCCATCTTCTGCGTCACCACGCGCGCAATCATGTCGGCACTGCCGCCAGCGGGCAGGGCCACGATGACTTTGACGGGGCGATCGGGGTAGCTGCCTTGGGCCAAGGCGGGTGTGATGGAGCCCAGCGCAAAAAAGCTGCAGGCCAAAGCCAGGAAGAGACGCCGAAAATGCATGAACAACTCCCAAAAGTGGATGGACAGACCCGCCGGGTGAGGGCTCCCGGTTGCGCTGCGGGCATTCGCTTTTTTGCGGGAATACCGCGCGTTCCGTTCTCAAGCAATTCCTGCACCACACACTGGTGGCTCGCCAGTCGGTGGTCTGGCCCTGTTGGAGATTGCTTCTCTTTTGATAGCTGCTAGCGCTTATTTTGTAAGCACTGCAGCCATTTTTAACGTAAATAGAGATCGTCCGACCAAGTGGCCAGCCATGCAGGCTTGAACGCCACAAACACCGCGCACAGCATGCCCGTGACCACCGCATCGCCCCAGGCCATCAACCAGCGTGCGACCAGCGAGAGCTGATCGCCCACACCCGACAGCGTGTGACCGCTCCATTGCGACAAGCTGCCCGCTGCAAACAGGCACATCGCCGTGCCCAAAAAACCCCGGCCCAGCACATAGACGAAGGCGCGCACGCCTGCGAGCGGGCGTGCCCCCGCAAGGCGGCGCAGCACCACGCCCAGCAGCAGTGCCAGCGTGGCAGGCACGACGCCTTGCCACACGGCCATGCCCAGCGCCTCGTCCCACCCCAGGCTGGGCGAAAGCAACGCCGCCGTGGCGCCCACCGCCAGCAGCGTGGGCACCGCCAGGGGCCAGCCCAGCATGAGCAGCACCAGGCACGCGCCCGACCATTGCAGTTGCAGCGGCATGTGGTGCAACGTAGGCAGGGCCCAGGCCCAGGGCAGCAAGACGAGGGTGGCCAGCAGCGGCGTCCACAGCGCGGCAGGCGCGCCCTGCGCTTCGTGAGCCAAGGGTTTGCGGCTGGCCAGCAGCCGCCAAGGGCGGGCCAGCAACGCGACAGCCAGGGCGATCAGGGCCAGGGTGGCTTCCATTTGATACTATGATTTTGATAGCTGGTAGCGCTGGATAGATAAGCGCTGGAGGCTATTTTTAATCATATCTTCCAGGCGCTAAGCCGCCACTGGCTGCCCCAGCGCCCGCAGGATGTCCCGCACCGCCTGCGCACGGTCTTTGGGCTCTTTCACCTCGCGCTCAATGCGCAGCTTCTCGTTGCCCGCCAGCTTGATGTGCTTGTGCTTCTGGATCAGCTCAATGATGCGCATCGGGTCGATCGGCGGCTGGGGCTTGAAGGTGATGTTGATCACGCCCGGGGCGGCATCCACCTTCACCACGCCGTAGGGCTGGCTCAGCACGCGCAGGCGGTGCACGTCAATCAAGGTCTGGGCCTGCGGAGGCAGCTTGCCGAAGCGGTCCACGATCTCTTCGAGCAAGCCGTCGATCTGGTCGGGCGTCTTGGCCGTGGCCAGCTTTTTGTAGAACGACAGGCGCAGGTGCACGTCGCCGCAGTAGTCGTCGGGCAGCAGGGCGGGGGCGTGCAGGTTGATGTCGGTGGTGACGGACAAGGGCGAGAGCAGGTCGGGTTCTTTGCCCGCCTTGAGCGCCTTGACGGCCTCGTTCAGCATCTCGTTGTACAGCTGAAAGCCCACCTCCAGCATGTTGCCGCTCTGGTTCTCGCCCAGCACCTCGCCCGCGCCGCGGATCTCCAGGTCGTGCATGGCCAGGTAGAAGCCGCTGCCCAGTTCCTCCATCTGCTGAATGGCGTCCAGCCGCTGCTGCGCATGTTTGGTCAGCCCTTCAATGTCGGGCACCATCAGGTAGGCGTAGGCTTGGTGGTGGCTGCGGCCCACACGGCCGCGCAGCTGGTGCAGCTGCGCCAGGCCGAACTTGTCGGCACGGCTCATGATGATGGTGTTGGCCGTGGGCACGTCGATGCCGGTCTCGATGATGGTCGAGCACAGCAGGATGTTGTAGCGCTGGGCCACAAAGTCGCGCATCACGCGCTCCAGTTCGCGCTCGGGCATCTGGCCGTGGGCCACGGCGATGCGGGCCTCGGGCAGGATTTCTTCGAGTTTCTGGCGGCGGTTCTCGATAGTCTCCACCTCGTTGTGAAGGAAGTAGACCTGCCCGCCGCGCTTGAGTTCGCGCAGCACCGCCTCGCGGATCACGCCCGTGCCCTCGTTGCGCACAAAGGTCTTGATCGCCAGGCGCCGCTGCGGCGCGGTGGCGATGACCGACAGGTCGCGCAGGCCTTCGAGCGCCATGCCCAGCGTGCGCGGGATGGGTGTGGCCGTCAGCGTCAGCACATCCACCTCGGCGCGCAGGGCCTTCATCTGCTCCTTGTGGCGCACGCCAAAGCGGTGTTCCTCGTCGATGATCAAGAGGCCCAGGTTGTGGAACTTGGTGGATTCGCTGAGCAGCTTGTGCGTGCCGACCACGATGTCCACCGTGCCGTCGCCGATGCCCTTGATGGCGGCGGTGATCTCCTTGCCCGAGCGAAAGCGCGAGACCTCGGCAATCTTCACCGGCCATTTTGAAAAGCGGTCCACCAGCGTCTGGTAGTGCTGCTCGGCCAGCAGGGTGGTGGGCGCCAAAAAGGCCACCTGTTTTCCGCCCGTGACGGCCACAAAGGCGGCGCGCAGGGCCACCTCGGTCTTGCCAAAGCCCACGTCGCCGCAGACCAGGCGGTCCATGGGGCGGGGGCTGATCATGTCCTGGATCACAGCGTGGATGGCTGCATTCTGGTCGGCCGTTTCGTCAAAGCCGAAGTCGTTGGCAAAGGTCTCGTAGTCCTGCGGGCTGTAGCGGAAGGCGTGGCCTTCGCGCAGTGCGCGGCGGGCGTAGATGTTGAGCAACTCGGCAGCGCTGTCGCGCACCTGCTCGGCGGCCTTGCGCTTGGCCTTTTCCCACTGGCCGCTGCCCAGCTTGTGCAGCGGCGCCTCGTCGGCGCTCACGCCGGTGTAGCGGCTGATCAGCTGCAGCTGGCTCACGGGCACATACAGCACGGCCTTGTCGGCGTATTCCAGGTGCAAGAACTCCTGCATGGCGGGCGTGCCGTCGGGGTTCTTGTTGCCCACATCCATGTTGATGAGGCCCCGGTAGCGGCCAATGCCATGAGCGCTGTGCACCACGGGGTCGCCCACGTTCAACTCGGCCAGGTCCTTGATCAGGGCCTCGACGTCGCTGACTTGCTCTTGCTTCTTGCGGCGGCGCGTGGTGGGGCCGGCGGCAAACAACTCGGTTTCGGTGACGAAGTCGATGCCGTCTTCGATCCAGCTAAAGCCTACGGTAAGTCCAGCCGTGGCAATGCCCACCTTTTCGTCGGCCGTGGCCTGGAACTCGGCCAGCGAATCAAAGGCCGGTGGGTTCACCCCGCTGGCGCGCAAAAAGTCGAGCAAGCTTTCGCGGCGGCCATCGCTCTCGGCCAACAGCAGCACGCGGTGCTGCGTGTTGCGGATGTGGGCATGCAGGCGGGCCAGCGGGTCCTCGGCCCCGCGCACCACCGACAGGTCGCCGAGTTTGTGGAAATGCGGGTTGTCATCCACGTCCTGCACGCCGGGGCGCAGCGACAGCTGGGCGTGTGCGTTGGCACGCGTGTAGAACTGGTCGGCCGAGAGGAACAGCGCCTCGGGCGGCAGCGCCGGGCGCTCGGGGTCGCCCTGCACCAGGCGAAAGCGGTCTTTGGTGTCTTGCCAGAAGCGCTGGAACGCGGGCTCCAGGTCGCCATGCAGCACCACCGTGGCCTCGCCGCCCAGGTAGTCGAACACGGTGGCCGTCTCGTCAAAGAACAGCGGCAGGTAGTACTCGATGCCCGCCGTCGCCACGCCCGCGCCCATGTCTTTGTAGATGCGGCTCTTGGTCGGGTCGCCCTCCAGCATCTCGCGCCAGCGGCTGCGGAATTTGGCGCGCGCCTCGTCGTCCATGGGGAACTCGCGGCCTGGCAGCAGACGCACCTCGGGCACGGGGTACAGGCTGCGTTGGCTGTCGGGGTCGAAGGTGCGGATGGAGTCGATCTCGTTGTCGAACAGGTCCACGCGGTACGGCACCAGCGAGCCCATGGGGAACAGGTCGATCAGCCCGCCGCGCACCGCGTATTCGCCCGGGCTCACCACTTGCGAGACATGTGAGTAGCCCGCCAGCGTGAGCTGGGCTTTGAATTTGGTTTCGTCGAGCTTTTGCTTGACCTTGAAGTGGAAGGTGTAGCCCGCAAGGAAGGACGGTGGCGCCAGCCGGTACAGCGCCGTGGTGGCGGGCACCAGCACCACGTCGGCGCCGGTGTCCTTGTCCTTTTGGCTGATGCGCCAGAGGGTGGCCAGGCGCTCGCTGATCAGGTCCTGGTGCGGGCTGAAGGTGTCGTAGGGCAGCGTCTCCCAGTCGGGGAACAGCGCGCATCGCAGGCCGGGGGCAAAGAAGGCCATTTCCTCGATAAGGCGCTGCGCATCGGTGGCATCGGCCGCCACGATGGCGGTGGTGTGGCCTGCCGCCTTGTCGCGCTCGGCCAGGCGGGCCAGCAGCAGCGAGTCGGCGCTGCCCACGGGGCGGGGCAAGGAGAAACGTTTACCGGGAGTGAGTTTGGGGAGTTCCATGCGGGACGGTGTCTGCAGCCCCGGGGCACCCCCTGGGGCGCGGTGCGCGCACGGGCCGGGTGGATCGGGGAGTGGAGATTCTAGAATGAGCCCCTCATGACTGCACCGCTCTTGCCCACTGCCCCTGTTCCTTTGTCTGCCCACGGCCGCTTTTGGGGCCTGGTGCCCTGTGCGGGCATGGGGCTGCGTGCAGTGCCTGCAGGGGGCTCTGCAGGCGCAGTGCCTATCGCGCAGGCACTGCCCAAGCAGTACCACCTGGTGGCAGGGCAGCCCATGGTGCTGCACACCTTGGCCGCGTTTGCCGGGGTGGGGCGTTTGTTGGGCACGCTGGTCGCGGTGGCGGCGGGTGACCATTTTCTGGACGCTTATGCACACCCCTCTTTTTTCAAGGTGGAATGTGGGGGCCCCACGCGGGCGGACACGGTACTGGGAGGGCTCAAGGCATTGCGGGAGCGGGGTGCGCAGCCCGAAGACTGGGTGCTGGTGCATGACGCGGCCCGCTGCCTGATCACCACCGCCCTGATCGACACCCTGATTGATACCTGTGCCAATGACGGGGTTGGGGGGCTTTTGGCGCACAAGCTGGCCGACACCCTCAAGACCTCCATTGACGGCCCGGGCGGCGTGCGGGTGGCCACCACGGTGGACCGCAGCGACAAGTGGCTGGCGCAGACACCGCAGATGTTCCGCATCGGCCCGCTGATGGCCGCGATCGAGCGCATTGGCCCCAGCGTGACCGATGAGGCCAGCGCCATGGAGGCCATGGGCCTGCACCCCCGGCTGGTGCCCGGTGGCGCGCAGAACTTCAAGGTGACCTACCCGGACGACTTTGCACTGGCGGGTGCCGTGTTGGCCCAGCGCGGCCATGGCACCACGCTGGAGCGCTTTGGCAGCTTGCGTGGGCTGCCACCCACGGGGGGGTGATACCCATTTGCGTTCAAAAATATCAATCCGTTCACGCTGAGCTTGTCGAAGCGCTGCGCAAGGCTTCGACAAGCTCAGCCCGAAGGTTTGGTTTCTGATGAGCTGAGTGCGAATTCGTATGAGTGGCGCTGCCCGCACAGCGGGCGCAGGTTGCCGTTTTCCTTTTGATTGGCCCTGCAATGGGCAGAGAGCGATGTGATGAATTTCAGGATTGGTGAGGGTTGGGATGTGCATGCCTTGGTGCCCGGCCGCCCTTTGGTCATTGGCGGCGTGACGATTGAGCACAGCATGGGCTTGCTGGGCCACTCGGACGCCGACGTGCTGCTGCACGCCATCACCGACGCCATCTTGGGCGCCGCTGCGCTGGGCGACATTGGCACGCACTTCCCAGACACCGACCCGGCATTCCGTGGGGCCGATTCGTCGGTGCTGCTGGCCGAGGCAGGCCGCCGCGTGCGGGCTGCTGGGTTTGAGATTGCCAATGTGGACAGCACCGTGGTGGCCCAGGCGCCGCGCCTAGCGGCCCATATCCCCGGCATGCGCGCCTGCATTGCGCAGGCGCTGGGCCTGGCGCCCGATCAGGTCAATGTGAAGGCCAAGACGGCCGAGCGCCTGGGGCCGGTAGGCCAGGGCCTGGCGATGGAGGCGCGTGCCGCCACCTTGGTGTACCGCCGCTGAGCGGCTGTGGGGAGGGATGCGGGGCGATCCCCGTTGAGGACCGCCCGCTGCGCTGACGTGATCAGGCTTGGTCTTGCGCCCGCTTGCGGGGCAATTGGCGCTTGATGGCCGGGCGCTGCAGGCGCTGCTTGGGGTCTACGCCTGCGGGCAACTCGGTGGCGCGTTGCAGCTGGATGTGGGCCACCAGCCCACCCGTGCTGGAGTTGGCCAGCGCAAAAATGCCGCCCATGCGCTGCACGGTCTTGTCCACAATCGACAAGCCCAGCCCCGCGCCCGCCGCAGCCGTGCGGGCCGAGTCGCCCCGGAAAAACGGCTTGGTCAGGTTGGACAACTGCTCAGGCGGCACGCCCGCGCCGTGGTCGCGCAGCTTGAGCAGCACCCAGCTCTCGCGGCCCTTGGCGGCAATGTCCACGCTGGTCACACCGGTGTCGGCAGCCTTGCCATAGCGGCGGGCGTTTTCCAGCAGGTTCGATATCACGCGCGCCAATTCCACTTCGTCGGCCAGCACGTTCAGGTCTTCGGGCACCTGCATGGTGATTTGCAGCTCGCGGTGGTCTTGCACGGCATAGACGCACGATGACACCACTGCGTGCAGGTTCACCGGAGTCAGCGTCACATGGTCGGGGCGGGCGTAGTCCAGGAACTTGTCGATGGTGGCGTCGAGCTGAACGATGTCGGCCACCATGTGCTCGCGGGCAATGTCGTCCGTCACGCTCATCTCGGTTTCCAGCCGCAGGCGGGCCAGGGGCGTGCGCAGGTCGTGTGAGATGCCGGCCAGCATCACGGCGCGGTCTTGTTCCAGCTTGGCCAGCTTTTGCGCCATGCGGTTAAAGCCGATGTTCACCTCGCGGATTTCGCTGGTCACCACCTCTTCATCAAGGTGGCTGGCGGCAAAGTCGCCGTCGCGCACGCGGTTGGCGGCATACGACAGTTGCTTGAGCGGGCGGTTGATCAACCGCGCAATGGCGGCAGCTCCGGCCAGCGACAGGGCCCCGGCGGTGATGAGCCAGATGAGCCAGGTGCGCCCACCTGCAGGGCTGAAGCGCGAGCGATCCATCAACAACCAGTTGGGGTCACCATTGATGTTGAAGCCCACCCACAGACCGTTTTCGCCATTCACGTTCTGGGCCACGATGGTGTCGGGACCCAGGCGGGCGGTGAGTTCTTCGGTCAGGCGGTTGCCCAGGGCGTTGCCATCGAGCAGCGTGAACTTGTCGCCCGGCTCGCGGGGCAGGATGCGCACGCCTTCCTGGTCGGCCATGGTCTTGATGAGCGAGACGCGCGCGATGGCGTCTGAGTGCACCAAGGCGGCCCGGCTCAGGTTGACCAGCGAAGCGATTTGCTGGGCCGTGTGCAGGGTGCGGGGTTCAAACTCCAGCGCCCGCAAGGTTTGCAGCCATGCCAGGATACTGCCCACCAGCAAGAGCGCCAGCAAAAAGAAAGTGCGCCAAAACAGATTCAGACCCACGCGAGCGCGTTGCTCGCGTGCGTTGCGCAGCGACGACTCCAGCGGCGCGGGGCTGGTGGCGTCGGCTTGCGGTCCTTCGGGTTTGCGCCTGCGGGGCCTGGTGTTGCCTTCAGGCTTGTTCATCGTGAATTAGCTCGTTCCGTCCGGTACAAATACATAGCCCACACCCCACACGGTCTGGATGTAGCGGGGCGCCGCCGCGTCCACTTCCACCAGCTTGCGCAGGCGCGACACCTGGACGTCCAGGCTGCGGTCAAAGGGCTCAAACTCGCGTCCGCGTGCCAGCAAAGCCAGCTTTTCACGCGACAGCGGCTGGCGCGGGTGGCGCACCAGGGCCTTGAGCATAGCGAATTCACCGGTGGTCAACGGCAACTCTTCGCCATTGCGCTGCAGTGCGCGGGTGCCCAGGTCGAACGTGAAGGGGCCGAAGGTGACCACTTCGTTGTCGCCCGATGGGGCGCCCGGGGCTTCTTGTGCAGGGCGGCGGCGCAGCACAGCGTGGATGCGGGCCAGCAACTCGCGCGGGTTGAAGGGCTTGCCCAGGTAGTCGTCGGCGCCCACTTCCAGGCCCACGATGCGGTCCACGTCCTCGCCCTTGGCGGTGAGCATGATGATGGGGGTGCGGTCGTTGGCGGCACGCAGGCGGCGGCAGATGGACAGGCCGTCTTCGCCAGGCATCATCAGGTCCAGCACGATGATGTCTACGGTTTCGCGCAGCAGCAGGCGGTTCAGCGCCTTGCCGTCTTCTGCCACCATGACTTCAAAGCCTTCTTGCGTCAGGTAGCGGCGCAGCAGGTCGCGGATGCGTGCATCGTCATCCACCACCAAAACTTTGTCGGTGCGATTGGTTGTAGTGGCCATATTGCTCTCAAGTCCAATTTGTAACAGAGCCGATTCTGACCAAGTTGGACGCCGAAGTTCGGTTTTTACCCCCGGGTTTGACCAACTGTTACAAGTTTTGCCCTAACGTCAACCCTGTCTGACAAAGCTTTGCGGCGCGCGCCTACACACTGAGGGTTGGCGTGTGGATAGGTGTTTGGGCATGGTGCCTGGGCAGGCTGTTCACTGCATCTGAAAGGGCAAGTACCGATGAAAAATGCTATTCGTTTGGTAGCTGCCAGCGCTTTGCTGGCAAGCGCTGGGGCTGTTTTTGCACAAAATGGAGCGGCCGTGGCGGTGCCTGCTGAGCCGCGCAATGTGGTGCAGTTGTCTGCCGCTGGGTTGGTGGAGGTGCAGCAGGATGTGCTGGTGATCACCCTCACTGCCACCAAGGACGCCCCCACGCTGGCTGTGGCCCAGACGCAGCTCAAGCAGGCGCTGGATGCCGCCCTGACGGAAGCGAAGGCCAGCGCACAGGCTGGGCAGATGGACGTGACCACGGGCTCGTTCAGCCTGTCGCCACGCTACAGCAAGGACCAGAAAATCGTGGGTTGGCAGGGGCAGGCCGAGTTGACGCTGCAGGGGCGTGATTTCGCTCGCATCACTACCGTTGCAGGCAAGCTCCAAACGATGGCGGTGAGCAACGTGATGTTCACGCTGTCACGGGAGTCTCGTGCCAAGGCCGAGAGCGAGGCCCAATCCCAGGCCATTGAACAATTCAAGAGCCGTGCAGGGGAGTTGTCGAAAGCCTTTGGCTTTGCGGGCTATGGGTTGCGTGAGGTGAGTGTGTCGGGCCAAGGCGTTGGTGTGACGCTGATGGGCATGGCGGAGCGCTCAAAGATGGCCTCGTTTGCATCGGCTCCCGTGCCTGTGCAGCCAGGGCGTGAGCAGGTCAGCATCAGCGTGTCGGGCACGGTGCAGATGCGCTGACCGGGACGTTGGCCCGCGCGGCTCAGTCCAACGCTGCGCGCAGCGCCTCGTTCACCTCGGCCCGGGTGGTGGGGCGCACGGCGCGGGCCCGTTCTTGCCCATCTTTCAAAACGATGAGCGTCGGCCACAGCTTGACCTTGTAGCTGCGCCCCAGGCGCTGGCCGGGCCCGTCTTCCACCTTAATGTGCTGCACCTGGGGCAGGCCTTGCAGGGCCTGTTCGATCAGCGGCTGCGCCCCTGTGCAATGCGGGCACCAGGGGGTGCCAAATTCGAGCACTGTGGTGCCTTGCAGCGTGTCTAACGCAGCGCGGGTGGGCGCCTCGGCCAGGTGTTGGGCGGTATAGGGCATGGCGCGGGTCCTCTGTTAAATCACGCCGTCAAACACCATCACATCCACCGTATCCCCCACCGCTACATTGCCCTGCTGGTGGTGCAGCACGATGAGCCCGTTGGCCTGCACCATTGAGCTGAGCACGCCCGAGCCCTGGTTGCCGGTGGTGCGCACCTGCAGGCTGCCGTCAGGGGCGGTGGTGACGGTGCCGCGCTGGTATTCGGTGCGCCCAGGCTTTTTGCGGATGGCTTCGGTACTGGTGGCGCGCAGCAGGGGCGGGGCAGGGCGGGTGCTGCCCATCATGCGCAGCAAGGCTGGGCGCACAAAGGCCAAGAAGGTCACCATCACCGCCACCGGGTTGCCCGGCAGGCCAAACAGAATGGCACCGCCGGGGTTGGTGCTGATATCATTTTGATAGCTGTCAGCGCTTGTGGATTGAGCGCTAGGAGCTGATTTGATATCAAGATTTGGCGCGGCAATCCGCCCCACGGCCATGGGGCGGCCGGGTCGCATGGCGATGCGCCAGAAGGCCACGTCGCCCAGCTTTTTCATCATGGCGCGGGTGTGGTCGGCCTCGCCCACGCTCACGCCGCCGCTGGTGATGATGGCGTCGGCGCGCTGCGCCGCTTCGGTGAAGGCTGCTTCGAGCAGGGCTGGATCGTCGCGCACCACACCCATGTCGATCACCTCCACGCCCAGGCGGCAAAGCAGGCCAAACACCGTGTAGCGGTTGCTGTCGTACACGGCGCCTTCGCGCAGGGGCTCGCCCAGGCTCAGGATTTCGTCGCCGGTCGAGAAATAGGCCACCCGCAGGCGGCGCGATACCGTCACCGTCTTCAGCCCCAGGCTGGCCACCAGGCCCAGCGCGGCGGGGGTGAGCAGCTCGCCTTGCGCCAGGGCCACGCCGCCCTCCATTAGGTCCTCGCCCTTGAAACGGCGGTTGTCGCCCAGGCGCAGCACATCGGCAGCGATGGTGATGTGCTCGCCCTGCGCGGTGGTGAATTCCTGCGGCACCACCGTGTCCAGCCCGGCGGGCATGATGGCGCCGGTCATGATCTTCACGCATTCGCCGGGCTGCACCGTGCCTGCCCAGGCCTTGCCCGCCAGGGCCGTGCCCATGTTGCGCAGCGTCAGCGGCTGGCCTGCCACCAGCTGGCTGCCCGCAAAGGCATAGCCGTCCATGGCCGAGTTGTCGTGCGGTGGCACGCTGATGGGCGAGATCACATCGCGCGCCAGCACGCGGCCCAGGGCCTCGAAGATGCCGACTTCTTCGGTGCCTTCCACGGGCTGCACCAGCGCCTGCAAAAACGCGTTGACCTGGTCTGCGTGCAGGGCCTGGGGGTCGTAGCCGGCCAGTTCGGCGGCAATCTGGGCGATGGATTTCATGCGAAAGCGGTGGTTGGGTCGGTGGGTAAAACGGCGCGTTGCACCTTGGGCGGGCGGTGCTCTAGGTGGCGATGGCGACCGGGGTGGGCGCAGAGGGTAGCAAAAGCAGCATGTGCAGTTTGTCGTAAGGTACACCGTCGACCACGATAGCGCCCGGCAGCAGGCCCCAGGCGCGAAAACCTGCTTGCTCGTACAGCCGCACCACATGGGTGTTGCTGGCCGTGACGGTGAGCACCAGTTGCGTCAGCCCCGGCACCTGGCGGGCCAGCTGGATGCAGGCCGCCACCAGTTGCTGCCCAAGGCCACGGCGCTGGGCCTGGGGCGCCACCATCATGCCCACCACCACGGCGCAGTGCCGCTGTTTGGTGCGCTGCTCGCGTTCGCAACCCACACAACCGAGCAGGGCGCCGGTGTCATCAAACGCCCCCAGGAAAAACTGGCCCGAAGCGGGGTCGCCAAACCGCCCCACATAGCTCTCGGCCAACCGGCCCACCGAGGATTCGTAGTCGGAGGTGAACGCATCGGGCGCGCTGCGCAGGGCCTCGTCACGCAGGGCTTTGTAGGCCGCAGCATCGCTGGCCTGCAGGGGGCGTATCTGCACGGCAGCGCGCTGCGGGTGGGCGGTGCCGGCAGGGGCGTCTGTGGCGATGGTTGCGCTTGTGGCGAGTGCGGCGCGGAAGGGCGGCATGGTCAGCTTGCGCGTTCTAGCGCCTGCAGCTCGGCCAGCGTGTTGGCGTTGAAGAACGCCTTGGGATCATCGCCGGGCTGGTCAAACGGCACGGTCACGCAGCGGTGCGTGGCGGTCCATGCATCGATCTTGCGCCCACCGGCCTGGGTAAAGCGCACCAGGCTTTCGAGCAGGTCCACCCGCAGCAGGCAAAACACCGGCTGCGTGCGCACGGTGGTGTGGCCGGTGCCGTCGTCTTCAGGGGCAGCAGCCATGGCGATTTCTGCCTGTTGCTCGTCGGCAGCCTGCGCCATGCGGGCCGCCAGGTCCAGGGGAAACAGTGGCGTATCGCACGGCACCGTCAGCAGCCAAGGGGTTTCGCAGCGCTCCAGCCCGGTCAGGAAACCGGCCAGCGGCCCGGCGTAGTCGTTGCTGGCATCGGGCCACACCGGCGCGCCAAACGATTCATAGGCCGCCAGGTTGCGGTTGGCATTGACCAGCGACGCGCCCACCTGCATCTGCAGCCGCATCAAGGTGTGCAACGCCAGCGGCAGGCCGCGAAAGTTCTGCAGGCCTTTGTCCACCCCGCCCATGCGGGTGCCTCGGCCCCCTGCGAGGACAAGGCCGGTGATGTTTTGGGTATCAATCATTGGTGTTCTTTAACTATTCAAAGGATCGCAGGCCAGAGTTTCCCGTGGCCTCGAAGTCAGAACTGCGCACAAGGCCATGGCAGCCAAGCAAGGGCCTTGGCCGGCCGCGCCGCCCCGCCGCGAGGGCTGCGTCCCCCTTCCCGCGCGCAGCGCGAGAGAAGGGGGAGGCGAAGCAGTCGCTCAGGGGGTTGTGCCATGTTATCCACCGATGTAGCTCATCTCCACCCGCCGCGTGCCAGCGCCCGCATCAGCAGGCAGGCTGCTGCGCAGTTCAGAATACCGGTCGTTGCGCTGCTGCCAGATGGGCGCGATGGCAGCGGCAATGTCTGCATCGCTGGCGCCGCTGCGCAGCAGGCCACGCAGGTCATGCCCTTGGGATGCGAACAGGCACAGGTACAGCTTGCCCTCGGTGGACAGGCGGGCGCGGTTGCAGTCGTGGCAAAACGCCTGCGTCACGCTGCTGATGACGCCCACCTCGCCCAGCGCGCGGTCGTACTGCCCGCTGGCATCGGCATAGCCCCAGCGCTCGGCGGTTTCGCCGGGGCTGCTGGGCGACAGGGGCACCAGCGGCAGCTCGGCGCGCAGGCGCGCGACCAGCTCGGCCGAAGGCAGCACCTCATCCATGCGCCAGCCGTTGGTGGCGCCCACGTCCATGTATTCGATAAAGCGCAGCGTGGTACCCGTGCCGCGAAAGTGGCGGGCCATGGGCAAGATTTCATGGTCATTGGTGCCGCGCTTGACCACCATGTTCACCTTGATTTGCGACAGCCCCGCGGCCTGCGCGGCATCAATGCCTGCCAGCACATCGGCCACCGGAAAGTCCACATCGTTCATGCGGCGGAAGACTGCGTCGTCCAGTCCGTCCAGGCTCACCGTCACGCGGTTCAAGCCCGCCTCCTTCAATGCCTTGGCCTTGCGTGCCAGCAGCGATCCGTTGGTGGTGAGCGTCAGGTCCGGCGCCTTGCCGTCCACCGTGCGCAGCTGCGCCAGTTGGGCGATGAGGTCTTCGATGTTCTTGCGCAGCAGCGGCTCGCCGCCCGTGAGGCGAATCTTGCGCACCCCGTGCGCCAGAAACAGCGACGCCAGCCGCGTGATTTCTTCAAAGCTCAGCAGCGCGCTGTGGGGCAGGTAGGGGTAGTCCTTGTCGAACACTTCCTTGGGCATGCAGTAGTTGCAGCGGAAGTTGCAGCGGTCCGTCACGCTGATGCGCAGGTCGCGCAGCGGGCGCCCCAGGGTGTCCACTAGCAAGCCAGTGGCTTGCGAGGGGTGCAAAGGAACCAGGGCTGCCAAGTCAGCGCGGCGCAGGTCCACCAGGGGAATGACACGTTCAGCCATGGCCGAATTGTGCCCGAAGGCCTGTTTCCCACACCAGGCAAGTCCTTCATTGTCTTGATCCGTGTCAAGACGGGGACGGGTTGTGCACTTGGCTGGATCTTCGCCTTGGGCTGCTGGCGGCATATTGATCTGGCGCAACGGAGCGGGTTGACATTGTCATGACAATTCCATGACCTTCAAGGGTTTACCCCAGTTACTTTGACAGAAAGCAGGCTCCGTCATGACATGCAGCAATCCAACCGTGGTTCCGTGGTCGCGCCAACGTCGGCGCCTTGTGCAATGGGTGACGGCGGGCGTGGTGTTGCCTACCTGGGCGGCCACCGTGCAGGCGCAGATGGCGCTGTCTGCGGCCATCAACGTGTCGGGCTCGTTCCGGGCGATGTCGCAGCGCATGGCCAAGGCCTATTGCCAGCAGCAGCTTGGTGTGATGCCAGATGCCGCACTGGAGGTGCTGACCAAAGCGCGCAAGCAAGCGCAGGTCGGGGCCGCAGATTTGGCCAAGGGCTCCACTGCGGGTGCCTGGCCTGCCGAGCTGAGTCGCCAGCTGGAAGAGGTGCAAAAGCAGTACAGCATCTTGAATACGCTCACGGCCGTGGCGCCTTCGAAGGCATCGGCCGTGGCGGTGGCCGAGCAGGCCGACCGCATGATGGTTGCGGCGCAGACCGCCACCGAGGCGCTGGAAAAGCTGGCCCGCGCACCCAGCGCCAAGCTCGTGGGTTTGGCAGGGCGCCAGCGCATGCTGTCGCAGCGCATGGCCAAGCACTATTTCTTGATGGCAGCGGGCGTGGAGCCCAAGGCATCGCAAACCCAAATGAATGCCGACGCCGCCGAGTTCAAACAGGCGCTGCAAGCCCTGGCGGCAGCGCCAGTGTCCACCGCCGCCATCCGCACCGAGCTGGACCTGGGGCAGGCCCAGTGGCTGTTTTTTGAAACCGCCATGCGCCGCAACCCCGATGCCCAGGGCATGTCTGCCGTGGCCACCACCAGCGAGCGCTTGCTGGAGGTGACGGACCGGCTGACCTCGTTGTACGACGCAGCCCTGCGCGAAGTGCTGGGCTGAAGTCCCGGGAGGGCTGTTGGCGGTCTTGAGAGAGATCGCCAATAGGCTTTAGAGCGGCAAACACGACTCAGCGAAGTGGCCCTGGCTAGGCGTTCCGCGGCAGGCAGTACAGGGGTAAGACAAGACGGGACAACGACTCCAGGGGGGTTGTGCTAGCCGCTCTTGGAACAGGTTCTTAAACGCAGCGCGCCCCGTCCACCTCAATGCACACGCCGCTGATGAAGGCGGCTTCGTCGCTGGCGAGGTACAGCGCCGCATTCGCCACGTCTTGTGCTGTGGAAAACCGCCCCAGCGGGATGGTCGCCAGGAACTTGGCGCGGCGGGCGTCGTCCACCGGGCCGCCCGCAAACTCTGCCGCCAGCCCGGTGTCGGGGTTGAAGACGGGGTTCAGGCAGTTGACGCGGATGTTGTCGGGCCCCAGCTCGGCTGCCATCGACTTGCTGATGGTGATGACTGCGCCCTTGGAACCGTTGTACCAAGTCAGCCCCGGGCGTGGGCGCAGCCCGGCGGTGGAGGCAATGTTGATGAGGCTGCCCCCGCCTGTGCGGCGCAGCGCGGGCACGGCGTGGATGGCGCTGAGGTAGATGCTCTTGACGTTGATGGCGAAGACCTTGTCGAACTCTTCTTCGCTCACCTCCAGCATGGGGCGGTTGCGGTGCGTCCAGCCCGCGTTGTTCACCATGGCATCGAGCCGGCCAAACAGGCGCTCGGCCTCTGCCACCAAGGCTTGGACTTGGGCGGATTGCGTGACATCGGCCTGGAAGAAAGCGGCCTTGCCCCCGGCCGCCGTGATCTCGGCCACCACGCGCTGGCCGCCTGCGGTGTGGATGTCGTTGACCAGCACGTTGGCGCCTTCTTCGGCCAGGCGTTTGGCAATGCCTTCGCCAATGCCATTGCCAGCGCCGGTGACGATGATGGATTTGTTGTGCACGCGCATGCGGGGTCTCCTGGTAAAGGGTGGTTTGCTCTGCTTTTAATAGCTGCTTGCGCTTTATGGATAAGCGCTAGAGGCTCTTTTTGCTTGAGGAATGCGATGGGCCAGAGGGCTGCACATTGGCTGACCCGCGCCCATAGAACTGCGGGAAATACTCTTTGACGCCGTTGCCCTCAAAGTCCCACCCTGTGCACTGGCCCAGGTGGCGGGGCGGGGTGTCTGGGTCACCGCCGCCAAAGGCTGCGGGCAGGGTCTGGAAGGCGGCGGTGGCCATGTTGAACAGCAGCTCGCGCAGGTGGGTGCAGCTGGCTACGCCGCCCAGGTGCTGTGCAATGGCCTGCCGCCAGCCGCGCGCCATGCAGGTGCCCACCATGCCTTGCAATGCCGGGCGGGCCTGGGGGCAGTCTTGCAGCGGGTGGGCATCCATGGCGGCTTCGATGGCGTGCACCACCAGTTGCCGGTCGATGGTGACGCGCAGCCACATGTGGTGGATGGGATCGCCCGCCAGGCGAACGCCCTCGCGCCGGAAGGAGGGCATGTCGTGCGCTTTGCTGTCGTGCAACTCGGCCTCGATGTCCCACAGCCCGTCTTCGCGTTCGTAGCCCTGGTAGGTCACTCGGCGGATGTGGCTGGCTTTGCGGGGGGCTGCGGGGCTCAGAGGCATGGCTTGGCCGGGTTCAGTCGTTTCTGGCAGTCGTTCGCGGGTAAGCGGGCGGCCCAGCTCAGCCGTGCTTGATGGCCACGGTCTTCAGGGTGGTGAAGCCATACAGCGCCTCAAACCCCTTCTCGCGCCCGTAGCCGCTGGATTTGACACCGCCAAACGGCAGCTCCACCCCGCCGCCCGCACCGTAGTTGTTGATGAACACCTGCCCGTTGTGCACCCGCCGGGCCATGCGGAACTGGCGTGCGCCGTCGCGCGTCCAGATGCCGGCCACCAGCCCAAACTGCGTGGCGTTGGCCAGCTCCACCGCGTGGTCTTCGTCCTGGAAGGCCATGGCGCAGAGCACGGGGCCAAAAATTTCTTCTTGCGCCAGGCGGTGGCCCACGGGCACATCGCGCAGCAGGGTGGGGGCCTGGTAGAAGCCGCTCTCAGGCGCCTCGTCCACCACCACGCCTTGCGCCACCATGGGGATGCCCGCCACTTGCGCGTCCGACAAAAAGTCCCACACACGCTGCTGCTGGCTTTGGCGGATGAGCGGGCCCACGTCCAGGTCCATGGCGGCGGGGCCCACGCGCAGCTTTTCAAAGGCGTGGCCCAGGCGCTCGAGCAGGGGCTCGTAGATGAGCGAGTCGATCAGCACGCGCGATCCGGCCGAGCAGGTCTGACCGGCGTTTTGCACGATGGCGTTGAGCACCACCGGCACAGCGGCGTCGAGGTCGGCATCGGCAAAGATGATTTGGGGGCTTTTGCCGCCCAGCTCCAGCGTCACGGGGCAGTGGCGCTCTGCCGCCACTTGCTGGATGAGCGTGCCCACCTTGGGGCTGCCGGTGAAGCTGATGTGGTCAATGCCGGGGTGGCGGGCCAGCGCATCGCCTACCTCGTGCCCGTAGCCCGTCACGATGTTGATCGCGCCGGGCGGAAAGCCCACCTCGGCCGCGAGTTGCGCCACGCGGATGAGCGACAGGCAGGCGTCTTCGGCAGGTTTGACCACGCACACATTGCCCGCCGCCAGCGCGCCGCCCACGCTGCGGCCAAAGATCTGCATGGGGTAGTTCCACGGGATGATGTGGCCCGTAACACCATGCGGCTCGCGCCAGGTGAGCACGCTGTAGCCGTCCAGGTAGGGGATGGTTTCGCCATGCAGCTTGTCGCAGGCCCCGGCGTAGAACTCAAAGTAGCGCGCCAGCGCAACGGCATCGGCACGGGCCTGTTTGGTGGGCTTGCCGCAGTCGCGCTGCTCCAGCGCCGTCAGCTCGTCGGCATGCTCAAGCACCTTGGCCGAGAGCTTTTGCAAAAGCCGCCCCCGGTCGGCCGGGGCCATGCGTTGCCACACCGCGTGGTAGCAATGGCGCGCAGCGTGCACGGCCGTGTCGATGTCGGCGGCGTTGCTTCGCTGAATGTCGTCAAAGGGCTGGCCGTCAGAAGGATCCACCACCGCAAGCGTGCGGCCAGAGGCAGACGGAACGGAGGCGTTGGCGATGTAGTTCAGTTGCATGGTGCCATTCTGCATAGAAATCGAATGCGTGCTTACTATTAATCAAATGGGCTGCTAGCGCCTGTAAAACAATCGACAGCAGCTATGGTTTTGATAGTGAAGGCTGGCGTGGCCTGGGCGGTCTCAGGCGTAGATGCGCCGCAGCCCGGCCAGGTCCATGATCTCCACCTCGCCGCGCTGCACGCGCACCAACTGGCGCGCTTCCAGGTCTTTGAGGATCTGGTTGGTGGTCTGGCGCGAGATCGACAGCATTTGCGACAGCTGCTCTTGCGACAGGGCAATCACCCGGCGGGTGAGGCCCCCGGCGTTCCACTGGCCGTAGCCCTCGGCCATCATCACCAGCCTGCGGGCCAGGCGCTGCGGGGCGGGCAGCAGGGCGGCGTCTTCCAGCGCGATGAAGGCGGTGCGCAGCTTGTCGGTCACCAGCAAGGCCAGGGCGTGCCAGTGCTCGGGGTGGCTGCGCAGCCAGTCTTGCAGGGCGTCGTGGGGCACGTGCAGCAGGGTGCATGGCTCGGCCGCCACGGCGTCGTGGCTGCGGGCGTTGCCGTCAAACACCGAGATTTCGCCAAACCACTGGGGCGGCTCCAGTCGGGTGAGCAGGGCCGAGCGCGCATCGTCGGCCCGCCCGCCGGTGCCAGACACGCTGAGCGCACCGCGCAGCACGGCATACAGCCCGCAAGGCGCATCGCCCCGCAAAAACAGCGCCTGGCCTACGGCCAACTGGCGGATGCGGCCCATGCGGATCAGGGCGTCAGAAAAATCAGAGGGCAGCTGGGCAAACCAGCGGCCCGATTGGAGTGCCAAAAGGTGGTCGGAGACTTCGGTCGTCATGCAGGTCAAGAAAAGCGGCGGGCTTTGGCGGGGCCGATGAGGCCGTTAAGGCCAAAAAAATGGCGGGTAAAGCCGTGGTGTGGTGGGTGCTGGGGCGATGGCGGTGAGAGGGGCGTGAGCAGGGCGGGCGCCGATTTTTGTCGGCTGCACGACAGACGTTAGCGCCATTCACGCCAGACATTCGATCCTGCGCAAAACAACGAACGGAGACACCCATGAAAACCCTGATCGATCACCTGGCCCAGTACGCGGCCTACCACCGCGACCCCCGCAACATCCATACCCATTTTGTGGGCGTACCCATGATCATGTTTGCGGTGGTGCTGCTGCTCTCGCGCCCCGTGTGGTGGGCGGCAGGGGTGCCCGCCAGCCCTGCGCTGGTGTGTGCGGTGGCAGCGGGCGCCTTTTACCTGCGGCTGGACTTGCGCCTGGGGCTGGTGATGGCGGCCCTGTTGGCCGCCATGCTGGCGCTGGCCCAGGCCATGGCGCCGCTGGCCACCACGGCGTGGCTGCTGTGGGGCGTGGGCCTGTTTGCCGTGGGCTGGGTGATCCAGTTTGTGGGGCACTACTACGAAGGGCGCAAACCCGCGTTTGTGGACGACATCATGGGCTTGCTGGTGGGGCCACTGTTTGTGGTGGCCGAGTGGGGCTTTGCTTTGGGCCTGCGCAAAGAGGTGCAGTCAGCCATCGAGCAGCGCAGCGGCCCGGTGCGCCTGCGTGACCTGGGCAGGGCGGCTTGAGGGGTGGCCGTGGCCTTGTCCGCGAAGGACAGGATATGAATAAAAATTCCTGATTAGCTACTTACCTCAGATACCCGCAGCACTTTCAAAGGCAGTGGCCCAGCAGTCACCAAGGCTTTCAACAGCCTGGGCAGCATGGCAGGCAGATCAAAGCGGCGGTTGAATCGCCAGCAGAACTCGGCCAAGTAGCGCTGTGCATACCTGGTATGGTCAAACGAGTGATAGGTGCCCGCCATGCTGGTCTTGAGGTTGCCCAGCAAGGTGTTCACCCAACGCAGCTGAGGTGTCTGTGCCCCCTTGCGCCCACCGCCAGTCACGTAGCGCTCATGCGTAGCCTGCGCCTGCTGCACTTGCGCAAAGGCCCGAGTGCCGTCGCTGACCACGTGGCAGCGCGCCGCTAGGTGAGCCTGTGCCCATTGCCGCATGTGCTCGTTGGTGAAGTCCGCCACAGGTGTCAGGCACATGTACAGGGGCCGGCCATCGGTGCTGGTCTGCACCGCAGCGACGAAGGCCGTCTTGTTGGCTGCGCGGCGCCCGCCGTTGATGTGTCCTGCCCGCTCGCCCCCAAGGTAGGCATCGTCAATCTCCACCCGCCCTTGCAGCAGGTAGCGCGCATCGCGCTGGGCCATGGCCTGCATCAGTTTGTGCTTCATCAGCCATGCCGTTTTGTAGGACACGCCCAACTGGCGCTTGAGCGCCAGGGCGCTGATGGCATTCTTGTTCTGCGTCAGCAGGTACATGGCCAGGAACCACAGCCTCAGGGGCACATGGGAGTGTTCCATTACAGTGCCCACGATGGAGGAGCTTTGGTAGCCACAAAGGAAGCACTCCCACAGCAGTCGACCCGTGCCATTGCGGGTGTGAAAAAAGCGCTTGCAGCCGCAGTGCGCGCACCGCCAGCCCAAGGGCCATCGTGCGCCCACCAGGGCCTGCTCGCACTGCTGCTCGCTGCAGTAAAGGCTCTGAAACTGAGGCAGTGACAGGCCCCGTTGGAACTGGATCGCGTTGATGGACATCGCTTGCTCCTTGGCGCCGAGAACTCGGCATGTCCGTTGGAGTCCTGCGCCTAGGCTTTGTTCTGCTCACTCTGAGATATGTCGCTAATCAGGTAAAAATGCCCCCTGGCGCTTGATAGATAAGCGCTAGAAGCTATGAAATAGATAGCGTTGGATGGCGTTTCGCAGGCGTTTGGCCTCGGGCCGCATCAGCCCCTCTCGCCCACCAGCGTGAAGCGGCTGCGGTTGCGCTGTAGCCATTCGCCAGACAGCGGGCTGGCCTGCTGGCTGGGGTGAAAGTCGCGCCGCAGATAGTCCTTCCAGGGGCGCCAGGTGTGGCGCACCAGCCCGGCGGGGCCCATCAGCGTGCGCCATGCGCTGGCCCAGGTGCTGGGCTGGTACAGGCTGCCATCGCTGTGCAGGTTGTGCAGGATCTGGCGCGTCACATCCAGCACAAACATGAGCGTGGTGCGCCGAAACCAGACGATGCGCCAGCGGTGGTCGCCGCCCAGGGCCTGGTACACGTCAAACGCGGTGTTTTTGTGCTCAGCCTCTTCGGCGCTGTGCCACAGCCACAGGGTTTGCAGGCGCTCTTCGCTGCCCGCCAGCATGTCAGGGTGGCCCAGTAGCCATTCGGCCAGCACGGCGGTGAAGTGTTCATTGGCCGCCGTCACCGCCAGGGCGTGGCGCGGGTCCAGGCCTTCAAACTGCTTGCGCTGCTTGGCGATGGACTGCGCCCACAGGTTGCGCAGACCGCGCTGCTCCAGGTGGCTGTTGAACAGGCCGTGGATGCGGCGGTGTGTGGCCTCTTGCCCCATAAAGCCGCGCACCTCGCTGGCATAGCGGGCGTGTTGCTCAGGGGGCATGGATTTGTGGCCATCTCGCACGGCATCAATGAAGAACTGCTCCCCCATCGGAAAGCTCATCGACAGCGCATTGAACAGCGCCGTGCGAAACGCGTCGCCCCCGCACCAGTGCTGCGCCATGGGCTGGGCCAGGTCAATCAACAGGCGGCGAACGACCAGTTCGGTCATGGTGTGTCTCCTTCCAACAGTAACGCGCTCGCCTTGCATGGTGGAGATGGGGGGGCGGTGCGTCAATGAATGTTTGCGCAAGGGGCGGGGCCTGCCGCGGTCTGCTTGATGTGGGTCAGGCAGGCGCGGCCCCTGGCGCCGGTTATGGGCCTTTGGCAGGCAGCCCGTCACCCCCCGTGGAACTTGACCACCAGCGGCACGATGAGCAGCGCCACGATGTTGATGATCTTGATCAGCGGGTTGATGGCCGGGCCTGCGGTGTCTTTGTAGGGGTCGCCCACCGTGTCGCCCGTCACGGCGGCCTTGTGCGCCTCAGATCCCTTGCCGCCGTGGTGGCCGTCTTCGATGTACTTCTTGGCGTTGTCCCACGCGCCGCCGCCGGTGCACATGCTGATGGCCACAAACAGCCCCGTGACGATGGTACCCATCAGCAGCCCGCCCAGCGCCTTGGGGCCCAGCAGCAGGCCGACCACCACCGGCACCACCACAGGCAGCAGGCTGGGGATGACCATTTCCTTGATGGCGGCGGTGGTCAGCATGTCCACGGCCTTGCCGTATTCGGGCTTGGCGGTGCCTTCCATGATGCCCGGGATATCGCGGAACTGGCGGCGCACCTCTACCACAACGGCCCCGGCCGCGCGGCCCACGGCCTCCATCGCCATGGCGCCGAACAGGTACGGAATCAGCCCGCCTATGAACAGGCCCACGATGACCAGCGGGTCAGACAAATCAAATGTGATGGCCCGGCCATAGCTTTCGAGCTTGTGCGTGTAGTCGGCAAACAGCACCAGCGCGGCCAGTCCGGCCGAGCCGATGGCGTAGCCCTTGGTCACGGCCTTGGTGGTGTTGCCCACGGCGTCCAGCGGGTCGGTGATGTCGCGCACGCTGCTGGGCAGCTCGGCCATCTCGGCAATGCCGCCTGCGTTGTCGGTGATGGGGCCATAGGCGTCCAGCGCCACCACAATGCCCGCCATGCTCAGCATGGACATGGCCGCCACCGCAATGCCGTACAGGCCCGCGAGTTGGTAGGCCGACAGAATGGCCAGGCACACAAAAATCACCGGCCAGGCCGTGGACCGCATCGACACGCCCAGCCCCGCAATGATGTTGGTGCCGTGCCCGGTGGTGGACGCCTGGGCAATGTGCTGCACGGGTGCGTATTGCGTGCCGGTGTAGAACTCGGTGATCCACACCAGCGCCGCTGTCAGCACCAGCCCCGTGGCGCAGGCGCCGAACAGCTTGATCTGGCTGCCCGTGGCGGTGATGGCGTTGTCCGGGATGATCCACACCGTGACGAAATAGAAGGCGATGAGCGACAGCACCCCTGCAATCGCCAGGCCCTTGTACAGCGCGGGCATCACGTTCTTCATGCCCGGCGTGGCCTTGACGAAGAAGCACCCAATGATGGACGCAATGATGGACACCGCCCCCAGCGCCAGCGGGTAGACCACGGCGCTCATGGCGGCAGAGCCCACCAGCAGGGCGCCCAGCACCATGGTGGCGATCAGCGTCACGGCATAGGTCTCAAACAGGTCGGCCGCCATGCCTGCGCAGTCGCCCACGTTGTCGCCCACGTTGTCGGCAATCACGGCGGGGTTGCGCGGGTCGTCTTCGGGGATGCCGGCTTCGACCTTGCCCACCAGGTCGGCGCCCACGTCAGCGCCTTTGGTGAAGATGCCGCCGCCCAGTCGCGCAAAGATCGAGATCAGCGACGAGCCAAACGCAAACCCGATCAGCGGGTTGAGCAGCGTGGCCAGGTGGGCCGTGGGCGTGAGGTTGCCGTTGCCCACCAGGAACCAGAAAAAGCCCGTGACACCCAACAGGCCCAGCCCCACCACCAGCATGCCGGTGATGGCCCCGCCGCGAAACGCCACGTCCAGCGCCGGGCCAATGCCCTGTGTGGCCGCCTGTGCGGTGCGCACATTGGCGCGCACCGACACGTTCATGCCGATGAACCCGCAGGCCCCCGAGAGCACCGCGCCCACCACAAAGCCCACGGCCGTGGTGCCATCCAGAAATACCCCGATCAGCACCGCCAGCACCACGCCCACCACGGCAATCGTCTTGTACTGGCGGGACAGGTACGCCGCAGCGCCCGCCTGGATGGCGGCGGCGATCTCTTGCATGCGGGCGTTGCCAGGGTCTTTGGCCAAGATCCAGCCCCTGGCCCAGATGCCATAGGCCACGGCCACCAGTCCACAGACCAGGGCGAGAAGAAGGGGAGGGGTCATTGCTGCGTTTTCAGCCATTCGGTGCTCCTATGAAGGCAGTTGCACGGATGGAAACACGACGCATCGGTGGTGCTTCCGCTGCGTTGCTTCCTCGGGCCCCGCGCTGCAGGGCCGATTGGCCAACGGGCCCAATTTACAGCCAAAGCCCCAAATGCAAGCGGGTAGAAAGGGGTGTGCCCCTAAAATCAGGGTTAATCCCGACGCAATATGGCATGCCATGCTTCGCGGGTTACCGTTGCTAACCACTATTTTTAAAGACATGTCCCTCAACAACGTCACCCCCGGCAAGAACCTTCCAGAGTCCTTCAACGTGGTCATCGAAATCCCGATGAATGCGGACCCGATCAAGTACGAAGTGGACAAGGAGTCGGGCGCCATTTTTGTGGACCGTTTCATGACCACGGCCATGCACTACCCCACCAACTACGGCTACGTGCCCCAGACCCTGTCGGGCGACGGCGACCCCGTGGATGTGCTGGTGATCACGCCTTACCCCCTGCACCCCGGCGTGGTGGTGACCTGCCGCCCCCTGGGCATCTTGATGATGGAAGACGAGGCCGGTGTGGATGGCAAAGTGATTGCTGTGCCCACGTCCAAGATCCTGCCCATGTACGACCACTGGAAGACCATTGACGACGTGAACGCCATGCGCCGCAACGCTATCGCCCACTTCTTTGAGCACTACAAGGACCTGGAAAAGGGCAAGTGGGTCAAGGTGCTGGGCTGGGAAGGCATTGACGCCGCCAAGAAGGAAATCACCGACGGCGTGGAAAACTTTAAGAAATCGCAGAACTGAGCAGTTTCGATAGCAGTTTCGATCTGAAGGCCTGAATCGTTTTACTGATTCGGGGCTTTTCTAAAGCATGCAGCCTGTTGGGGCTGCATGCTTTTTTTATTGCCCCGGTGGTTTTATCGGCTGGATGCCGCAGACGTCCTGCTGTCTTGAGAGGCCTGTGCCTGCCGCCGGAGAGGTCCGGTGCAAACGTCTTTTGACACGCTGCATCGTGCTGTGTCGTGTGGATGCATGCATGCAATTTGGGATTGTATTTTTGAGAAAAATGATTTAAGATGAAAATATGATAAATTTGAACTTCTGATGAGTCGTTTTCAACCGCGTGTTGGCTCTCAAAGTTCTTGTCATTGCTGGGGGATTCCATGTCCGTTTGAGCTTTGAATAGCCAACGTTGACCTTCGGCACATCGTTTCAATTTCTTCCAACTACACGGAGGTGGGCATGTTTAGTAGATTCATCCGCAGTATTTCGGGTCGTTTGTACACGACGACAGTGGTTCTGGCCTTGGCTTTTTCTGGCGTCGCCTGGTACTCCTATGTGCAGCTCACGCGGGTTTCGCATTTGGCTGTGGAAATTCGAGACGTGAATATTTCGCAATTTGCGCGTATTGCAGGCGTGGAGCTGAACGTCACCCGTGTTTCGCTGCAGTTGCGTCATGCGATGTTGGCAAGAAATGTGCAGGAGCGGGATGCGTCCTTGAATGACATTGCAGAGAAAAGACGGTTGCTGGAAGAGGCGCTGAAAAGCTACGAAAAGGCCATTTCCACGCCTGATGAGCGGCAGCTTTTTGATAAGTTTCCACCTTTGTTGGCCGAATTTTGGCGCCATGGCGAGGGCAACATTGCGCTGATCACTTCGGATAAAAAAGACGACGCGATGGCCTACTTGGTCGACAAGACCATTCCCGCTCGCAACGCCGTGCTGCAACTGACGGCTGATACCGTCAAGCTCCAACAGCAGTTGGTGGCTGCCGATGTGAGCCGGATCGACACCAACCTTCAGTCCACCCTGGTATTCCTGGTTGTATCCATTCTTGGTGCTGTGTCTGCTTTGGTTTGTTTGGTGATATGGACTGGGCGTGCACTGCAAAACAGGGTTTTACAAGCCCAACAGGTGGCGGAACGTGTGCGTGATGGCAACCTTATGCAGTCTGTGCAAGACACCCGTCAAGATGAGTTTTCACCTTTGATTTCAGCCCTGGGCGACATGCAGAATTCGCTCACGCGTGTTGTGTCTGGCGTGCGCAGAAATGCAGAAAGCGTGGCCTCGGCCAGCGCCGAGATCGCCTCGGGCAACAACGACCTGAGCGCGCGCACCGAACAACAAGCCAGTGCCCTGGAAGAAACCGCCGCCTCCATGGAAGAGCTCGGCTCCACGGTGCGCCAAAACGCAGACAACGCCCGCACCGCCAACCAACTGGCCATGAGCGCATCGACCGTCGCCACCCAAGGCGGAGAAGTTGTGGCCGAAGTGGTGGAGACCATGAAAGGCATCAATGCCAGCAGCAACAAGATTGCAGACATCATCAGCGTGATCGACGGCATTGCGTTCCAGACCAACATCCTGGCGCTGAACGCAGCGGTGGAAGCCGCGCGAGCAGGCGAACAAGGCCGAGGCTTTGCGGTGGTGGCCTCTGAAGTACGCAACCTGGCAGGGCGCAGCGCAGAAGCGGCCAAAGAAATCAAAAGCCTGATCATGGCCAGCGTAGAGCGGGTAGAGCAAGGCACCCTGCTGGTAGACAAAGCGGGCAGCACCATGACCGAAGTCGTCACCGCCATCCGGCGCGTGACCGACATCATGGGAGAAATCAGCGCGGCCAGCAGCGAACAGAGCCAGGGCGTAGGCCAAGTGGGCGAAGCCGTCACGCAAATGGACCAGGCCACACAGCAAAACGCGGCCTTGGTGGAAGAAATGGCGGCAGCGGCCAGCAGCCTCAACAGCCAGGCGGGCGAATTGGTGAACGCGGTGGCGGTGTTCAAACTGGCGCACGATGCCAGCGGCGCCAGCTACAGCGCCCCCAGCAGCAGCTATACCGCCCCGCGTCCAGGCAGCACCAGTAGCTTCAACCCCGTTGGCAGCAGCGCGGCCCGGCCTGCACTGAGCAAGCCCAAGGGGGCAGCGGCCAAGGCGCCGGTGGCGAGCTTGGCAGCCTCCCCGGCGCCTGCGCCCAAGGCAGCGAAGGCCGGTGGCAATGACGATGAGTGGGAGAGCTTTTAATCGGAGCCAAGTTGCATTGCGTGGACGCAGAGGAGGGCATTGCCCTGCTCTGCGTCCAAGCCAACACCCATCAAAAGCACGCCTCAGGGCGTGCTTTTTTGTTTTGGGGTGACCGGCTTTTCGAGACCTGAGGGCGCCACAGGGTTGGACGCCCGCGCCTCAACTTGGTGAGTTTTGCTCTAGATCAAGGACTACCCAAGCACTGGGTTGGGGCGTACGATGGCCCGCATATATTGATGAATGCGAATCGCTATTTTTAGCAAATTTATCCGTCGCGTGGCTGCGACAGCGCACCTCATTGAAGAATTTATATGGTCAAACAATGGTTAATTCATTAAAATTGATGCATGTGATAAAAATTTGCAGTATAATTCACAATTGTGTGTGTCAAATTGTTTTGGTGCGGTGACAGTGCGCTGTCGCCTTCTGTCTGAAGCACTCGATTGAAGACAAAAAAGATGCTGGCGGTGCCGTGAGGGAGGCCGCCTAGCTGCATATATCAGCCTTTTGTGGAGAACCGTCATGAACCACCTCAAAATTGGTACCCGTTTGGGATTGGCATTTGGCCTCATCCTTTTGATAACGGCTCTGATCGCCGCCCTCGGCGTTTGGCGTCTGTCGACCCTCAAAGAGGCTACGGTACGTATTTCCACCGTGGAAATTGATCGCAACGAACTGGCCATGGAGTGGAAAGCCGCCATTGATCTGAACTGGGCGCGGGCTTCTGCGGCACTCAAAACCAACGACGCCGCATACATCGCATCCCTGGGCGCCGAAATGGCAGCCACCACCAAATCGGTGACGGAGCGACAAAAGCAGCTGGAAGCCCTGATGGAGGGTGCCAAGAGCAAGGAGCTGCTGGACAAGGTGGCCGCCACGCGCAAGACCTATATCGACGCCCGCTCCAAACTGCTGGAGCGCAAGAAGGCTGGTGAGGATGTGTTTGCATTGGTGGACACCGAGCTGCGCCCTCTAGCGCAGAACTACATCAAGTCTCTGGAAGACGTCACCAAATACACCCACGACGAACTGAATTCATTTGAAGAGTCTGTTCTGAAAGCTGCTGCCGCGAGCCAGTGGACTTTGGGTATCGGTGCTGGCGTTTCTTTGCTGCTGGGCCTGTTGTTCGCCGTGTGGGCCACGCGCTCCATCACCACCCCGGTGCAGCGCGCTATGGAAGCGGCCGAAGAAATCAGCAAGGGCAATCTGTCGATCGACATCGACGCCCAGGGCAAGGACGAGCTCGCTCGACTGCTTCACGCCCTGTCGGCGATGCAGCAGAGCCTGTCGCGCATCGTGGGCCATGTGCGTGAGGGCTCTGAGAACGTTGCGACGGCTTCGTCTGAGATTGCCCAGGGCAACAATGACCTGAGTGCGCGCACGGAGCAGCAAGCCAGTGCCCTGCAGCAGACCGCTGCGTCGATGGAGCAACTCAATTCCACCGTGCGTCAGAACGCGGACAACGCCCGCCAAGCCAATCAACTGGCCATGAGCGCCTCAACGGTGGCCGTGCATGGTGGCGAGGTGGTGGGCCAGGTGGTTGAGACCATGAAGGGCATCAACGACAGCTCGCGCAAGATCAGCGACATCATTGGTGTGATCGATGGCATCGCCTTTCAGACCAACATCCTGGCGCTGAACGCCGCTGTGGAAGCCGCCCGCGCGGGTGAGCAAGGCCGTGGCTTTGCCGTGGTGGCCAGCGAGGTGCGCAACCTGGCCGGTCGTTCGGCCGAGGCGGCCAAGCAGATCAAGACACTGATCAACGACAGTGTGGAGCGAGTGGAGCAGGGCACCTCGCTGGTCGATCAAGCTGGTAACACCATGACAGAAGTGGTGGGTGCCATCAAGCGTGTGACGGATCTGATGGGCGAAATCAGTGCTGCCAGCGGCGAACAGAGCCAGGGGGTGAGTCAGGTGGGCGAGGCCGTGACCCAGATGGACCAGGTCACTCAACAGAATGCCGCCCTGGTGGAAGAAATGGCCGCAGCGGCCAGCAGCTTGAACAGCCAGGCGCAAGACTTGGTGGGCACCGTGGCGTTTTTCAAGTTGTCACCCGCCGATGAGCAAAACGCCCAGGCCCACCGAGCACAGGCTGCGGCGCCACGCTCGCACTTTGCACCGGCCCGGGTGGCGACTCCGGCGGCCAAGGCCTTGAAGGCCAAGGTTGCAGGGGCAGCCGCCCCCAAAGCGGCTGCGCCCCAGGTTCCTTTTAGCAGCGCTGCCACGCCCAAAGCGGCGGGGGGAAATGATGCAGATTGGGAGTCGTTCTGATAGCGCTTAGCCCCAAGGGTTCAGCCCCTTGGGGTTTCGCTGGCGGCTGTATTCGCCAGCGTTGAATGTTGTAAGGCCGGTACATGATGCCCCGGCCTTTTTTTGGCCTGTGCAGCGGGTTGAATGGGACGCTACCCAGGTGCCGATCCGGTCGCCTGGCGAAAAGGCGTTCTCTCTTGCAGTGACTCCAGGTATTCGCCAATGCCTTCGCCCTCACGCTCCAAAAAGCGCTCGACTGCATCGGCAAATGCGGGGTGTGCCAGCCAGTGGGCGCTGTGGGTTTGCACCGGCAGCAAGGCCCGGGCCATTTTGTGCTCGCCCTGGGCACCGCCTTCAAAGCGTTGTACACCTTGCTCAATGCACCACTGCAAGGGTTGGTAGTAGCAGGCCTCAAAGTGCAGGCAGTCCACGCGCTCCAGTGCGCCCCAGTAGCGGCCATAGGCCACAAGCTCTTGGCCATTTTGGCCACTAGCGCTTGATTCATAAGCGCTGATAGCTATCAAACTGCTAGCAATGGGTGCGCCATCGCGCTCGGCGATGAACAGCAGCCAGGCGTCGGGCAGGTGCTGTGCCATCTCGGCAAAGAAGGCACGGCTGAGGTAGGGCGGGTTGCCATGCTCCAGGTAGGTGCGCTCGTAGCAGCGGTAGAAAAAATCCCAATCTGCTTGGCTGATGGCGCGGCCTTGCGAGCAGCGGAACCGCACGCCCGCATCGGCCACACGGCGCCGCTCTTGGCGAATCTTCTTGCGTTTGTCTTGGCTGAGGTGGGCCAAAAAATCGTCAAAGCTGGCAAAGGAGCTGTGGGCAGGTGGCAAGGGGGTGCCTGGGCCTGCTGCAT
The DNA here is from genome assembly GCF_003663825.1 of Acidovorax sp. 106. Lineage (NCBI taxonomy): Bacteria > Pseudomonadati > Pseudomonadota > Betaproteobacteria > Burkholderiales > Comamonadaceae > Acidovorax > Acidovorax sp. 106. Next base: position 4,666,638 of record NZ_RCCC01000001.1, on the reverse strand, counting down.
TGGCGGGCTCGGGGCGTGTGTTCTGCCAGTGAAATTGCACCGTGTGGCGCAGCATCAGGCCTTGTTCAGCGCAGATGGCGGTGTCTTGCTCGCTGGCAAACAGCACATGCAGCGAGGAGATGCCTTCGTCCACGCACCATTGCCGCGCTGCTTGCACCAGCAGGGCCCGGGCGGCGTCGTCGCGCGCCAGCAAGCGGCTTCCGGGCACAGGAGTGAAGGGCACGGCCACCACAGCCTTGGGGTAGTAGGGCACGCCGTGCTGCTCGTAGGCATTGGCCCAGGCCCAGTCAAACACGTACTCGCCGTACGAGTGGTCTTTCAGGTACAGCGGGCAAGCGGCGATCAGCACGTCGTCCTCCCACAGCGAGATGAAGCGTGGCGTCCAGCCCGTGCGCGGGGTGGCGCTGCCGCTGCGCTCCAGGGCCGCAAGGTATTCGTGGCGCATGAAGGGTGTCGCATGGGTTTGCTGGGCCAGCAGCGCATTCCAGGGCTCTGCGGGCAGGTCCAGCATGCTGGGGTGCACGCGGGCGATAATGTGCGACTCAGCCACGGCGTGCCTTGGGGTTGCAGGGATCCATAGGGGGTGTCTGCCTCTGCTTTACAGGGCCCGCGTGGGCGTTGTCCAACCAGGCCTGCGGGGCCTTCTTCAGTTCCATGACGCTCTCCATTTGCACTGCACAGCTCAATTTTGTGGTGGGCGATATGCCCGGCAATGCGCAAAAAATCATTGCCGCCGCGCGCGAAGCCCATGCCCAGGGGGCGCAGTTGTTGCTGACCCCCGAGTTGGCGGTGTGCGGCTATGCCGCAGAAGACCTGTTCTTGCGCCCAGCCTTTTTGGCCGCCTGTGATGATGCCGTGAAAACCGTGGCCCGCGAGACCGCAGGGTTACAGGGCTTGGTCATTGTGCTGGGCCACCCGCAAGCCGTGGCCGCGGGCGCCCCGGCCTTCAGCCCCTGTCACAACGCGGCCAGCGTGCTGCGCCATGGGCAGGTCGAGCAAACCTATTTCAAGCGCGAGCTGCCCAACTACCAGGTGTTTGACGAGCGCCGGTACTTTGTGGCCGAGCAAACGCCTTGCGTGGTGGAGGTGGCCGGCGTGCGCGCAGGGGTGCTGATCTGTGAGGACGCTTGGTTTCCTGCGGCGGCGCGGGATACGGCTGCGGCCGGAGCGCAACTGCTGGCGGTGATCAACGCATCGCCCTTTCACCTGGGCAAGAGCGCCGAGCGCGAGCAGACCATGCGCGAGCGCGTGGCCGAGACGGGCCTGCCCCTCATCTACGCGCATCTGGTGGGTGGGCAGGATGAGGTGGTGTTTGAGGGGCGCTCGTTTGCCCTCAACGCCAACGGCGCGGTGGCGGGCCGGGCCCCGGGTTTTAAAGAGAATCTGTTTGTAGTGCGCACCCAATCTGCGCAAGGTGCTATTGAATTGGTAGCGGATGTGGCGCCAGTGCCCAGTGCTGAGGCCGATCTGTGGGATGCCTTGGTCTTGGGCGTGCGTGACTATGTGGGCAAAAATCGCTTTCCGGGGGCATTGCTCGGCTTGTCGGGCGGCATTGATTCCGCGCTGGTGCTGGCCATCGCCGTGGATGCGCTCGGTGCCGACAAAGTGCGTGCGGTGATGATGCCGTCGCCTTACACCGCTGACATCAGCTGGATTGACGCCCGTGACATGGCCGAGCGGCTGAACGTGCGCTACGACGAAATTTCGATCAAACCCCAGTTTGAAGCCTTCAAGGCAGCGCTGGCCACCGAGTTTGCGGGCTTGCCTGAAGACACGACCGAAGAGAACCTGCAGGCGCGCATTCGCGGCACGCTGCTCATGGCGTTGTCCAACAAGTTTGGTGCGGTGGTGCTGACCACGGGCAACAAGAGCGAGATGGCGACAGGCTACTGCACGCTGTACGGCGACATGGCCGGAGGCTTTGCCGTCATCAAGGATGTGGCCAAGACGCGGGTGTTTGACCTTGCGCGCTGGCGCAATGCCAACGACCCGTATGGCGCGGGCGCCAACCCGATCCCAGATCGCATCATCACCCGCCCGCCCAGTGCCGAACTGCGCCCCGACCAGAAAGACCAGGACAGCTTGCCGCCCTATGAGGTGCTGGACGCCATCGTGGCCCGGTACATGGAGAATGACGAGCCCATTGAGTCCATCATTGCCGCCGGTTTTGCCCGTGCTGATGTCGAGCGTGTCACGCGCCTCATCAAGCTCAATGAGTACAAGCGTCGCCAGGCCCCTGTAGGGGTTCGCGTCACGCGCCGCAGTTTTGGCAAAGACTGGCGTTACCCTATCACCAACCAATTCCGGGCCTGACGGGTTCTGTCTGGTTCGCTTTTTTCAATCCCCGGCCCAAAGCCTTTTTGACATTCCCAGGAGACCCACCCATGAAAATGATCACCGCAGTTATCAAGCCGTTCAAGCTGGAAGAAGTCCGTGAGGCCCTGGCCGAATGCGGCGTGACGGGCTTGACGGTGACCGAGGTCAAAGGTTTTGGCCGTCAAAAAGGCCACACCGAGCTGTACCGCGGCGCAGAGTACGTGGTTGACTTCTTGCCCAAGGTGAAGGTGGAAGTGGCCGTGAAGACCGAAGACGTGGACCGCTGCGTGGATGCCATCGTGAATGTGGCCCGCACTGGCAAGATTGGTGACGGCAAGATTTTCGTCACGGCCGTGGAGCGTGTGGTGCGCATCCGCACTGGGGATCTGGACGACGCGGCTATTTGATGTGCTTGCCCTCTCTGCGGCTGTGGAGGGGGCATTCGCCAGGGCCTGCTGAATGGCACGGCTCAGCTGTGTTGGATGCGGCCCTGGGATGCCGCACCAGGCTGGCTCAGATGACTGAGCGCAGCGCGGTGGGGGCTTGCCCAGGCCCTGTGGCTTGCACCAGATTGCGCAGCAAGGGCTCTGCCGAGATATCGGCTTGCAGCAGTTCCATCTGCCACTCTCCCATGAACCCACTGGCCACGCTGGTGCGCAAAAAGCCCAGCAAGCCGTCGTAGTAGCCCGCCACGTTCAGCAGACCCAGGGGCTTGCCGTGGTAGCCCAGCTGGCGCCAGGTCCACACCTCAAACAGCTCTTCAAATGTGCCAATGCCGCCTGGCAGCGCAATAAAAGCGTCGCTGCGTTCGGCCATCATGGCCTTGCGTTCGTGCATGGTTTGCACGATGTGTAGTTCATCGCATTGGCGGTTGGCCAGTTCCTTGTCCACCAAGGCTTGCGGGATGACCCCCACCACACGGCCCCCTGCCAGGCGTGTGGCCTCGGCCACCACACCCATGAGTCCGCCGCGCCCTCCGCCATAAACCAACTGCCCTCCATGCTCTCCAATCCATTGCCCCACAGCTTGCGCGGCTTGGGCAAATGCGGGGTTCTCGCCGGGGCGGGAGCCGCAATACACACAAATAGAAAAAGCGGGGCTAGCCATGGAAAAACCTTTGAAAGAGGGCGGCGGCCCAGATGCCACCACAGAGCAAGAGCGCCAGCAGCACCGCAGCGCTGCCCATGTCCTTGGCGCGTTTGGACAAATCGTGCCACTCGGGGCCAATGCGGTCGATGGCTGTTTCAATGCCTGTGTTGAGCAACTCCACAATCATCACAATGATGACCGACCCCGCCAGCAGGGCTACCTCTACCCATGACTTGCCCAGCCAGCAGGCCACTGGCAGCAGCACAATGGCCGCGAGGGCTTCCTGGCGGAAGGCGGTTTCCTGCCAACCGGCCTTCAAGCCTTCGATGGAGTAGCCTGCGGCGTGCCATACCCGGTTCAGGCCTGTGCGGCTTTTTTGGGGGTTGGCGGGGTTTGAGGAGTGGGGCGGCGTGGATGGCATGCGCAGGGATGTGTTGGCCAGGCGCGCATGGATGCGCGCGGCTGGGTTTTTATTTTTTAGCTTGAACGAAATGCACCAGACGGGTGCCAGCCAATGCATCGTGCCAGAACTGCTGGGTGGGGTGGAATCGGCTCAAAATGGCCCACACGGCGACCCAGCCGGCCAGCAGAACGAGCACTTCCAACACCGGAATGCCGGTGGAGTAAGCCGCCAACGGAGGCAAAAACCACACCCAGCAGAGCACGTACCGCAGCAAGGCGCGTGTTTGCGTAATGGGTTGACCAGAGGGGCTCACTACGCGGATGTGCCAGGTTTTTTGCGCCAACGTTTGTCCTTTGGCCCAGAACCATGCGAAGTAGATCCCAAACACGATGAACAGAAAGCCCATGCGCAGGTAGCGATTGTCCAGTGCATGGCGAGATTGGCTGAGCGTATCAAACAGATACGACGCAATGAATACAACGCCAAACATCAAGATGCCTTCGTACAGCCAGCAGGCCATGCGCCGCTTCAGGCTGGGGGCTTGCTGCGGGGCGATGGTGAACGGAGGCGAAGGCTGGGGCACAGTGAAATCAGGACGGGCGGACATGCCGCAAGCGTATCACTGCGGTTGGTAGCCCAGATCTTCGGGGCGAGCAGGCGCGGCGACAGGCTCTGGTGCACTGGATGTGGGGGGCAGCGGTGGCAGGGACGAGCCCGTTGCCGAGGGAATGCTCACAGGATTTGTCTCCACGACCACCGGTGCTGAAGGGCTGGAGACGGTATCCGAGGGGGCAGCAATGGCTGCAGGCGCAACCATGGGGCGGGGCGTGTGAGGGTCCACCGGCGTGATTTTGGGGGGGTTGGCGCGTGCCGGGCCTGCCTGTGTTGCGGCAGGAACTTTGGCCAGCTTTTGCGGAGCCACCGGCCGCAAGGCGGTGGCCGCACCTGCGGGTTTGGCTGGCGCATCGGCCGCCAAGAGCCGCTTTTCTTCTTCGCTCAGGGCTTGGTAGGCCTCCCACTGCGCCCGTTTTTCGCTGGGGTCCAGGCGTTGCGCATCGGCGTAGTTCAATCGTGCCTGGCTGCGCTGGCGCCCACTCAAATTGGCCCACTCGGTCATCCGGTTGTGCAGTTTGTCCTGCTCTTCGGCCGGAAGGGCCGCAAAGGTTTGGGACAGAGCCAGCCAGCGGCGTTTTTGGCTCTCGCTCAATACAGCCCAGCGTTCTGCCAGAGGGTAGAGGGCCAATTTTTGCGGGGTGGTCAGGGTTTCCCAGCCTGGTCCGGAGGCAATTTCAGAAAGCGTATCCGGCGTGCGGTCGGCGCTTGCCATGTTCGCAGGGCGTGCATTGATGGGCTTGGGATTAGGGGCGGGCAGCAGGGTACTTGGCGCCATCAGCACATATTGCGCCACTGGAAAGCTGCCTGCCGCCACGGCGCCCAAAAGCACCAAAGCCAGCACGATGGCTGGCATGTTGGTGGGCGCAACGGTCTTGTCTGTGTGCATGCAGGGCGCGTAGTGTGGGGTATCCGGCAGGGTCAGTTGCGCGCGGTAGCCGAGGTTTTGAGGAACTGCATGAATCCAGGATCTGTATAGGCCTCTGGCGGCAAGTCATCGGTCAAAAGGGCGGCATCCACTTCGGCCACTTCATTGAGGCCATTTTCATCTTGTGCGATGTTGATGGCGAAAAGTCCAATCACCAGTGCCATCAGGGGAATGGCCGACACCAAGGCATTCCACCAGCCTCCATCGCCGCCGCGACCCAAAATCGCGCTAGAGCCAGATCGAAGAACAACCGGCGCAGGCGCCGCTTTGCGGACAGGCGAAACCACCTTGCGCTTGGCCAGGGCTTGCACGCGTGCCGCGCGCAGGCGCTCGGTAATGTCATAAGGCAAGTCATCGGTGCCCTGCGCCATTCTGGCCGCAACGCGGCGCGCAAATTGGTCTGCAGCTGCTTCGGTAGCGTGGTTTGGTGCGGTGTTCATAACTCGATTCCTTTGGCCTTCAGTGCCTTGCTCAGGGTCTGGATGGCTCTGAAGCAGTGCGTTTTCACGCTGCCTTCCGAGCAGCCCATTGCAGCAGCCGTCTCTGCAACATCCATTTCTTCCCAATAACGCATGAGGAATGCTTCCCGTTGACGTGCTGGCAATTCTTGGATCTCCGCCTCAATTTCCCGAAAGGTCTGTGCTCTGGTGGTCTCGTCTTCTGCACTTGCGGCGCGCTCACCGTTGTCGGGGCCTGAGTATGCCTCCAGCAAATCAAAATCCATGCCATCTTCGCCAGGGCCTTCGAAGTCGCTCATGTTCGAAAACAGTGCATTGCGCGTTTTTTGGCGCCGGAACCAGTCCAGGGTGCAGTTGGACAGGATGCGCTGAAAAAGCATGGGCAGCTCTGCGACGGGCTTATCCCCATAGTGCTCCGACAGCTTGAGCATGCTGTCCTGCACAATGTCCAGGGCCGCTTCCTCATTGCGAACGTGGTAAAGCGAACGCTTGAAAGCGCGCTTTTCTACACTTTTGAGGAAATCGGAGAGTTCTTGTTCAGTTGCCAAGACAAATGGGCCCGGGAATGGTGCGCGATCTTCGGCCAAAAAGGAGGGCCTATGGAGCTGCGCAGCTTTCGATTATCGCATTTTTGATGTTTTTTTTGAAATGCATCGTGTGTATGTGTGTTGCAGTGCGATAATCCAAAAGCAATTCAAAAGGCAAACGGGTCACGGTCCGGCGCGGTAATCATCCCGCCCATGTCCTTGGCCTCAAGTTCCAAGCTGGCTTCACAAGAGCACACGCAAGGAGCACCCAAGGTTTTTCGTCAGAGAAATTCACAAAGGTTGATCATGGAAATTTCCAAAGCAGAACTCAACGTGGCCGCTGCCGCCGCACAAGCCTCCGCCGCTGGATCGCCGGAGCTGATGGGTTCCGAGATTCTCGTCAAATCGCTGCAAGCAGAGAATGTGCAATACATCTGGGGCTACCCCGGCGGTGCTGTTCTCTACATCTACGACGCCCTCTACAAGCAAGACACCATTCAGCACGTTCTGGTGCGCCACGAGCAAGCCGCTGTGCATGCCGCTGATGGTTACGCCCGCGCCACTGGTGAAGTAGGGGTGGCGCTGGTCACTTCGGGGCCTGGTTTGACGAATGCTGTGACCGGCATTGCCACGGCCTACATGGACAGCATTCCCATGGTCATCATCTCTGGTCAGGTGCCTACGGCTGCCATCGGGCTTGATGCTTTCCAGGAGTGCGATACGGTGGGCATCACCCGCCCCATCGTTAAACACAATTTTCTGGTCAAAGATCCCCGCGATCTTGCCATGACGCTCAAAAAGGCATTCCACATCGCGCGCACGGGCCGTCCGGGCCCGGTGGTGGTGGATATCCCCAAGGACGTTTCCTTCAAAAAGGTGCCTTACACGGGCTACCCGCAGAGCGTGGAAATGCGCTCTTACAACCCTGTGCGCAAGGGCCACAGTGGTCAGATCCGCAAAGCCTTGCAACTGCTGCTGGCGGCCAAGCGCCCCTACATCTACACGGGCGGTGGTGTGCTTTTGGGCAATGCCACTAATGAGTTGCGCACGTTGGTGGACATGCTGGGTTATCCCGTCACCAACACGCTGATGGGCTTGGGTGCCTATCCGGCTTCGGACCGCAAATTCCTGGGCATGCTGGGCATGCACGGCACCATCGAAGCCAACAACGCCATGCAGAACTGCGATGTGCTGCTGGCTGTGGGGGCTCGCTTTGATGACCGAGTGATCGGCAACCCCAAGCACTTTGCACAGAACGACCGCAAGATCATCCACATCGATATCGATCCATCCAGCATCTCCAAGCGCGTGAAGGTGGATGTGCCCATCGTGGGCGATGTGAAGGATGTGCTGACCGAGCTGATCTCCATGATCCGCGAGAGCAGCACGCGTCCTGATGCTGGCGCCTTGTCGGCATGGTGGGACACGATCGAAGCCTGGCGCAGCCGCAACTGCCTCAAGTACGACATGGGCTCGCCCGAGGTGATCAAGCCGCAGTACGTGGTGGAAACGCTCTGGAACATGACCAAGGATGCGGACGCCTACGTCACGTCCGATGTGGGGCAGCACCAGATGTGGGCGGCGCAGTACTACCGTTTTGACGAGCCACGCCGCTGGATCAACTCCGGTGGCCTGGGCACTATGGGCGTGGGCATTCCTTACGCCATGGGCATCAAGCTGGCCAAGCCGGATTCCGAGGTGTTCTGCATCACGGGTGAGGGCTCGGTGCAGATGAACATCCAGGAACTGTCTACCTGCCTGCAGTACAACACGCCGATCAAGATCTGCGCGTTGAACAATCGGTACCTGGGCATGGTGCGCCAGTGGCAAGAGATCGAATACTCGGGCCGCTACAGCCACAGCTACATGGATGCGCTGCCCAATTTCGTGAAATTGGCAGAGGCCTATGGTCACGTGGGCTTGCTCATCGAGCGCCCTCAGGATGTGGAGCCGGCCTTGCGCGAAGCCCGCAGGCTCAAGGATCGCACGGTGTTCCTGGACTTCCGTACCGATCCCACGGAGAACGTGTTCCCCATGGTGCAAGCCGGCAAGGGCATTACCGAAATGTTGCTGGGGTCGGAAGACCTTTAAGCCATATCGGCATCCGGCGCTTATTTGACAAGCGCTAGCAGCTATCTAATTAATAGCATTTTTTGACGAATCTATTGTCTGCCAAGCCTGCGCATTACCGTGCGCAGGGGAGGGCAGCGAAAAGAGGAATCCATCACCATGAAACACATCATTGCCGTTTTGCTGGAAAACGAACCCGGTGCGCTGTCGCGCGTCGTGGGCCTTTTCTCTGCCCGTGGCTACAACATTGAATCCCTCACCGTGGCCCCCACGGAGGATCCATCGCTTTCGCGCATGACGATCCAGACCACGGGTTCCGACGACGTGATCGAGCAGATCACCAAGCACCTGAACCGTCTCATCGAAGTGGTCAAGGTGGTCGATCTCACCGAAGGCGCCTACACCGAGCGTGAGCTCATGATGGTGAAAGTGCGTGCTGTGGGCAAGGAGCGCGAGGAGATGAAGCGCATGGCCGACATCTTCCGTGGCCGCATCATTGATGTGACTGAGAAGAGCTACACCATCGAGCTGACGGGCGATCAGTCCAAGAACGATGCGTTCCTGCAGGCCATCGACCGCACCGCCATTCTCGAAACTGTCCGCACTGGTGCCAGTGGCATTGGCCGCGGCGAGCGCATTCTGCGCGTGTGACGGATTTGCCTTCGACCGGCTTGCGTCGTGGGGTAGCGTGCCGTGCCAAAGCACTGTCTGCGACTCCTCGCTCAGCCATCCGGCTAAATTCAAATCCGATATAAGACAATCGACCGTTTAGTTTTCAACCCCCAACAACGTATTTCAACCGGAGCGACCCATGAAAGTTTTCTACGACAAAGACACCGACCTGAGCCTGATCAAGGGCAAGACCGTGGCCATCATTGGCTACGGCTCGCAAGGTCACGCCCATGCACAAAACTTGAACGACAGCGGCGTGAAGGTCGTGGTCGGCCTGCGCAAGGGCGGTGCCTCGTGGGACAAGGTTGGCAAGGCTGGCCTGAACGTGCTGGAAGTCAACGACGCGGTGAAGGCGGCTGACGTGGTCATGATCTTGCTGCCCGATGAAGACATCGCAGCCGTGTACAAGAACAACGTCGAACCCAACATCAAGCAAGGCGCTTCGCTGGCTTTTGCCCACGGTTTCAACGTGCACTACAACCAAGTCGTGCCCCGCGCCGACCTGGACGTGTGGATGGTCGCCCCCAAGGCCCCAGGCCACACTGTGCGCAACACTTACACCCAAGGCGGCGGCGTGCCCCACCTGGTCGCTGTGCACCAAGACAAGTCCGGCAAGGCCCGTGACCTGGCCTTGAGCTACGCCGCTGCCAACGGCGGTGGCAAGGCTGGCATCATCGAGACCAACTTCAAGGAAGAAACCGAGACCGACCTGTTCGGCGAACAAGCCGTGCTGTGCGGCGGTGCCGTTGAGCTGATCAAGATGGGTTACGAAACCCTGGTCGAAGCTGGCTACGCTCCTGAAATGGCCTACTTCGAGTGCCTGCACGAGCTCAAGCTCATCGTAGACCTGATCTACGAAGGCGGCATTGCCAACATGAACTACTCGATCTCGAACAACGCCGAATACGGCGAGTACGTGACCGGTCCTGAGGTGATCAACGAGCAATCGCGCGCCGCTATGCGCAATGCGCTCAAGCGCATCCAGAACGGCGACTACGCCAAGATGTTCATCCAGGAAGGCCGCCTGAACTACCCGTCGATGACAGCCCGCCGTCGCAACACGGCCGACCACAGCATCGAAAAGGTGGGCGGCCAGTTGCGCGCCATGATGCCCTGGATCGCCAAGAACAAGCTGGTCGATCAGACCCGCAACTGACTCTTCCGGTGTGAAGCGTCCAAAGGCCACTTCGGTGGCCTTTTTCATTGGCTCCGTCGGCAGGGTTGGCAGAGGCTACACTGCCTCTTTCGTCTGGCTGGCGGAGGTGGTCTGGCGATAGGTGTGGCGCTTTCGCGTCCTTGGATTGATTTGCTATAAATGTAATAGCTGTTTGCGCTTGTCTATAAAGCGCTGGAGGTCTGTTTGATGCATGATGGCAATAAGCCCAGCGACAACGCCGGTGTCATGGTTCGCAAGCGTCGCAAGGGCATTTACATCCTGCCCAATCTGTTCACGCTGGCGGCGTTGTTCGGTGGCTTTTATTCCATTGTCATGGCGATGAATGGCCGCTTCGATATGGCTGCCGTGGGTGTTTTTTGTGCGATGGTGCTGGACAGCCTGGATGGGCGGGTCGCTCGGATGACCAACACCCAGAGCGCGTTTGGCGAGCAGATGGACTCGTTGTCTGACATGGTGTCGTTTGGTGCCGCACCGGCTTTGATTGCCTATGAGTGGTCGCTGCAAGGCCTGGGACGTTGGGGTTGGATTGCAGCGTTTGTGTACTGTGCCTGCGCCGCGCTGCGCTTGGCGCGCTTCAATGTGAACACCGGCGTGGTGGACAAACGCTATTTTCAGGGGCTGCCTTCACCCGCTGCGGCGGCCTTGGTGGCTGGCTTTATCTGGCTGATGACCGAGTTGGGCGTGCATCCAGGAGAAGATGCATGGCTCAGCTGGTCGCAGATCACCTGGGTGATGTTTGCCTTCACGCTGTACTCGGGCCTCACCATGGTGACCAATGTGCCGTTTTACAGCTTCAAAGATATCCAGATGAAAAAGAGCGTGCCCTTTGCCGCCATCGTGTTGATTGCGCTGGGTATTGCCATCATCAACATCCACCCACCAATTGTGCTGTTTGGCGTGTTTGTGTTGTACGGCGTAAGTGGCTATGGCGTCTACGGATGGCGCAAAGCCAAAGGGCAGCACAGCAGTGTGATCAGCACCTCCACCGATGAGCCGGACGAGCGTGGACTTCACAAGTGAAAGTGCCCGTGGTTGTGGACTTGTGCTACATTGCAACGCATGAATATGTTCGCTCTGGCTCTACTGCTACCTCCCCACGGGCGGAGACAGTAGGCGCACGCGCACACTTTTCTACAAAGGCCCGTATGCACCCGCAGCGGGCCTTTTTCATTGGGCGGCAGTTTTTGAGCGTTGCGGGCTAACCCCACCAGTACCAGGAGAAACGACATGGCAGACAAACTCATCATTTTTGACACCACCTTGCGCGATGGCGAGCAATCCCCCGGCGCGTCCATGACCAAGGACGAGAAGCTGCGCATTGCGCGTCAGCTTGAGCGCCTGAAGGTGGATGTGATCGAAGCCGGATTTGCTGCCAGCTCCAACGGCGACTTTGAGGCGGTGCAGGCGATTGCCAATGCCATCAAGGACTCCACGATTTGCTCGTTGTCGCGCGCCAACGACCGTGACATCGCGCGCGCTGCAGAGGCGCTCAAAGGGGCCAACTCCGCTCGCATCCATACCTTCATCGCAACGTCTCCGCTGCACATGGAGAAGAAGCTGCGCATGACACCCGAGCAAGTGCTGGAGCAGGCCAAGCAGTCTGTGCGATTCGCACGCAACCTGGTGGCCGACATTGAATTCAGCCCCGAAGATGGCTATCGCAGCAAACCCGACTTTTTGTGCCGTGTGCTGGAGGCTGTGATTGCCGAGGGCGCCACCACCATCAATGTCCCGGACACCGTGGGTTATGCGATCCCAGAGTTGTACGGTAACTTCATCAAGACGTTGCGTGAGCGCATCCCGAACAGCGACAAAGCCGTCTGGTCAGTGCATTGCCACAACGACTTGGGCATGGCAGTGGCCAACTCGCTTGCCGGAGTGAAGATTGGCGGTGCGCGCCAAGTGGAGTGCACGATCAATGGCCTGGGTGAGCGTGCAGGCAACTGCTCGCTGGAAGAAGTGGTCATGGCGATCAAGACGCGCCGTGACTATTTCAACCTGGATCTTGGCATTGACACCCAGCACATTGTGGCGGCCAGCCGCATGGTGAGCCAAACCACGGGTTTTGTGGTGCAGCCCAACAAGGCTGTGGTGGGCGCGAATGCCTTTGCACACGCATCGGGCATTCACCAGGATGGCGTGCTCAAGGCCCGTGACACCTACGAAATCATGCGTGCTGAAGATGTGGGCTGGAGTGCCAACAAGATTGTGTTGGGCAAGCTCAGCGGCCGCAATGCATTCAAGCAGCGGCTTCAAGAGCTGGGAGTGAGTCTGGACAGTGAGACAGAAATCAACGCGGCTTTCACTCGCTTCAAGGAGCTTGCCGATCGCAAGAGCGAGATTTTTGACGAGGATATTCTGGCCCTTGTGAGCGATGAAAGCGTGACCAGCGAGCGCGAGCAGTACGGGTTTGTGTCACTGTTCCAGCAAAGCGAGACAGGTGAACAGCCCAGAGCGCGTGTTGTTTTCACTGTCGACGGTGCCGAAGTGCATGGCGAGTCGGTCGGCAATGGCCCTGTAGACGCCTCGTTGAAAGCCATTGAGTCCCACGTCAAGAGTGGCGCAGAGATGGTGCTGTACTCGGTCAACGCTATCAGTGGATCTACAGAGAGCCAAGGCGAAGTGACGGTGCGATTGCAGAACAGCGGCCGGGTTGTGAATGGGGTGGGGGCGGACCCAGACATCGTGGTTGCTTCCGCCAAGGCGTACCTGAGCGCTCTGAACAAGTTACAAAGTAAAGCGGACAGGGTGGCAGCGCAGGGTTGAGTAAGCAATTTATAATTCAACCAATTTCATTAAAAGTCGTGCAAGGTATTGATCTTGCGCGACTTTTTTTGATTCTGTACACTGCAACACATTTACTAACGTTTGGAGCACTTGGATGCACCATCGCCTTCGCGCCGCAGTGAGCCGGGCTCTCTCTGTAATCAGCCTTGTTGTCATCAGTTCTGCGTTGGTGGCTCCGGCAGCCGATGCCGCTGAGCGCAAGCGTGTGACCGTCAAAAAAGCGGCCCCTTCGGCGACGGCTGCTACCAAAAAGACGGCAGATACCCGCCGTGTTGCGGCCGTTTTGCGCAACGCCGACCGTCCCGCCAAGGGACGAACCCGCGTTGCTGCGCAAGCTGCAGAACGTTCTTCTAAGGTGCAGGCAGCATCGCGCGCCGCTATCGTGCCTGCCAAGTTGTCGTTTGGCCAAATGGCCGGACTGCATGAGGTCTCCGATCCTCTGGACCTCAAGTCCAGCGTGGCTCTGGTGATTGATCAGGACACCCATGAGGTTCTGCTCAGCAAAAATGACCATGCAGTGTTGCCCATTGCCTCGCTGACCAAGCTGATGACGGGTTTGATCATCAGCCAAGCGCACCTGCCCATGGACGAGCCCATCACCATCACGCAAGATGATGTGGATACTGAAAAGGGCAGTCGCTCCCGTCTGAGCGTTGGCACCACGCTGACCCGTGGCGAGATGATGCATCTGGCCTTGATGTCTAGCGAGAACCGCGCGGCACATGCCCTAGGGCGTACCTATCCTGGCGGGCTGGGTACCTTTGTGGGCCTGATGAATGCCAAGGCACGCGCTATTGGCATGGCCGATACGCGTTACGTTGAGCCTACGGGGCTCTCGAGCCAAAACCAATCCAGTGCCCGTGATTTGGCCACCTTGGTCAACGTGGCCCATGGCGACCCTATGCTGCGCGAGCTTTCCACATCACCCAGCTACGAAGTGGCGGTGGGGCGCAAGACGCTTCAGTACAACAACACCAATGGCCTGGTGAAAAATCCCACGTGGGATATTGGGCTGCAGAAAACGGGTTATATCTCTGAAGCTGGGCGTTGCCTGGTCATGCAGGCCGAAATTGCAGGTCGCAAGTTGATCATGGTGTTTCTGGATTCCGCAGGCAAGTTCAGCCGCCTGGGTGACGCTGAGCGTGTGAGGCACTGGGTAGAGTCCGCCTCATCGTTTGGTGGCAGCGGTTCTAAAGTGGTGGCGAAGGGTGGGCACGGATGAGCGGTTAGAGGGGGGCGTTCCCTCGCTCCCGGTCACTGTTGGGTTGAGCCTGTTCGTGGTGAGCGACAGGCTCAATTTATTTGTATCGACCATATCTTTGCTTTGCATCCCTTGCCACTGCGCATCAAGGCCCATGGATGTGGGTCGCGCGCTCAGCCTTTGGTGCGGACGGTGGTCTGTTGTGGTGTTGCCAGTGATTGGCTGCGCTCTGCCGAGTAGCCCAGAGCCAACGATATTTCTTGGGCCGTCGATTGAAGTTTGGCTAGCCAGCCCTCATCCAGTCGGTCTGCGGGGGCGGAGATCGAGAGGCCTGCCACCAGCTTGCCTTGGTCATCGTAGACCCCAGCGGCCATGCACCTCACCCCCAGCTCCAGTTCCTCATTGTCCCGGGCAATCCCATACTGGCGCGCCTTCGCCAGCTCTCTCTCGAGGATGGGTAATTGGGTAATGCTGTTGCGGGTATGGCCTGCCAGGCCCGTGCGGGTGGCGTAGGCTCGTACACGCTGTGGGTCGTCCAGCGCAAGGAACAGTTTTCCGGTAGATGTCAGATGCAGAGGGGCTCTGCCGCCAATGGCCCGGACCACCTGCATGCCTGAGCGCTCGCTGTAGGCGCGCTCGATATAAACAATCTCGTCGCCCTGCCGCATGCTTAGGTTCACGGGTTGCTGGATCAGTTTGTGGAGGTTGCGCATAGGGGCCAACGCCGCATCGCGCACGCTCAACCGTGCTTTGACCAGGTTACCGAGCTCCAGCAGGCGCATGCCCAACCGGTAGCTGCCAGACTCAGGCCTGTCCACAAACCTGCCGATGGTCAGGTCATTCAGGATGCGATGGGTGGTGGATGGGTGCAACCCTGTTTTCTCGCTAATCTCTTTAAGAGAGATCGCGTCCTCTCGCGAGGCCAAGACATCAATCAACGTGAACATGCGTTCGAGAACCTGAACGCTGGGCTTTGCTGGGACGTCGGGGTCTGATTTTTTCATGGGCGGTAATGCAGCATATGCCGTGGCATCTTACCTTGTGAAATGCGAAGCGAATGCCCTGTTTGGCTGGGCGTCTGTTGGCAATTTCTCTAGGGTCACGTTGCAGTCTCTGCGGTATGGGGGCAAAGTGCGATGCGCGGTGAATACACGGCGAATAGCTTGTGCTGAAATGGCGCATGGGCCTCAAGTCTGAGAGCTCCTGGGGTTTGAATGGGCAAGCGCGTCAAAGGTGCATCCCATCCATTCCTGCCGATTGCGCTTCAGCGCGTCCTCTTGCGAGGCCACCAATACGCTTCAGAGACTGCTTTTGCGTTGCCAGCCTTGGTTTTCCAGGGTTTCGTGGGGCATGAAGCGAGCCTTATAGTTCATTTTTTGGCTTTGCTCGATCCAATACCCGAGATACACGTAGGGCAAGTGGAGTGCTCGGGCCTGTTCTATTTGCCACAAGACGTTGTAGGTGCCGTAGCTGCAGTTGGGCTCTGGTTCATAAAACGTGTAAACGGCAGAGATGCCGTCGTCTAGCACGTCCAGTATGGACACCATTTTGAGGGGCCCTGGGTTGCCATCTGGCATGGGTTCTCTGAACTCTACGAGGCGGGAGTTCACCCTGCTTTGCAGCAGGAATTGGGTGTATTGGTCAATATTGTCCTGGTCCATGCCGCCACCCGCATGTCTCCCTTTTTGGTAGCGTTGGTACAGCTGGTAGTGCTCTGGCACAAAGCAAAGCCGAAGCACTTGTGCCTGAAGCGCGATGTGGCGAGCGTGAGCACGTTTTTGGCTTCTGTCGGGCTTGAACTCTGCTGTCAAAACCCGCAGGGGCTTGCATGCATGGCAGCCATCGCAATACGGTCGATAGGTGAACATGCCGCTGCGCCGAAACCCTTTGGCTACCAAGTCGGAGTACAGCGTGTTCTGAATCAGGTGGCTGGGGGTTGCGACCTGAGAGCGTGCCAGTCGATCTGGGAGATAGCTGCAAGGGTAGGGCGCTGTCGCGTAGTACTGCAGGGCTTGCAGTGGGAGTTCGTTCAGGTGCGTCATGCCGGGATGGTCAGTTGGGCAACAACTGCGACCAGTATACGGACTTGAACTCCCATGGGATCTCTGGCTGTCGGTGCAGCTTTTGAATGCCCGCCAGGAACAGATCTCTGGGCATCTCCTTGGCGCCAAGCGATGCCAGATGGGGGGTGTTTTGCTGGCAGTCAATCCACGGAATATCGTGCTCGCGCGCAAGGCAGACCAGTGCTGCCAGCGCAATTTTGGAGGCATCAGTGGCATAGGCAAACATTGACTCTCCAAACACAGCCTTGCCTAGGGCGATGCAATAAAGACCACCTACCAGTTTTCCGTCGATCCAGGTTTCCACGCTGTGGGCAATGCCTTCGTTGTGGAGTTGTTCGTACGCTTGCACCATGGATGGCAAGATCCACGTGCCGTTTTGGCCGATGCGTTCGCGGGTGGCGCAGGCATGGATGACTGAGGAGAAGGTGCTATCGATTTGAATGGAGCAGTGGGAGTCATCCCGAAATTTGCGCAATGTCTTGCGCAGAGAGGGGTGCAGTTTGAAGTCCTTTGTATTTAGGACCATGCGTGGGTCGGGGGCCCACCAGAGAATCGGTTGCCCTTCGCTGAACCATGGGAAGGTGCCTTGCGCATAGGCATTGCGAAGAGTGGCTGGGTTTAGTGCGCCGCCTGCAGCGAGCAGTCCAGGGGCAGGGGTGCCCATTCCCCATGCGCAATCCGGAGTGGGCATGGGATCATTGGGTTCGAGCCAGGGTAGGTGTGATTCCATCGGGCGAAGGGAGTTTGTGCGGGGGGGGGGGGGCGGGAAGTATTGCCAGATGATCGAAGAATAATGGAACGCGTGCAGCAGCGATGGGGCAAAAAAAAACCCTGCACCATGGGGTGCAGGGTTTTATAGTGGCTCCTCGACCTGGGCTCGAACCAGGGACCTACGGATTAACAGTCCGGCGCTCTACCGACTGAGCTATCGAGGAATAATCGGTATGTATTGCTTTACTTAGATGTGTAAGGCATTTGAATTCTTGGCTCCTCGACCTGGGCTCGAACCAGGGACCTACGGATTAACAGTCCGGCGCTCTACCGACTGAGCTATCGAGGAACAAGACTTAGATTATATACACAAAAATATGCCGATCTCAATAGATCGGGCATCTCGTGAAAAACAAGGCTCAGGGCTCAGGCCTTCTCCACAGCCAAACGAGTACGATCACCATGCATGTGATGGCTGTGGCCACAGCCCAGCGCGCTGTGTGGCTGAGCAGCAGGATCACGGTGCTGGATGACATCACTGCGGTCGCAGCCCATTTGGCGTGGCGGCTGACACAACCTCCATTGGCCCAGTTGCGCAGCATGGGGCCAAACAGGCGGTGATTCCACAGCCACCGATACAGGCGCGGCGAGCTTTTGCCTGCGGCCCAGGCCGCCATCAAAATGAACACCGTAGTGGGCAAGCCGGGAATAAAGATACCCAGAATGCCCAGCCCCAAATTGGCCAAAGCAAAAAGCAGAAGTAGCCACCGGGCGACGAGAGGCAAGGGCCTTGGTTGGGCCGGAACTGCTTCGCTTTTTCTTTGAGGCTCCATTGGCGCATTGTGCATGCCATGCTCAGCATGGGCTGCGTTGACATACCGCTCCTGCTCAAGGCCCTTGGTCGCAGGGCGCGGTTGTGATGCTTTCGTGCGAATTGAGTCGCTGTGGGGGTACTAAACCTTTTCCAGCGCCTGCACCAGGTCTGCCTGCAGGTCGTCGATGTGCTCGATGCCCACCGACAGCCGCACCATGCTCTCGCTCACGCCCGCCTTGGCCAGCTCTTCGGGGTTGAGCTGGCGGTGCGTGGTCGATGCGGGGTGTGTGGCCAGCGATTTCGCGTCGCCGATGTTCACCAGGCGGGTGAAGAGCTGCAGCGCATCCAGAAAGCGCGCACCGGCCGCCCGCGGGTCGGCGTCGGTGCTCTTGAGCCCGAAGCTCAGGATGCCGGACGCCTTGCCGCCCGACTGCCGCTGCACCAGCGCGTGGTCCGGGTGGTCGGGCAGGCCCGCGTAGCGCACCCATTCCACCTTGGGGTGGCTTTGCAGGTACTTGGCCAACGCCAGCGTGTTGTCGCAGATGCGGTCCATGCGCAGGGCCAGGGTCTCGATGCCTTGCAGGATCAAAAACGCGCTTTGTGGCGACAGCGCCGCGCCGGTATTGCGCAGCGGCACCACGCGCGCGCGGCCGATGAAGGCGGCGGGGCCCAGGGCTTCGGTGTAGACCACCCCGTGGTAGCTCACGTCGGGCTCGTTCAGGCGTGGGAAGCGGGCCCTGTGTTCGGCCCACGGGAACTTGCCGCTGTCCACGATGGCCCCGCCCACGCTGTTGCCGTGGCCGCCCAGGTACTTGGTGAGCGAATGCACCACGATGTCAGCGCCGTGCTCGATGGGGCGCAGCAGGTAGGGGCTGGGCACTGTGTTGTCCACGATCAGTGGAATGCCGTGCGCATGGGCCACATCGGCCAGCGCGCGGATGTCGGTCACGTTGCCCAGTGGGTTGCCGATGGACTCGATGAAGATGGCCTTGGTGCGCGCGTCGATGTGCTGCGCAAAGCTGGCCGGGTCGCGCGGGTCGGCAAAGCGCGTGGTGATGCCCTGCTGGGGCAGCGTGTGCGCAAAGAGGTTGTAGGTGCCGCCGTAGAGCGTGCTGGCCGACACGATGTTGTCGCCCGCCTCGGCAATGGTCTGGATGGCATAGGTGATGGCCGCCATGCCCGAGGCCACGGCCAGCGCCGCAATGCCGCCTTCGAGCGCCGCGACGCGCTTTTCCAGCACGTCGGTCGTCGGGTTCATGATGCGGGTGTAGATGTTGCCCGGCACTTTCAAATCGAACAGGTCCGCGCCGTGCTGCGCGCTGTCGAAGGCATAGGCCACCGTCTGGTAGATGGGCACGGCCACGGCCTTGGTGGTGGGGTCGGGCGAGTAGCCTGCGTGGACGGCAAGGGTTTCGAGCTTCATGCGGAGGGGTCTCCCGTTGGATGGAATGAGAACGCTGACAGAGCGCCTGCGGCACGGTGTGCGCGCAGGCGGCAGCGGCCATTCTTGCACCGGAGCGGTGCGCATGGGTCGAATCGTTGGCTATGAGCTTATGCGCTAAACGCAGGCCGAACTCAGGCAAAACGTAGGCTCAATGCAAGAGTACTTCAGCCTCCAAATTTTCAATAAAAAATGCCTCTAGCGCTTTCTGATAAAGCGCTGGCAGCTATTATTTCGATAGCGGTTTGCTCGCTGGCCGCGCACGGTAGAACTGCAGCGGAACGGCCAGCGCCTCTGTCTCTTTGGCGTGCTGGTTGAGCACCGACTTCTTCATCTTGCCCACCACGTGCATCTCGCACGGCTTGCAGTCAAAGCGCAGGGTGAGCTTCTCCTTGCCGTTGATCAGCATCAGCGGCTCGGCCTTGATGGTGCCCTGCACGCCCGTCACGCCCTTGGCCTGCTTGGGGCACAGGCTCATCGAAAAGCGCACGCAGTGCTTGGTGATCATGAGGCTGACTTCACCTTCTTCCTCGTGCGCCTCGTATGCGGCATCGATCACCTTGACGCCGTGGCGCACATAGAAGTCGTGCGCCTTCTGGTTGAACACGTTGCCCAGGAACGAGAGCGTGTCTTCGGGGTAGGGCACGGGCGGCTCCACCGGCACCGCACGCTGCAGGCGCGCAAAGTTGCGCGCGCGGCAGTCTTCCAGGTCGGCCAGTGCGTCGCGGCGCAGCGCGTTGAGCACCGACGCGGGCACGAACCAAGGCTCGGACAGTTGCAGCGCGATGTCGTGCACCGCGAAGATGGTGGCGCCGAAGCGGCCCAGTTGCTCGTGCAGGCTGGCTTCGGCCTTGGCGGCGTCGGTGGCGCTCTGGTGGGCGTGCGGCACGTCGGCGCAGCCCACGTTGCCGTCTTCGTCGGTCAGCATCAGGCTGAAGCCGGCTGGCGTCTCGCTCAGGTGCGCCCACAGGCCGATGCGGCGGTCGCTGGACTTTTTCTCCAGCGTGCGCACCCAGTCCATGTCGCGGTTGCGGTTGACCTCGGTGCCCTTGCGCAGGTCCTTGAAGCCTTCCATCGGGTCCTTGGGGTACACGCGCCACTGGCCCACGCTGCGCGCGGACACGGGCTCGGCCACGTTGATGGCCATGCCTACCAGCTCCTTGTGCAGGTCGTAGTAGCACAGGCCGTCGCCGTTGTGCAGCACGGTGGCCGGGTCGCTCACTTCCAGCTCAACGAAGTCCGGCCCCACTTTGGTCACCCAGCCAATGGCCTGGCCGGGGTTCTTGGGGGTGTCGAACGCGCCGATGTCTTCCTTGCGGCCTGTGACGAAGTAGTCGGTGAACTCGCGGTTGAAGTTCTGCAGAGGGTCGGGCGTGAAGGTGAAGGTGGTGCTGCCGCTGGACGAGCGCGACAGCGGGCGGCCCGCGCTCTCGCGCTCTTCCAGGATCTCGTCGATGAGCGTGCGGTAGTGGGCGGTGATGTTCTTCACGTAGCCCATGTCCTTGTAGCGCCCCTCGATCTTGAAGCTGCGCACGCCCGCGTCAATGAGGGCTCGCAGGTTGTCGCTCTGGTTGTTGTCCTTCATGCTCAACACATGCTTGTCGTGCGCGATGAAGCGGCCCTGCGCGTCGGTCACCTGGTAGGGTAGGCGGCAGGCTTGGCTGCAGTCGCCCCGGTTTGCGCTGCGGCCGGTCTGTGCATGGCTGATGTTGCACTGGCCGCTGTAGGCCACGCACAGCGCGCCGTGGATGAAGAACTCGATGTTGGCGCGGCCCGGTGCATCCACGGGCCCCAGCGCCTTGTGCACGGCGGCGATCTGCTGCACCGTGAGTTCGCGCGCCAGCACGATCTGCGACAGGCCCGCGTCTTGCAGAAAGCGGGCTTTTTCGGGCGTGCGGATGTCGGTCTGGGTGCTGGCGTGCAGCTGGATGGGCGGCATGTCGTCCAGAGCGAGCAGGCCCATGTCCTGGATGATGAGCGCGTCGGCGCCAGCCTCGTAAACCTGCCAGGCCATGCGGCGCGCGGCTTCGAGCTCGTCGTCGCGCAGGATGGTGTTCAGAGTGATGAAGATGCGGCTGTTGAAGCGGTGGGCGTGCTTGACTAGGCGCTCGATATCCCGGATGTCGTTGCCCGCGCCAGCCCGTGCGCCGAAGGCGGGGCCGCCGATGTAGACGGCATCGGCACCGTGGTTGACGGCTTCGATGCCGATATCGGCGTCGCGCGCGGGGGAGAGCAATTCAAGCTGGTGGGGCAGGAGAGACATAGATAGCGATTATCCCAGGGGAGTGTTTGAGAAGGCTCAATGCCCTCTGGCATGCCCTTGAGGCACCTCTACTATCAGGCACTTTAATGGTGCAGGAATGCTGCATTAGCGTGGTCTAAAGTCGGTCTGTGCGAATAAAGCGGCTGTTATGCTTGGCGCGCTGTGCGCCCCAAATCAGTGCGTTCGGCTGTTTCACTGACTCTGGAGATTCTCACTGTGTCGCGCTCTTCTTTGCCTCTTTTTTCTCTCTCTGCCCTGGCTGCTGTTGCTGCGGGCTCTTTGATTTCTGCGGGGGCTATGGCCCAGGATGTGCAAGTGGTCAAGATTGCCCATGCGGGGCCCGTCTCTGGTGGCATTGCCCACATTGGCAAAGACACAGAAAACGGTGTGCGTCTGGCTATTGATGACTTGAATGCCCAAAACCTCGTGATTGGTGGCAAGAAGATCAAGTTCGAGATTGCTGCCGAGGACGATGCAGGGGACCCACGTCAAGCTACCGCCGTGGCTCAAAAGCTGTGTGATCAGCGCGTAGCCGGTGTGGTGGGTCATCTGCAGTCAGGAACGTCCATTCCTGCGTCGGCCATTTATGCCAAGTGCGACATGCCCCACATCACGGCCTCTGCGTCAAACCCCGATCTGACGAAGCCTGGGCACAAGACCACCTTCCGTCTCATTGCCAATGACAATGCGCTGGGAGCTGCCTTGGCATTGTTTGGTGCAGACCATTTAAAGATCAAATCGGTAGCGATCATTGATGACCGCACAGCCTATGGCCAAGGCGTCGCTTCGGTTTTCAAGGCCACTGCGTTGCAAAAGGGATTGAAAGTTGTGAGCGAAGAGTTCACAAACGACAAGGCGACAGATTTCATGGCCATCTTGACATCTATTAAGAACAAGAAGCCTGATGCCATTTTTTATGGAGGGTTGGATGCCCAAGCTGGACCCATGTTGCGTCAGATGGAGCAGTTGGGCCTTGGGGACGCAAAGTTCTTTGGTGGTGACGCGCTGTGCACCGAAAAGCTGCCAGAGCTGTCGGGCAAGACGCCAGCGCTTAAGAACGTGACTTGCGCCACAGGTGGAGCTTCGATTGGAAAGATGCAGGGTGGCGCCGAGTGGAAGAAACGGTATGACGCCAAGTTCCCTGGCCAATTTCAGATATACAGCCCTTACGCCTATGACGCAGCCATGGTGTTGGCGGACGCCATGAAGCGAGCTAACTCCGTGGACCCCAAAGTGTTTGTCCCGCTGATTTCCAAGGCAGAGTACAAAGGCGTCACTGCGAACATTGCTTTCACAGCCAAGGGCGAGTTGACTACCCCAGCTGTGACGCTTTACACATACAAAGATGGAAGTCGCGTTGCTCTTAACTGATTGAAGTGCTTTCCGCCATGAACGACCGCCTCGGCGGTCGTTTCTGTTTCTGGCCTCTATTGAGGGAGGTCTCTTTGGCGAGTCGATGCGTGTGTTCTAGCAGTCGGTGGCTTGCCAATCTGCTCCCTCCTATAGCCCGGTAGGCAATGGTTTGAGTGACGATGTGTGAATGGAGCGGCTTGGTGTTTTGTCCGAAAACCTTCGCTTGCTTGATTTGTGCTCTAAAACGGTGCTATGATAGAGGGCTTCGCTACTGAGACGGTTTAGATTGTTGGGGTAGCGAAGGGGTTGCAGAAAGTTAGGTTTTTGTTGTCGGCGGGTTAAAAACTGTTGTACAATTTAAGGCTGCGCTAAATGCAGTAGTTGTTCTGAAAAGAGTAATTGCTGCAAACTGCAAAGACCCCAAAGTTTGACAGGACTTTAAAAACTGTGCTAGAATTCGAGGCTCAGCTGATTGCAGCTAAGTCGGGAAAGCAAAGAAAACTTCGGTTGATTTGTGATCCGGTTCATTAAAAATATACAGCCGATAAGCGTGGGCGTTTGATGGCGAGTGCCAAGTTCTTTGGAACTAGTGCTTAGCACTACAAACGCTCATGAGAATAGAAGTGAAGTTCACTTCAATTCCGTTTTTATGAGTTAAGTCGAAAGACTTTAAATTTATCAAGATCGAACTGTAGAGTTTGATCCTGGCTCAGATTGAACGCTGGCGGCATGCCTTACACATGCAAGTCGAACGGTAACAGGTCTTCGGATGCTGACGAGTGGCGAACGGGTGAGTAATACATCGGAACGTGCCCGATCGTGGGGGATAACGAAGCGAAAGCTTTGCTAATACCGCATAAGATCTAAGGATGAAAGCAGGGGACCGCAAGGCCTTGCGCGAACGGAGCGGCCGATGGCAGATTAGGTAGTTGGTGGGATAAAAGCTTACCAAGCCGACGATCTGTAGCTGGTCTGAGAGGACGACCAGCCACACTGGGACTGAGACACGGCCCAGACTCCTACGGGAGGCAGCAGTGGGGAATTTTGGACAATGGGCGAAAGCCTGATCCAGCCATGCCGCGTGCAGGATGAAGGCCTTCGGGTTGTAAACTGCTTTTGTACGGAACGAAAAGACTCTGGTTAATACCTGGGGTCCATGACGGTACCGTAAGAATAAGCACCGGCTAACTACGTGCCAGCAGCCGCGGTAATACGTAGGGTGCAAGCGTTAATCGGAATTACTGGGCGTAAAGCGTGCGCAGGCGGTTATATAAGACAGATGTGAAATCCCCGGGCTCAACCTGGGAACTGCATTTGTGACTGTATAGCTAGAGTACGGTAGAGGGGGATGGAATTCCGCGTGTAGCAGTGAAATGCGTAGATATGCGGAGGAACACCGATGGCGAAGGCAATCCCCTGGACCTGTACTGACGCTCATGCACGAAAGCGTGGGGAGCAAACAGGATTAGATACCCTGGTAGTCCACGCCCTAAACGATGTCAACTGGTTGTTGGGTCTTCACTGACTCAGTAACGAAGCTAACGCGTGAAGTTGACCGCCTGGGGAGTACGGCCGCAAGGTTGAAACTCAAAGGAATTGACGGGGACCCGCACAAGCGGTGGATGATGTGGTTTAATTCGATGCAACGCGAAAAACCTTACCCACCTTTGACATGTATGGAATCCTTTAGAGATAGAGGAGTGCTCGAAAGAGAGCCATAACACAGGTGCTGCATGGCTGTCGTCAGCTCGTGTCGTGAGATGTTGGGTTAAGTCCCGCAACGAGCGCAACCCTTGCCATTAGTTGCTACGAAAGGGCACTCTAATGGGACTGCCGGTGACAAACCGGAGGAAGGTGGGGATGACGTCAAGTCCTCATGGCCCTTATAGGTGGGGCTACACACGTCATACAATGGCTGGTACAGAGGGTTGCCAACCCGCGAGGGGGAGCTAATCCCATAAAGCCAGTCGTAGTCCGGATCGCAGTCTGCAACTCGACTGCGTGAAGTCGGAATCGCTAGTAATCGCGGATCAGAATGTCGCGGTGAATACGTTCCCGGGTCTTGTACACACCGCCCGTCACACCATGGGAGCGGGTTCTGCCAGAAGTAGGTAGCCTAACCGTAAGGAGGGCGCTTACCACGGCAGGGTTCGTGACTGGGGTGAAGTCGTAACAAGGTAGCCGTATCGGAAGGTGCGGCTGGATCACCTCCTTTCTGGAAAACTGCATTCAATATTGAACGCCCACACTTATCGGTTGTTGGAACAAGCTGCTGACTTGCGAAGTCATTCGCAAGAAGGCGGAATGGGTCTGTAGCTCAGCTGGTTAGAGCACTGTGTTGATAACGCAGGGGTCGTTGGTTCGAGCCCAACTAGACCCACCATATTCCAATAGACGGATACGTGAGAGGAAACTGGGGGATTAGCTCAGCTGGGAGAGCACCTGCTTTGCAAGCAGGGGGTCGTCGGTTCGATCCCGTCATCCTCCACCACCAACAAGCATCGGACTTCAACACCAAAGCGGCTTTGCAAAAGGCCACTTTGTTGTTGATCAATATCGATTGATCAATCGGCTGTTCTTTAAAAATTCATAGAGTCGAATCAGAGTTGTCAGAGGAAACTGCACATTCGTAAAGGTTTAGTGCAGACCGTGCCTCTGATGACAATTTTTTGATTGCGTCAAAACGAATATTCAATAAGCGAAAGCTGATTGAAGTTCAGTAATGACGAATGTTCTCGGATGAAAGGTAGAAATACCTGGAGTCGAAGAATAATTCACATTACGGCATAACGCGTCAGGTGAAAGACCTGGCAATTCCTTGAAAATAATGGCGATATCTTGAAAGAGATGTCAAAGTTATAGGGTCAAGTGAATAAGAGCATGTGGTGGATGCCTTGGCGATTACAGGCGACGAAAGACGTGATAGCCTGCGATAAGCTTCGGGGAGCTGGCAAATAAGCTTTGATCCGGAGATTTCTGAATGGGGAAACCCACCTTGCAAGAGGTATCGCATACTGAATACATAGGTATGCGAAGCGAACCGGGTGAACTGAAACATCTCAGTAGCTCGAGGAAAAGACATCAACCGAGATTCCGAAAGTAGTGGCGAGCGAAATCGGAAGAGCCTTCTAGTGATAGCACGACTGTTAGCAAAACGGAATGGAAAGTTCGGCCATAGCAGGTGATAGCCCTGTATGCGAAAACAGACGTGTGGTACTAAGTTAGAGAAAAGTAGGGCGGGACACGAGAAATCCTGTCTGAATATGGGGGGACCATCCTCCAAGGCTAAATACTCGTAATCGACCGATAGTGAACCAGTACCGTGAGGGAAAGGCGAAAAGAACCCCGGGAGGGGAGTGAAATAGATCCTGAAACCGCATGCTTACAAAAAGTAGGAGCCCGCAAGGGTGACTGCGTACCTTTTGTATAATGGGTCAGCGACTTACATTCAGTGGCAAGGTTAACCGAATAGGGAAGCCGTAGAGAAATCGAGTCCGAATAGGGCGAATCAGTCGCTGGGTGTAGACCCGAAACCAAGTGATCTATCCATGGCCAGGATGAAGGTGCCGTAACAGGTACTGGAGGTCCGAACCCACTAGTGTTGCAAAACTAGGGGATGAGCTGTGGATAGGGGTGAAAGGCTAAACAAACTTGGAAATAGCTGGTTCTCTCCGAAAACTATTTAGGTAGTGCCTCAAGTATTACCGTCGGGGGTAGAGCACTGTTTAGGCTAGGGGGTCATGGCGACTTACCAAACCTATGCAAACTCCGAATACCGACGAGTACAGCTTGGGAGACAGAGCACCGGGTGCTAACGTCCGGACTCAAGAGGGAAACAACCCAGACCGCCAGCTAAGGTCCCTAAAATTGGCTAAGTGGGAAACGAAGTGGGAAGGCTAAAACAGTCAGGATGTTGGCTTAGAAGCAGCCATCATTTAAAGAAAGCGTAATAGCTCACTGATCGAGTCGTCCTGCGCGGAAGATGTAACGGGGCTAAGCCAGTTACCGAAGCTGCGGATGTGCAATTTATTGCACGTGGTAGGAGAGCGTTCTGTAGGCCTGTGAAGGTGTCTGGTAACGGATGCTGGAGGTATCAGAAGTGCGAATGCTGACATGAGTAGCGTTAAAGGGGGTGAAAAGCCCCCTCGCCGTAAGCGCAAGGTTTTCTACGCAACGTTCATCGGCGTAGAGTGAGTCGGCCCCTAAGGCGAGGCAGAGATGCGTAGCTGATGGGAAACAGGTCAATATTCCTGTACCGATCAATAGTGCGATGTGGGGACGGAGAAGGTTAGCTCAGCCAACTGTTGGATATGTTGGTTCAAGCCTGTAGTCGTGCCTGGTAGGCAAATCCGCCGGGCTTAGATGAGGGGTGATAACGAGTCTGCTTGCAGACGAAGTGAGTGATACCCTGCTTCCAGGAAAAGCCACTAAGCTTCAGCTATTGACGACCGTACCGCAAACCGACACTGGTGCGCGAGATGAGTATTCTAAGGCGCTTGAGAGAACTCAGGAGAAGGAACTCGGCAAATTGATACCGTAACTTCGGGAGAAGGTATGCCCCAAGTAGGTGAACTCGTACAGAGGGAGCCAAAAGGGGTTGCAAAAAATCGGTGGCTGCGACTGTTTAATAAAAACACAGCACTCTGCAAACACGAAAGTGGACGTATAGGGTGTGACGCCTGCCCGGTGCTGGAAGATTAAATGATGGGGTGCAAGCTCTTGATTGAAGTCCCAGTAAACGGCGGCCGTAACTATAACGGTCCTAAGGTAGCGAAATTCCTTGTCGGGTAAGTTCCGACCTGCACGAATGGCGTAACGATGGCCACACTGTCTCCTCCTGAGACTCAGCGAAGTTGAAATGTTTGTGATGATGCAATCTCCCCGCGGAAAGACGGAAAGACCCCATGAACCTTTACTGTAGCTTTGTATTGGACTTTGAACAGATCTGTGTAGGATAGGTGGGAGGCTTTGAAGTGAGGTCGCTAGATCTCATGGAGCCAACGTTGAAATACCACCCTGGTGTGTTTGAGGTTCTAACCTAGGTCCATTATCTGGATCGGGGACAGTGCATGGTAGGCAGTTTGACTGGGGCGGTCTCCTCCCAAAGCGTAACGGAGGAGTTCGAAGGTACGCTAGTTACGGTCGGACATCGTGACGATAGTGCAATGGCATAAGCGTGCTTAACTGCGAGACTGACAAGTCGAGCAGATGCGAAAGCAGGACATAGTGATCCGGTGGTTCTGTATGGAAGGGCCATCGCTCAACGGATAAAAGGTACTCTGGGGATAACAGGCTGATACCGCCCAAGAGTTCATATCGACGGCGGTGTTTGGCACCTCGATGTCGGCTCATCTCATCCTGGGGCTGTAGCCGGTCCCAAGGGTATGGCTGTTCGCCATTTAAAGAGGTACGTGAGCTGGGTTTAAAACGTCGTGAGACAGTTTGGTCCCTATCTTCCGTGGGCGCTGCAGATTTGAGGAAGCCTGCTCCTAGTACGAGAGGACCGGAGTGGACACACCTCTGGTGTATCGGTTGTCACGCCAGTGGCATTGCCGAGTAGCTAAGTGTGGAAGAGATAACCGCTGAAAGCATCTAAGCGGGAAACTCGTTTCAAGATGAGATCTGCCGGGGCCTTGAGCCCCCTAAAGAGTCGTTCAAGACCAGGACGTTGATAGGTCAGGTGTGGAAGCGCAGTAATGCGTTAAGCTAACTGATACTAATTGCTCGTGAGGCTTGACCCTATAACTTTGATAGCCAGCGCACCCAACTAACGGTTGTGTGCAAAGCTCAAAGATTGTTATGCCAAGTTGACGCAGTCAAAACACATAAAATCTGATTCCAAACTCTATGAATTCGCTAGGCTGTTCCACGAACAGCACAGCACCAAGTTATGCCTGATGACCATAGCAAGTTGGTACCACTCCTTCCCATCCCGAACAGGACAGTGAAACGACTTTGCGCCGATGATAGTGCGGGTTCCCGTGTGAAAGTAGGTCATCGTCAGGCTCTTATAGCCCCAATACCCCCCAGTCCATAAGGATTGGGGGGTTTTGTGTTTGGTACTCAGATATTCTCTAGCTGTATTGCTATTTATCCAAATGACTGCTCCAAATTATTCGGATGAATTTTGGATGAGTATGGCACTGCAGGAGGCTGAGTTGGCCGCCTGCGATGGGGAGATCCCCGTAGGTGCAGTTGTGGTTAAAGATGGTCAACTTATTGCCAAAGGGCGCAATGCTCCTGTAGCGCTAGCTGATCCAACAGCACATGCCGAAGTGCTTGCATTGCGGGCTGCGGCACAAATTTTAGGCAACTACCGTCTTGAGGGATGTACTTTGTATGTGACGCTTGAGCCGTGTGTCATGTGCTCTGGCGCGATTTTCAACGGGCGCATCAGTAGAGTCGTTTATGGTGCAACGGAGCCGAAAACGGGGGCCGCAGGCTCTGTGATTAATCTCTTTTCACTCTGTGCTCTGAATCACCAAACCATAATCTGTGGGGGGATTCTGGCAGATCAGTGCAGTGCATTGCTTGTTGACTTTTTCACCAAACGGCGGCGTCAGCAGGCTCGCGCAAAAGAGTCTCAGCGCCCCTTTTTGCGAGACGATGCCCTCAGAACTCCGGATTCTGCTTTTGAGGGGTTTGACTCCTACCCTCTGCACGCCTTTGCTTATCTAAGCGATTTGCCCAGCCTATCTGGTTTACGTATGCACTACGTTGACCAAGGGCCATCGGATGCCCCAATCACGTGGCTTTGTTTGCATTCCTCGTTGCGTTGGAGCTATGTTTTCAATAGATTGCTGTCCGAGTTGTCGTCCTCGGCCCGCGTTGTTGCCCCCGATTTGATCGGATTTGGGCGTAGTGACAAACCTAAAAAAGAATCGTTTCATCAGATTGAGCGCCACCAACAGTTGTTGCTAGACTTTGTGGAGCGATTACAGCTAAAGCGTTTGGTCCTTGTTTTAGATGGCTGGGATGAGGGAGTAGGACTCTTGCTCTGTGCAAAAATTGCCTCTTATGTTGAAGGCATCCTTGTTTTTACTGACGGAGTTGAGTGCGACCGCTCTCCAGAGTCGATGCTTATAAACGATGCCCCATTTCCTGATAGCGGGCATCGAGCTGCTCCTCGCGTATTTTTTAAGATACAGAGGGAGATTGAGGGTAAACCATTTTTAAAATCATCAAGGTCTTATTTTTCGAATGTGAAAAAGCTTTTTTGCATTGGCAGTGATTCTGATTTAAATTTCAAATTTTTTCAAAAAAATATTGATTTCATATCGTTTGATGAAATGGATGAATCTAGCTTTGGTAAATTTTTAATTAAAGTGAAAAATTCTTTTATTTCGCTTTAGATTTAATAATTCGATATTTAAAAATAAACGGAGTAGATCTTTTTTCGATCTAAATTTTGTGAAGAAAAATAGCCATAATAAACTGTGTTGTGATCATGATCATGGGCCGAAGCATATTTATATCTACTCCCCCGCTGGAGCCATTCGTGACAAGTTGGCTTTTAAGAGAGGGGTAGCTCGTCTGGAGGCTTTGGGTCACGAGGTAGAGATTGATCAAGATGCGCGTGCTGCGTATACCCGCTTTGCTGGAGATGACCAGACGCGCTTGGCTGCGATTCATAGAGCTGCAGCCAGTGGCGCAGACGTAGCCCTGATTACCCGTGGCGCTTATGGGTTGACTCGTTTGCTTTCAGAGATTGACTACAAGGCAGTGGGTAAAGCTATCAGCGCAGGCACAAAATTTGTCGGTCTCAGTGATTTCACCGCTTTTCAGTCGGCGGTGCTTGCGAAAACAGGTGATGTGACGTGGGCCGGACCGTCTTTGATCACCGATTTCGGTGTCGAAGGAACTCCAGATGACATCATGGAGGCTTGCTTTGATGATCTGTTGACTGGCCATGGTGAGGGGGCTGGGTGGCGTCTTCCTCGTGAAAAATCTTTGGCTGAAATTGAATCAAGCGATTTTTAT
The DNA here is from genome assembly GCF_003663825.1 of Acidovorax sp. 106. Lineage (NCBI taxonomy): Bacteria > Pseudomonadati > Pseudomonadota > Betaproteobacteria > Burkholderiales > Comamonadaceae > Acidovorax > Acidovorax sp. 106. Next base: position 4,635,773 of record NZ_RCCC01000001.1, on the reverse strand, counting down.
ATCAAAAAAGCTACCCTTTGGGGTGGAAATTTGGCGGTGCTGACGGGATTGATTGGAACTCCTTATTTTCCATCCATAAAGGGAGGGATCCTTTTCATGGAAGATATTGGAGAGCATCCTTATCGGATTGAGCGTATGTTGACCCAGTTGCTGCATTCAGGCGTGCTTGCAAAGCAAAAGGCACTGGTGTTGGGGCAGTTCAATGGATACAAGCTTGCCTCTCATGACAAAGGCTTTAAATTTCAATCGGTAGTCGACTGGCTACGTACCAAAGTTTCTGTGCCTGTACTGACTAATTTGCCATTTGGTCATGTGCCAACCAAAGTGCTTTTACCTGTTGGCGCCAAGGTTTCCTTGTCCGTTGAAGGGCGTGACGCACTTTTGTATTGGGGCCACACCCACTAGTTAAGGATGACCGTTGCTTTGCAATTGTTTGCAATCTCATCTTTGCTCGCAGAGATCGCTCGCTTTGTTTTAGGCTCTCGGCCTTTGGGTTTTTCTGAAGTACGCTTGGCTATCCTGTGGTTTTCTAATCGCTGACTTTGCCGTTTCTCGCGGATGCGACTGCTTCAACCGACTGTCCATGCACTAAACTGGGCTGCATGACGATTTGTGTGAACCTGCGGCCATGACCGTTTTGACAACGGTTGTGTTTGCCGATATCTCCGGCAGTGTGGCGTTGTACGAGACACTGGGTAACGAGCGCGCTGCTGCTGCTGTTGCCCAGTTGACTCAGTGGATCAGTGTTTCGATTCAGTCTCATTCAGGCAGGGTGGTGAAAAAGCTGGGTGACGGCGTTCTGGGGGTATTCGGGGATGCAGCAGGCGCTGTTGCCGCGACTGCAGACATGCTCCAAGCCCACGAACAAAGGCTTGCGCGTTGGCCCTATCCACTGCGGATGGATATTCGTGTCGGGGTGGCTGCGGGTGAGATCGTCGAGGTTGACGGCGACTGTTATGGTGATGCGGTTAATGTGGCTGCCAGACTGTGTGAGCGCTCTGGACCTGGGGAGATTTGGGCAACAGAAATGGCTGTGTTGCTGGCCGGCGCCGCACCTGCCGTTTGGTTTCGCAAACTCGGCATGATGGACATTCGCGGCAAAGCGGAACCCGCCATGCTCTACCAAGTCGAGTGGCGTCAAGACCAGGAGCCAGACTCACTGACCATGCAGGCTGGGTTGGTCAGTCAGCTGTCCCCGGTGGATTCCATTTTGGGGTCCATACAGTTCAGCTGGCATGGTTTGGATGCCACTTTCGCGTCAAATGAAGCCCCTGTGCATATTGGTCGAGCCACTCATGCACAGTTGTGCATCAATGATTTGCGAGTTTCAAGGTTGCATGCACGCATTGACTGGCGAAACAGCGGCTTTTTGCTGACGGATTTGAGCAGCTTTGGTACCTGGGTGCGGTTTGATGGCAGTGGCTCGCATGTGCGACTTCGCCGTGATGCATGCATTCTGCACGGCGCGGGCGAAATATCCCTCGGCGTTTCATTTGCAGATCCCAAGGCCCCGACGGTGGCTTTCCATGTGTCTGGCAGCCGCATGCACCTGGGTTAGGGCTTGCCCTGTTGCGTGCCACAACCCTGGTTTCCGTCGTGCCGTTCCATCTTCAAATCTGATTTTTATGAGCATCCACACTATTCTCAAAATGGGAGACCCGCGACTTCTGAAGATCGCAAGCCCTGTGTCCCAATTCGATACCGATGAGCTTCACCTGCTGGTACTTGATTTGTGGGAGACGATGCGTTCCGTGAATGGAGCCGGGTTGGCTGCGCCCCAAATTGGTGTGGATCTTCAGGTCGTTGTTTTTGGCTCTGAGCAACGCAATCCCCGATATCCAGACAGGCCCTTGGTTCCCCTCACCGCACTGGTGAATCCGGTGATCACGCCTGTTGGGGATGCCGAGGAAGACGACTGGGAGGGCTGCCTATCGGTGCCTGGTCTGCGGGGCAAGGTTCCGCGCTGGCAGCGGGTACGCTACACGGGCTTTGACCCCTATGGCGATCCGATTGAGCGAGAGGTGGATGGATTTCATGCCAGGGTGGTGCAACACGAGTGCGATCACTTGTGGGGAAAGCTATACCCCATGCGGGTGCGGGATTTCACCCAGTTTGGCTACACCGAGGTGCTCTTTCCCGAACTGGGCGCAACAGACGCTGATGACTGATGCATAGCGCATCGCAAATGCGCTCTTCCATCACTCAGACAGTGCTTGCAGCAATTCCGTCTCAATCTGGATTTGCCGTGCATTGTTTTGCAGCTCAGAGCCTTGCAGCAAGAAGGTATCTTCCACCCGCTCGCCCAACGTGCTGACCTTGGCCAGTTGTACGCTGAGATGGTGCTGTGCCAGGATCCGGGCCACTAAGTAGAGTAAGCCAGCGCGGTCACTGGCAGAGATGCCCAAAAGCCAACGCTGGGCCTTCTCGTCAGGTTGCAGAGTGACACGTGGGGCGATAGGAAAGCTCTTGACCCTGCGGGACACCCGTTTGCGCGCGGGCTCAGGCAGTGGGCCTCCGGCCTCAATCGTGCGCACGAGGTCACTCTCCACCATGTGCGTTAGCTCGCGGTAATGCCCGGCCTGCGATGACGCCACCACCTGAAACGAGTCCAGCGCGTACTGGTTGTTGGCTGTGTGCACCCTCGCATCCAGGATGCTGAAGCCTGCGCGGTCAAAGTAGCCGCAAATTCGGGCGAACAAGTCTGCTTGATCGGGGGCATAAACAAGCACCTGCAGGCCCTCGCCCGCGAGCGATTGGCGGGCTCGAACGATGGGTTTGGCGGTGCCAACGTGGCGGGATAAGTGGCGGGTGTGCCATGCAATGTCGGCGGCTTCATGGCGCATGAAGTAGCTCACGTCCAGCGTTGCCCACAGTGCCTTGTGCGCTTCAAACGGTTGCGCGCTCAAGGCCAGTTGCACCAGGGCCTCCCGCTTGCGGGCCTCAATTTCTGCAGCCGCATCGGGCGCACGCCCCCCCAGTGTCCTGAGCGTGGCTCGGTACAAATCCTCCAGCAACTTGCCCTTCCACGCATTCCAGACCTTGGGGCTGGTGCCCCGGATGTCGGCCACGGTCAACAGGTACATTGCCGTCAGATAGCGCTCGTTGTGCACCCGTTTGGCAAAGGCGGCAATCACATCGGGGTCGCTCAGGTCTTGTTTTTGAGCGATGCGGCTCATCGTCAAATGCTCACTGACCAGAAACTCGATCAAGCGCGCATCTTCCTGTTCTACGCCGTGCTGTCGGCAAAAGCGCCGGACCTCCTGCGCACCAATCTGGGAATGGTCGCCGCCGCGCCCTTTGCCGATATCGTGGAAGAGTGCGGCCACATACAGAATCCACGGTTTGTCCCAACCACCTGCCAGCTGCGAGCAAAAGGGGTACTCATGGGCATGCTCAGCCATGAAGAAGCGGCGCATGTTGCGCAGCACCATCAGGATGTGTTGGTCGACAGTGTAGACATGGAACAGGTCATGCTGCATTTGGCCGACGATGCCGCGAAATGCCCAGAGGTAGCGTCCCAGCACCGAAGTCTGGTTCATCAGGCGCATGGCATGCGTGATGCCTGCAGGCTGCTGCAGGATGCGCATGAAGGCTTGGCGGTTGACCGGGTCGCGCCTGAACGCAGCATCCATCACTCCGCGTGCGTTGTAGAGCGCCCTCAGGGTGCGCGCAGACAGATTCTTCAGACCCACCGTGGTTTGGTAGAGCAGAAAGGTCTCCAGGATCGCATGGGGGTCGCGCTGGTAGAGATCGTCGCTGGCCACTTCAATCAACCCGGCTTTTTCAAAAAAGCGGTCGTTGATGGGGCGGGGTTCATGCGCTGTAGGGTTCAGTCGCTCTTCAATGTTGAGCAGCAAAATCTGACACAACTGGGAGACCGCCTTGGCCGCCCAGTAATAGCGGCGCATCAGGGTTTCGCTGGCGCGCATGGGCAGGCGTGACCCATCGGGTGCTTGCGAGCGGTAGCCAAACGACTCGGCCACAGCGGTCTGCAAATCGAAGACTAGTCGGTCTTCATGCCGCCCTGCGGCCGCGTGCAGGCGGGCCCGAATCAGGCACAGCACGGCTTCGTTGCGCTCGATCTGACGCACCTCGAAGGCTGTGGCCATACCGCTTTTGGCCAGCTCCTTCCAACTGCCCCCCAGACCTGCGGCCTTGGCCACCCACAAGATCAATTGCAGGTCACGCAGCCCCCCTGGAGACTCTTTGCAGTTTGGCTCCAGGGAGTAGGGCGTGTTTTCGTACTTGGTGTGGCGCTGGCGCATCTCCAGGGTCTTGGCCACCAAAAACGCCTGTGGGTCCATCTGTGCTTGGTACTGTTGCTGAAACAGGGCAAACAGGATCCGGTCACCGCAAATCAGGCGAGACTCCAGCAAAGAGGTTTGCACGGTGACATCAGCGGCGCTTTCTGCCAGGCACTCGGCAATGGTGCGAACGCTCGATCCGATCTCCAGGCCTGCATCCCAGCAGCTGCCGATGAACCCTTCAATGCGGGCGCTCAGCGGGCTATTGGCTTGTGGGGTGGCGCCCTCCGGCAGCAGCAGCAAAACATCAACGTCGGAATAGGGAAACAACTGTGCCCGCCCGTAGCCTCCCACCGCAACGAGCGCGCAGCCTTCAGGAAAATCCGCACGCAGCCACAGCGACTGCAAAAGATCATCTGTGAACGAGGATAGCTTGCGCAGTGCCGCATGGATGCCTCGTGTGGAGGCTACGGTAGCCGCCATGGCGCCAAGGACGCTGGCTTTGTTGCTGCGGTAGTTGGCGCGCAGGGCCTGGATGTCGGTCATGAAAATTGGAAGGGGGTGGCAGTAGAGTCTAGTGCGCCACCCCAAGGGGGGCTGCACGCCTTGAACCATTTTCAGGCACCCACCTCAAGCAAGAGTCATGCAGGCCCGGCCGGGCCGGGTGCTCAGGTGCGGATTGCCGTCACAAACGCGGGCAGGGTGGGTGAGCCTGCCGACAGCGTCATGACTTCATAACCAGTTTCGGTGACCAGCACCGTGTGCTCCCATTGGGCCGACAGGCTGTGGTCTTTCGTCACAATGGTCCAGCCGTCGTTGCCATGGTTTTTGACGTCGCGCTTGCCCGCATTGATCATGGGCTCGATGGTGAAGACCATGCCGGGCTGCAGTTCTTCCAATGTGCCGGGTTTTCCGTAGTGCAGCACCTGGGGTTCTTCGTGGAACTTCTGGCCAATGCCGTGGCCGCAGAACTCGCGGACGATCGAGAAGCCCTGGCCTTCGGCAAATTTCTGGATGGCATGCCCAATGTCGCCCAAACGTGCGCCGGGCTTGACTTGCAAAATGCCGTGCCACATGGCGTCAAAGGTGATGGCCGACAGACGCTTGGCTGCAATGGAACATTCGCCAATCAGGTACATGCGGCTGTTGTCGCCGTACCAGCCGTCTTTGGTGATCACGGTCACGTCCACATTCACGATGTCGCCTTTTTTCAGTGGCTTGTCGTTGGGAATGCCGTGGCACACCACGTGGTTGACCGAGGTGCACAGCGAAGCGGGGTAGGGTGGGTAGCCTGGGGGCTGGTAGCCCACAGTGGCCGAGATGGTGCCCTGCTGGGCCATGCATTCGGCGCCCAGGCGGTCGATCTCTTTGGTGGTGATACCGGGCTTGATGTGGGGGGCGATGTAGTCCAGCACTTCCGAAGCCAGGCGGCAAGCCAGCCGCATGCCCTCAATGTCGTCGGCGCTTTTGATGGTGATGCTCATGGGGCAATTATCCCATTGGGGCCCGTGTGGCGCAGGGTGGGGGCACATGCCCGGTAAAATGGCGGGCTTCACGGCTGTTGCACCCAGCAAGCCCGTGATCCATCGACCCCCCTCACACCCCAACAGGCCGCTACCGTGACCTTGCACATGACCACGCTGGCGGGCGGCAACGCCCTCAGCAACTTCCGCGCTCAGCAACTTCAGCCCGCCCTCGAGGCCATCCATCCCAAGATCAGTGGCATTGCCGCACGGTTTGTGCACTTGGTTGCCACCGATGCTGCGCCCACGGCCGCAGAGCAAGAGCGTCTGGCCGCGCTGCTGACGTACGGCGACCCTTACGCAGGGCCGCAAGAAGGCGCTGCATTGGTCGTCACGCCGCGCCTGGGCACGTTGTCGCCCTGGGCCTCCAAGGCCACCGACATTGCGCGCAACTGCGGCATCGCCATCCGCCGGGTGGAGCGCATCACCGAATACCGCATCAGCCTCAAATCCGGCCTGCTGGGCAAGACCCCCGAGCTGACCGCCGAGCAACTGGCGCAGGTCGCTGCGCTGCTGCACGACCGCATGACCGAATCGGTGGTGGCCGACCGCAGCGGGGCCGCCGCCCTGTTCACAGAGTTGCAGCCCGCGCCCATGGAGCATGTGGACGTGCTGGCCGGTGGCCGCGCTGCACTCGAAGCCGCCAACACCCGCTTTGGTCTGGCGCTGGCCGACGACGAGATCGACTACCTGGTCACCGCATTCAAGGGCCTTGCACGCAACCCCACCGATGTGGAACTGATGATGTTCGCCCAGGCCAACAGCGAACACTGCCGCCACAAGATCTTCAACGCCGAGTTCACCATCGACGGCGTGGCGCAGGACAAGAGCCTGTTCGGCATGATCCGCAACACGCACCAGCTGGCGCCCCAGCACACGGTGATCGCGTATTCGGACAACGCCTCGGTCATGGAAGGCCATCAGGTCGAGCGGTTTGTAGCCAAAATGGCCTCTAGTGCAAGTGAATCTAGCGCTAGCAGCTATCAAAAAAGTAGCGTTACCCAGCATGTGCTGATGAAGGTGGAGACCCACAACCACCCCACAGCCATCTCGCCCTTCCCAGGTGCGTCCACCGGCGCGGGCGGTGAGATCCGCGACGAAGGCGCCACCGGCCGGGGCTCTAAGCCCAAGGCGGGCCTGACGGGCTTCACGGTGTCCAAGCTCTGGGGTAGCACGGTCGGCAAGCCCGAGCACATTGCCAGCCCGCTGCAGATCATGGTCGAAGGGCCGCTGGGCGGCGCGGCGTTCAACAACGAATTCGGCCGCCCCAACCTGAACGGTTACTTCCGCGAGTACGAGCAGAACGTGGGCGGCGTGCAGCGCGGCTACCACAAGCCCATCATGATCGCGGGCGGCGTGGGTGTGATCGATGCTGAGCTGACCACCAAGATCGAGTTCCCCGCCGGCTCGCTGCTGATCCAGCTGGGCGGCCCCGGCATGCGCATCGGCATGGGCGGCAGCGCCGCCAGCTCCATGGCCACCGGCACCAACGCGGCAGAGCTGGACTTTGACTCGGTGCAGCGCGGCAACCCTGAGATCGAGCGCCGTGCGCAAGAGGTCATCAACCACTGCTGGGCGCAGGGCAGCGACAACCCCATCCTGGCGATCCACGACGTGGGTGCCGGTGGCCTCTCGAACGCTTTCCCCGAGCTGACCAACGACGCAGGCCGTGGCGCACGTTTTGACTTGCGTGCCGTGCAGCTCGAAGAGTCGGGCATGGCGCCCAAGGAAATCTGGAGCAATGAGTCGCAAGAGCGCTATGTGCTGGCCATTGCGCCCGAATCGCTGCCCCTGTTCCAGGCTTTCTGCGAGCGCGAGCGCTGCCCGTTTGCCGTGATCGGCACCGCCACCGAAGAGCGCCAGCTGGTGCTGCACGACCCCGCTGCTACGGCCGCTGACCAAAAGCTGCCCGTGGACATGCCCATGAACGTGCTGCTGGGCAAGCCGCCCAAGATGCACCGTGACGTGAAGACCGTGGTGCGCGAATTCGCACCGATGGACTTGACTGGCGTGCCGCTGCAAAAGGCCGTGATCGACGTGCTGGCCCACCCCACCGTGGCGTCCAAGCGCTTCCTCATCACCATCGGCGACCGCACCGTGGGTGGCCTGAGCCACCGCGACCAGATGGTCGGCCCTTGGCAAGTGCCCGTGGCCGATTGCGCTGTGACGCTGGCCGATTACAAGGGCTTTGCGGGCGAGGCCATGAGCATGGGCGAGCGCACGCCGCTGGCCGCTATCAATGCGCCCGCGTCGGGCCGCATGGCGGTGGCCGAGGCGCTGACCAACCTGCTGGCTGCGCCGATTGAACTGCCCCGTGTGAAGCTGTCGGCCAACTGGATGGCCGCCTGCGGCGAGCCCGGCGAAGATGCCGCGTTGTACGAAACCGTCAAGGCCGTGGGCATGGAACTGTGCCCCGCTTTGGGCGTATCAATCCCCGTGGGCAAAGACAGCTTGTCCATGCGCACGCAGTGGAGCGGAGGCGCTGACAAGAAAAAGGTCACGTCGCCCGTCAGCCTGATCGTGAGCGCATTCGCCTCGCTGTCCGACGTGCGCGGCACGCTCACGCCCCAGCTCAACGCGACCGAGGCTGACACCACGCTGGTGCTGATCGATTTGGGCAAGGGCCAGAACCGCATGGGCGGCAGCATTTTGGGCCAGACGCTGGACCAAAGCGGCGATGTGGTGCCCGATGTAGACGACCCCAAAGACTTGGTTAACCTCGTCAACGCCGTGAACGCGCTGCGCGCCAAGGGCCAGATACTGGCCTATCACGACCGCAGCGATGGCGGCCTGCTGGCCGCTGCTGCCGAGATGGCGTTTGCGGGCCATGTGGGTGTGGCGCTGAATGTGGACTTGCTGGTCACCGAGGGTGATGGCATCAACGACAGCCGCATGGACACGGGCGATGCCAAGAACTGGGCAGGCCAAGTGGGCGCGCGCCGTGATGAGCTGACCCTCAAGGCCCTGTTCAACGAAGAGCTGGGCGTGCTGCTGCAGGTGCGCACCGCCGAGCGCAACGATGTGATGCAAACCTTGCGTGAGCATGGCCTGTCCAAGTTCAGCCACTTTGTGGGCAAGACACGCCCGGCATCGTCTGAGATCGACGCTGGCAAGGGCGAGCTGCAGGTCTGGCGCGATGCCAAGGCCGTGTTCAGTGCGCCGCTGGCCGACCTGCACCAAGTGTGGGACGCCGTGAGCTGGAAGATTTGCCAGCAGCGCGACAACCCCGCCAACGCCGATGCCGAACACGCCGCAGCGGGCGAGCCCACCGACCCCGGCATGCATGTGCACCTCACATTCGATGCCAAGGACAACGTGGCAGCGCCGTACTTGAACCTTGCCAAACCCAAAGTCGCCATCCTGCGCGAGCAGGGCGTGAACTCGCACATCGAGATGGCCTATGCCTTCACCGAGGCGGGCTTTGAGGCCTACGACGTGCACATGACCGACCTGCAGACCGGCCGCGTCAAGCTCGAAGACTTCAAGGGCGTGGTCGCCTGCGGCGGCTTTAGCTATGGCGACACGCTGGGCGCGGGCATTGGCTGGGCGCGTTCCATCACCTTCAATCCGGTGTTGGCGGCGCAGTTCCAAGGCTTCTTTGGGCGCACCGACACGTTTGGCTTGGGTGTGTGCAACGGCTGCCAGATGTTTGCCGAGTTGGCCGACATCATTCCCGGCGCGCAAGACTGGCCACGCTTCACCACCAACCAGAGCGAGCGCTTCGAGGCCCGCCTGTCACTGGTCGAAGTGCTCGAATCGCCCAGCTTGTTCTTGCAAGGCATGGCAGGCAGCCGCCTGCCGATTGCCGTGGCGCACGGCGAGGGGTATGCCAACTTCAAGTACCGGGGCAACGCCGACAAGGCCATCGCCGCCATACGCTATGTGGACAACCATGGCCGTGCCACCGAGCAGTACCCGTTTAACCCCAATGGCAGCGCGGCTGGCCTCACCGCCGTGACCACAGCCGACGGCCGCTTCACGGCCATGATGCCGCACCCTGAGCGCGTGTTTCGCAACGTGCAGATGAGCTGGACGAGCGAAGACAAGGCGCAGTACAGCGCCTGGATGCGCATCTGGCGCAACGCGCGCAAGTGGGTGGGTTGAGTCCCTGACCTTGGTCCCCTGGGGGGATGACAGGTAGAACCGCTGTGTTTGCCTGTGCAAAAAGGCCGGATGCGCAAGCACCCGGCCTTTTTTAATGGGGCTCAGACCAGGTGGGTGTCTGAAACTTGGCCTTTGTATGGCCTGTGACTCTCAAGCGGGCGCCATCATGGCGAGGCTGCGGGGCCTTTCATACACCAGCAGGCGGCCTTTGTAGGCGGGCACATGCTCCAGCGCTGGGCAGTCAAGGCGCTCTTCCACTACCTCAAATCTGTGGGCGGCCATCTGCTTGTGAAATGCAGCCCGATTTCCCCGGTTGGGATCGACGATCCAAATTTGAGCGCCCTGGTCTGCATGGGCATCCAGAAAATGGGCCAACGTGGCACGCGCATCGCGTTCGTACAGCACATCGCTGCCGATGATGAGATCAAACTGGCCCTGCACATCACCCATGCCCTGGGGGTTGTCTGTGCCCCATTGGCCTGTGCGGTACTTCATGGGGGCTAGTGCGTTGAGGCGCAGGTTCTCCTCCAGAAACTGCCTCGCCAGCGGGTGGCAATCGCTGGCAGTGACATCCATGCCGCGCCGATGGCACACCAGGCTCGCCAGTCCCAGTCCGCAGCCAATCTCCAAGATCCGCTCCCCGGTGCGCAAAGGGCGCGAGGCCATGCGGGCTGCCAGCTGCGCGCCTGAAGGCCACAACAGTCCGAACAAGGGCCAGGCCGCAGAAGAGATGCCCAGCTGCTCTGCAGCGCCCAGGGGGTCGGAAAATTGCTGTTTGTCCAGCAGCGAGCGAATGAAAAGATTAGCGACCCCTGGGACGGGGATGCTCTCGTGCTTGGTGAGGTAGCCTGGCATGCAATGGGCCTGAAGCCCGTTGTCAAGGGACCCCGAGAGAGTGGGTGAGGGCCTGGAGTATGCGCCATACCTAAAAACAGCCCTCATGGCTTTTGAAGGCATCTGCACGGATGGCCTGGATCGGGTTGTTGCTGTTGAGCCCCATGGGCTGTGGGCGACGGCGGCTTTGGGGTATGCCGATGGGCCTGGTTGATATAGTCCCGCGAGTTCATTGACTTCGTTGGGGAAACTTCATGGCCGCAGGCAGCCTTTTAGCTTTATTGGATGACATCGCGACCATCCTTGACGACGTCGCGTTAATGACCAAAGTGGCGGCAAAAAAGAGCGTGGCCATGGCCGACGATGTCTCCGTGATGACCAAGGTCGCCGCGCAAAAAACCGCTGGTGTGCTGGGCGATGATCTGGCGCTGAACGCCCAGCAGGTCACGGGTGTGCGCGCAGACCGTGAAATTCCGGTGGTATGGGCGGTGGCCAAAGGGTCCTTGATCAACAAGGTCATCCTGGTGCCTGCGGCGCTGCTGATCAGCGCTTTTGCGCCCTGGGCTGTGACGCCGCTATTAATGCTGGGCGGTGCTTTCCTGTGCTTTGAAGGCACAGAAAAGTTGGCCCACAAGTTTTTGCACCCACAAGACAAAGCCCAGGCAGAGCACGACAGCCTGGTCAAAGCCAATGCCGATCCTGCCGTGGACATGGTGGCTTTTGAAAAGGAGAAGATCCAAGGTGCCGTGCGCACGGACTTCATCTTGTCCGCCGAGATCATTGCGATCACGTTGGGGACGGTGGCAAACGCGCCCTTTGCGCAGCAGGTCATGGTGCTCAGCGGCATTGCATTCATCATGACCCTGGGTGTGTACGGCCTCGTGGCAGGCATCGTCAAGTTGGACGACCTTGGCCTTTGGCTGCATCGCAAAAGCAGCAGCGCTGCCCAGGCCATGGGCCGTGGCATTCTGTGGGCGGCTCCTTGGCTGATGAAGTGCTTGTCGGTGGCAGGCACTGCCGCCATGTTCCTGGTGGGGGGCGGCATCTTGGTGCATGGTGTGCCTTGGCTGCACCACGCCGTCGAAGGTTGGGGCACGGTGGCAGCCCAGTGGCCCGTGGGGGGCTTGTGGTCGGTTTTGGTTCCCAATGTGCTGAATGCGTTGATTGGGTTGTTGGCTGGGGTGGTGGTGCTTGTGGCCGTAACGGTGGTGCAACGTTTGCGCGGCAGCCCTGCCGCCCAAGGATGAAGGGGGCGGGCGCCTGGCCCATCGATTGAATGGGCGCCGACCGAATGGCCTCGGGTAAACACAGGGTTGTTTGACCTGTGGCAAGGTTGACCAATTCGCTAACAGGCCCAATACAAACACGGGGGCCGTCCCCGTTCAACTGCATTGAGTTCTGTATGAAGAAAAACCTGCTGACCGTGGCCGTTCTGTGCGCAATGATGACTTCGGGCGCTGCGTTTGCGCAGCAAGCCGAAGGCCCTTGGCTGGTGCGTGCCCGTGCCGTGAACCTCGATAGCGCCAACAAAGACAGTACCGGCCTCGGTCTGTCGGTGAACGACAAAGTCATTCCTGAAGTCGACGTGTCGTACTTCTTCACCCCCAACATCGCTGCCGAGCTGGTGTTGACTGTGCCTCAAAAGCACGACTTGAGCTCCAGCGTTTTGGGCGGCAAGATTGGCACGCTCAAGCACCTGCCTCCTTCGCTGCTGGTGCAGTACCACATGCCCATGGGCAGTTTCAAGCCTTACGTCGGTGCTGGTATCAACTACACACGCTTCTCCAGCGTGAAGTTGCCCGCAGGTGTGGACATTGATCGCAACAGCTTTGGCGCAGCCCTGCAAGTGGGCGTGGACATTCCGCTGCAAAAGAACCTGTACCTGAACCTGGACGTCAAGAAAGTCTTCATCAAGACCGACGTGAGCTTGGCAGGCGCCAAGATTGGCACGTTCAAGGTGGACCCTGTTCTGGTGGGTGTGGGCCTCGGCTGGCGCTTCTGATGCGCCTTGCGCAGCGGCAACGCTGCGCACATTCTGGTGGGGAAAAGCCAGCGCATCTGCGCTGGCTTTTTTTATGGCTTCATCGGGGCTCCGGGTGTGCTGGCATGAGCCGAATCAACCCCCGGTCATTTCGCGTAGATAAGAACCTGTGTCAGCCCGCAGTCGGCTCCGTACAAGGTAAGGACAGAGTGAACCGCGCCCCTTCGCCGGGTGTGGAGGTGACAGTCAGTTCGCCATGCATCAACTCCGCCAGCGCCCTGGACAGGGCCAGGCCCAAGCCCGTGCCTCCATGCTCGCTGCTTACCTGGGCGCTGCCTTGGCGAAATTTCTCAAAAATCAGATCGTGCAAGTGCGGTGGAATGCCGGGGCCCGAGTCCACGACATGAAACTGCAGCCGTGTACCCTCGGCCCCTGTCTCCACTTCCAGCCGCACGCCGCCTTGTGCCGTGAATTTGAGGGCATTGGAGAGCAGGTTGTTCAGAATTTGCTTGAGTCTGAGCCCGTCGCACACCAGCAATTGCGGGGTGTCTGGTGATACCGACACTTGTAGCGTCAGGCCCTTTTGGGCCGCTGAAATAGCGAAAAAGTCAGCCGTGTTTTGCACCAATTCGCGCACGGGGTGGGGCGCCAGCACAATGGGCATGGCTCCGGCCTCGACCTTGGCCAAGTCCAGAATTTCGGTGAGCAATGTGTTGAGGTGGTCTGCAGCCTGCCGGATCAAGCTGGCCGCCTCCCTGAACGAAGGCTGCTGCAAGCGCAACTCCATCAGTTCCGCAAAGCCCCGGATGCTGGTGAGCGGCGTGCGCAGCTCGTGCGATACCGCTGCCAGAAATTCACTTTTGGCCTGACTTGCCGATTGGGCCTGCGCTTCGCTGATGGCCAGCGCTGCGTGGGACTCTTCCAGCCTCCGCACGCCGCGCAAGAAACCCACACCGCTGGCCACGATGGCTGCGCCCAGCAGCAACGCCACGGTCAGTGTCACGTTGCGCATGTCCCGCCACTCCTCCAGCGCTGCCTCTGTCGTGGTGGAGACCAACATGCTCAACGGATACCCCGGCACCCGCCGGAATGCCGTGATCCGCTCTGTGTTGTCCACCTCGCTGACGCGGACGTAGGTACCCTCTGCTTTGTTGAGGTCTGTCAATGGGTGGTGAGGGGGGAGCGTGATGGTCTTGCCCATACCGGTGGCTTTGCCCCCTGCAACCAGTGCCCGCAGAGTGTTGTCATCGCCAAACAGCGACACAGCGCCGCCAGCCCCCAATTCGACGTCACCGTACACCGTTTCGAAGTAGTTGGGGTTGACCGATGCCACCACGATACCGTGCAAGTAGCCACTGGGCGACACGATGGGGCGCGAGAGTTGCAGGGTCCATTTGCCTGATACCTTGCCCAGCACCGGTTTGCCCACAAACAGGCCATTGCGGGTGAGTTGCTTGCGGGTATCAGCGTGGCGTGCTGGCTCTAGGTGCACCTGGATGTGTTCGCGTTCCGAGAGATCAAGCGGCCCGGTCTTTTGTCCATCCGGGTCCAGGTTGCTGGCCACGAAACGTCCGTCTGCCCCCACGACAGAGAGCTGAGTCAGGATGTCGGGTACCAGACCGGTTTCATTGGCCAGCCGCGTGTAGTCTGAGGGCTGAAAACTGCCTTGGGCCAACGCATCCCGCATGCGCAGCGTGGCTTGGTCAATGGGTGCTAGCACGCGCAGCGTTTGTTCTTGCAGCACCCGTGCCAAGTTGGCGTTTTGCCGCTCCTGGGAATCTATAGCGTCTTGCCATTTGGTGTAGAGCGCCAACGCCACCAATGCTGCCGTCACCACCAGCGCCAATGCCACAAAGCCAATCACCTTGGCCTGCAAGTCTTTGGCATGCAGCGGGTTTAAGGCCGCAGCGCCTGGGGGGCTTGGCGGCGGCTGCATGGCTGGGGGTGATTTTTCCAACATGGTTCCCATGGCTCAGAGCATGCCACTTTCCCGCCGCTTTGCGCAGAGGGCTGTTGCTGGATCAGCGAGCCGACTTTGCGGCCACATGGCCAAGTGGGTTCTCCGGGCTAACCGGCCAGAATCGGTGTGCACAGCTCGACCAAGGTGCCATCTGGGCAACGCAGGTAGGACACCGTTTGGCCCCAGGGCTTGGTGCTGGGTGGTGCCAGCTCGGTGGCTCCGCTGCCCAGCGCCTGTTGGTGGGCTGTGGGGACATCGGGGGTGACCAGACCGATCTCCATGCCCAGGGGCTGTGGGCTGGCATTGGCGGCGACATGGCCGCCTGCAAAGTTGGCGTGGCCTAGCGAGTGGTCGGCAAAAGCCAGCGTGGTGGCGCCGGTTTCCAGCTCGCCGTAGGTGCCCGACTCATGCAGAAAACGCCTTGTCATGTCAAAGGCCCGCTCGAAAAAGGCCAGTGAGGCCTCTACGTCCGGAACGTAAATGATGGTGTAGCCGAATTGCATGAAGAAAGCCCGGTGGGTGATGACTGTGTTCGGTCATTCTGCACCACTGGGCGTGCTGCGGGGCGCCCGTTCATGTCAGCAGTTGCCACTGCGACAACCGCCAACCCGAGGGCGAGGTTGATGCCCACCCACGTCCGGATTTGGGCCAGCACTTTGCCCGCTTCCGGCCAATGGGCGCTTTGGTGGGCGCGGCTGAGCCGGGGAAAAAGGGACAGGCGGATGTACCCAAAGATGACGGCCATGACCGTCCCCAGGGCCGCCATCACAGTCCAGCCCAAGGGCATGGCAAAACTGCCCCCTGCTTGCACCGTGTGCTTGGCGACGTGGCCCACCATCCACAGGCCCGATGCGAGCAGGGCCACCACGGCTACCACCACGGTCGCAAAAAAACGCTGCAAAACGCCTTGCATCAGGCCAACGCGCAGCGCAGGCTCCAGCGTTTGTGCGGCAGGGCGCAAAAAGAAATGGGCGAAGAACATGCCCCCCAGCCAGACGATGGCTGCGAGCAAGTGGACCAGTTTGAGGGTTGCGTACAGCATGGTGGTGTGGGCCTTTCTTTCCCGGAGAAGATCGTACACAGGGTCTCAGAGTGGCTCACAAAACTCAGCGAAGCGGCCCTGGCCAGGCGTTTCGCCACAAGCATTACAAGCCTTACGAAAAGGCGAGACAACGACGCCAGGGGCGTTTTGTGAGCCCTCTAAGCCGAGCCAGACAGCCCTTGGCGTGCCGCTGCGCCACGCGGGTGAACAATGAACTGATTGCCGCCGTTGCGCTTGGCTTGGTACATGGCCTCATCGGCGTGGCTGAGCAGCATGCTTTCATGGGTGCCATGCTCTGGGAACACCGCCATACCAATGCTGGGCTGGATGCTCAGTGCCAGTCCATTCAGATCAAATGGCTGCGCGAACGCTGTGAGAATTTTTTGGGCCACAGGCTGGGGCAGCTCGCCGGCATGAGCGCCTTCGAGCAGCACCACAAACTCGTCACCCCCCAGCCTGGCCACGGTGTCCGAGCCGCGTACGCAGGCTTGCAGGCGCTGAGCCACACCCTGCAGCAGCAGGTCGCCCATCGCGTGACCGAGGGTGTCGTTGACCTCCTTGAAACGGTCCAAGTCGATGAACAGCAAAGACAGCAGGGTTTGCTCACGGTGTGCACGCGCCATGGCAATCCTCAGCCGGTCATTGAAGAGCGCGCGGTTCGGCAGGGCGGTCAATTGGTCGTACTGCGCCATGTGCTGCAGCCGCTCGTGCATCTGGGTGCGCTCAATGGCCAGGGCCACCTGGGTGGAGACAAACTGCAGCAATTCCTTGTCGGCCTCGCTGTAGGTATCGCCCTCGGCAGGGCCTTGCAACAGCAGGGCGCCCATCGCGCCATCCTGGGCGGGCAGTGGCACCCCGAGCCAGTGGCAGGGTTGTGTCCCTTCGCAAGTAGACAGCCTCAAGGGCCTGTCCTCCTGGATCACCCGGGTGCACAGCTGGATTTGCCCGGCTCCGGGTGTGCCGCTTGGTTTTTGCTCCAGCGCAGGGGCCACATAGGGAAAGCTCAAAGCACCACGCGAGCGGTCATGTAGCGCCACTGTGAACTGGGCTACCGCCATCAGCCCACCAATGATGCGGTGAATGCGTTCAAAAAGGGTGGGCAGGTTGGGGGCTGCGTGGGCAGCTTCCGAGATGGCATAGATCGCCGCATGCATCGACTCGGTGTGCTTGCGTTTGGTGATGTCATGGGCCACAGCCAGGCGCAGGCGGCGCTCTGGCAGCCACTGGGCGGTCCACAGAATGTGCGCGACTGCCCCGTCTTTGCGCACGTAGCGGTTCTCAAACTGCAATTGGGGGCTTCCGCCCATGACCCGCTGAGCTTGCTGCTCCGTGGCTTGGCGGTCTTCGGGGTGCACCAGGTCCAACATCTGTAGCCCGACCGCTTCTTGCGGGGTGTAGCCAAAAATACGTTCGAACGCGGGGCTCACAAACACAATGCGGCTGTCCTCGTCCACGATGCAGACGGCATCCAGCAAGAGATCAATGACATTCAGCGACGAGATGATTTGCATTGCGTGCCAGTTTGAAGCCTATGGAGCCTCCCACCACCCAGGGGTGTTTCTAATCAAATCAAATTTTTACATGTGGACGGGGCTGTGGGTGCTGGGGCCGTTTTGTCCGTTGGACACCTGATTCCATTGTGCCGCTGGAATGCTCGCGGTGTAACGAAGGGGTTGCTGCCACAAAACAACAGCCATGCTCCGCTGGTTGGCTGGATTGAACTTATGCTATCTATTTCATAGCTTCTAGCGCTTGTGCCTGTTGCGTAAAAGGCAAATTTGGCTTGAAGCCAGTACAGTAACCAAGTGTTGCCAAATGTGGCGCAAAATGCGGTCATATTTGTTCTTGCGCAGACCGCCAGGATCTCCTCCGATCGCTTCTAGAGCGTTGGGTCTTAATGCTGCGGCAAGCGGTGCCAAGCCTCACTCCATCCATGATGTTTTCGCTTCCGCCCCTCGATCGCTATCGCCACTGGCTGTCAGGCTGGGCTGTGGCGTTGGTGGGGTTGGTCACGACTTACTGGTGGGTACAGCAGCAATGGCAGTCGGTGGCCATGGTGGAGCAGACACGGTTTACGCAGGAGGCCCGTGCCTTCACCGATGCCCTCAGCCAGCGCGTGGCGGCCAATACAGAAATTGTGTATGGCCTGCACAACCTGTTTGCGCTGAACCCCCAACTGGGGCGCGCCGAGTTTGAGCGGGTCGTGTCCGAGCTGGATGCCGTGCGGCGTTACCCAGGGGTGCGCAATCTGGCATTTACCAAGCGCGTGTCCCACAGCGAACGGGCTGTCTACGAGGCCAGTGTCCGAGACGATTTGGCTCGTGAGGCGCCTGGCGCGCCTGATTTCAAGGTCTACCCGCCGGGTGAACGTGACGAGTATTTTGTCGTGCACTACATCTGGCCGCTTCAGGGCAATGCTCACATGCTGGGGATGGACATCAGTGCACAGCCGACCAATCTGGCGTCCATGCACTACAGCCGCGACAGCGGCAAGCCCGTGGCCTCTGCTCCGTTTGATTTGCTGCAGGAGCAAACCCACCGACCTGCATTCGTCATCCGCATCCCCGTGTTCGACCGGGCAGGGGGGCACAGCGGCGGGCCACCGCCCTTTCTGGGCGCGGTGGCCGCCACCATCCGTGTGTATGACATGGTTCGGGCGCTGGAAGCCCAGGGCTACCTGCAAGGGGTGGCTGTGGCCATAGAGGATGCCGGATCGGTGCGCGAACAGGTCGCCGACAAGACGGCACGCCATTTGTTGGAGTCCACAGGCCAGGCTCTGCCTGGTGCGCCCACGCTGGTCAAAGGCTTGCAGGTGCATGACCGGCGCTGGCGCCTGGCCTTCCAGCCCACACGCTCGCTGCTGTCGCCCACAGAGCAGCGGTTGCCCTGGATTGCCGGGGGGGCAGGGGCTCTGGTGTCGGGCTTGCTGGGGGTGTTGGTGACGCTGCTGGTGCGCCAGCGCACTAGCGCGCTGGTGCGGGCACAGGCATCGGATGAGGCTCGGCGCGAGAGTGAAGAGCGCTTTCGTGCCTTGTTCAACCAAGCCGCCGTGGGAGTGGCCCAGATCAATTCGCAAAACGGTGTCATCGTTCACATCAACCAGCGCTACTGCGACATCATCG
The DNA here is from genome assembly GCF_003663825.1 of Acidovorax sp. 106. Taxonomy (NCBI): domain Bacteria; kingdom Pseudomonadati; phylum Pseudomonadota; class Betaproteobacteria; order Burkholderiales; family Comamonadaceae; genus Acidovorax; species Acidovorax sp. 106. Next base: position 4,616,963 of record NZ_RCCC01000001.1, on the reverse strand, counting down.
GCTACACCCCTACCGAGTTGCAGGGCCGCAGTCTGCGTGAAATCAGCCATCCGGCCGATCAGCCTGCTGGCTTTGCCCAGATGGACCGCCTCAAGGCCGGTGACATTCCTGAGTTCCGTATTGAAAAACGCTACTTCCACAAAAACGGGACAGAAGTCTGGGTGGACCTGACCGTGACGCCCATGTGGAGCTTGGGGTCGACCCCCGACTTCCATATCGCCATGGTGCAAGACATCACCTCGCGCAAGCAAATGGAGGAGACGCTGCGTAGCAATGAGCAACGCTTGCGTGGCATTTTGCAGCGCCTGCCTGTGGGCTTGTGCCTGGTGCAAAGCGATGGGCGCATGAGTTTTCGCAACGAACGCTTTGTGCAGATTTGCGGCTACACCGAGCAGGACATTCCCACCTCCGAGCAGTGGTGGCAGCAGGCGTACCCAGACGCCGAGACCCGTGCACGGCACCGGGCTGCCTGGGGTCGGGCGCTGGAGCATGCACAGGCCTCTGATGGCAGCATAGAGCCCGCCGAATACGCGATCCACTGCCACGATGGTCAGCAGCGCAGCGTAGAAATTGCCGGGGTGCTGGTGGGGCAGGACTACCTCATCACCATGGTGGACCTGAGCCAGCGCAAGGCCGCCGAGGAAGAAATCCGTTACCTGGCCTTCTATGACCCCCTGACCCGGCTGCCCAACCGCCGCTTGCTGCTCGACCGCTTGCAGCAAGCCTTGGCCACCAGCGCCCGCCACCAGCGCAGTGGGGCGTTGCTGCTGCTGGACCTGGACAACTTCAAGACCCTGAACGAGACCCAGGGGCACGACCGCGGCGACACGCTGCTGTTGCAGGTGTCGCACCGCCTGCGCGCCTGTGTGCATGAAGACGACACAGTGGCCCGCCAGGGTGGGGATGAGTTTGTGGTGGTTCTGGAGGATCTGGGTGACACCCCCGAGGATGCAGCGGCTCGGGCCGAGGACGCCGCGCAAAAAATTCTGAACGCCCTGCGCGAGCCTTACACGCTGGGGGGGGATGCCCACCACAGCTCCTTGAGCATGGGGATCACCGTCTTCAGCGGCATGCGTGAGACGGTGGATGAGTTGCTCAAGCGTGCCGACCTGGCCATGTACCAGGCCAAGTCTGCGGGGCGGGACACTTTGCGCTTTTACGACCCCCAAATGCAGGCCGCCGTCAGCGCCCGTGCGGCGCTGGAGGCCGACATGCGCGCGGGCCTGGCCCAGGAGCAGTTCGAGCTTTACTACCAGCCCCAGGTTGACAACGGACGCATCACCGGAGCCGAGGCATTGCTGCGTTGGCGTCATCCGCGCGATGGTTTTGTCTCGCCCGCGCACTTCATTCCGCTGGCAGAAGAGTCCGGCCTCATCCTGCCGCTGGGCGAGTGGGTGCTCAACGCCGCCTGCGAGCGCCTCGCGCAGTGGGCGCAGCAGCCTTTGCTGGCGGGACTCAGCCTGGCCGTCAATGTGAGCCCGCGGCAGTTTCACCAAAGCAGCTTTGTGCCGCAGGTGCTGGCGGCTTTGGCCCGCTCAGGGGCCGAGGGCGCACGCCTCAAACTCGAAATGACCGAAGGCCTGCTGTTGGCCGATGTGGAAGACACCATCGCCAAGATGGCCAAGCTCAAGAGCTACGGCGTGGGCTTTTCACTCGACGATTTCGGCACTGGCTACTCATCGCTGGCCTACCTCAAGCGCCTGCCGCTGAACCAGCTCAAGATCGACCAGAGCTTTGTGCGCGATGTGCTCACCGACCCCAACGATGCGGCCATAGCCCGCACCGTGGTGGCCTTGGCCACCAGCATGGGGCTGAGCGTGATTGCTGAAGGGGTGGAGACCGAGGAGCAGCGGGCGTTTTTGGCACGCAACCACTGCCACAGCTGGCAAGGTTATCTGCTGAGCAAGCCCATTCCTGTGGCCGATTTTGAGCGGCTGGTGGGCGAGTACAACCGCCCGCAGGTGCCTGCGTAACGCCTCTGGGGCGGTGGTGACAAAGCCCCAAGCAGGTTGTGAGAACCTATAGGAGCTTCCGTCAGCTTGCCGCAAGCACGTTATGAATAATTATGAATTCAAAACCTAGGTCAATCGCGCTGCCCTTCGCGTGCGCAGGGGAACACAATCCTCCTGCCACGGGTGCCTGCCACAGGCAGCAGCGGCGGGGTAGATTGTTTGGCTGCCATCGTCGGTGGCCGTACCCGCTGCAATGGCCCTGGTTCAGACCGAGATGCAAGGAGACATAACCCATGAGCGCCACGACCCCCACGGCCAGCTACGCTGACTTCTACCGCCATTCCATCGACCACCGCGATGCCTTTTGGAGCGAGCAGGCGGCGCTCATCGACTGGCACACGCCGCCCCAGCAGGTGTGCGACTACAGCAATCCACCTTTTGCCAAATGGTTTGTGGGCGGCACCACCAACCTGTGTCACAACGCGGTAGACCGGCACCTGCCGGCCCGCGCCGACCAGCCCGCGCTGGTGGCGATTTCCACTGAGACCGATACGGAGCGCAGCTACAGCTTTGCCGAGCTGCATGCCGAGGTACAGCGCATGGCCGCCACGCTGAAAAGCCTTGGGGTCAAAAAGGGCGACCGCGTTCTCATCTACATGCCCATGATTGCAGAAGCCGCCTTTGCCATGCTGGCCTGCGTGCGCATGGGTGCGCTGCACTCGGTGGTGTTTGGCGGCTTTGCGGCGGGCTCGCTGGCCTCGCGCATCGAAGACGCTGAGCCCGTGGCCGTGGTCAGTGCCGATGCCGGATCGCGTGGCGGCAAAGTGGTGCCCTACAAGCCTTTGCTCGACGAAGCCATCAGCCTGTCGGCCCACAAGCCAGCGGCTGTGCTCATGGTCAACCGCGGCCTGGCCCCCATGGCTTTGCAAGCCGGGCGCGACCACGACTGGGCATCGCTGCGCGAGCAGCACCTGCATGCCGTGGTGCCTTGCGAGTGGGTTGAATCCACCCACCCCAGCTACACCCTGTACACCAGCGGCACCACCGGCAAGCCCAAGGGCGTGCAGCGCGACACCGGTGGCTACACCGTGGCCTTGGCCGCCAGCATGAAGCACATTTTTGATGCCAAGGAGCAGGTTTTCACCGCCGGGCCGCCCCAAGGTGAAAACGCGGCCCCCTCGGGGGGCAGCGACCCGCATGAGCGGCGGAGCGTGGGGGTCTTTTTCGCTACCAGCGACATCGGCTGGGTGGTGGGGCACAGCTACATCATCTATGGCCCGCTGATTGCTGGCATGACCACCATCATGTACGAAGGCCTGCCCACCCGGCCCGATGCGGGCGTGTGGTGGAGCATCGTGGAAAAGTACAAGGTCACGCACATGTTCTCGGCCCCCACGGCCGTGCGCGTGCTCAAGAAGCAAGACCCCAGCTGGCTCAAAAAGTACGACGTCTCCAGCCTCAAGGCCTTGTGGCTGGCGGGCGAGCCGCTGGACGAGCCCACGGCGCAGTGGATCAGCGACGCACTGGCCGTGCCCATCATCGACAACTACTGGCAGACGGAAACCGGCTGGCCCATCTTGACCTTGGCCAATGGGGTAGAGCAGCAAACCACGCGCTTTGGCAGCCCCGGCAAGGCCATGTATGGCTACGCCGTGAAAATCATCGACGAGTCCACTGGCGACGAGCTGACGGGCGCCAACCAAAAAGGCGTGGTTGCCATCGAAGGCCCGCTGCCCCCCGGCTGCATGCAAACCGTGTGGCGCGACGACGCCCGGTTTGTGAACACCTACTGGAAGAGCATTCCCGGCCGCCTCATCTACAGCACCTTTGACTGGGGCATCCGCGATGCCGATGGCTACCACTTCATCTTGGGCCGCACGGACGACGTGATCAATGTGGCAGGCCACCGCCTGGGCACCCGTGAGATCGAGGAGAGCATTGCCTCGCACCCCAACATTGCCGAGGTGGCCGTGGTGGGCGTGGCCGACCCGCTCAAGGGCCAGGTGGCCATGGCGTTTGCCGTGGCGCGCGATGCGTCGGGGCTCGACTCGGATGCGGGCCGCCTCAAGCTGGAAGGCGAAGTCATGAAGCAGGTGGACCACCAACTGGGCGCCGTGGCCCGGCCTTCGCGCGTGTACTTTGTGAATGTGTTGCCCAAGACACGCAGCGGCAAGCTGCTGCGCCGCGCCCTGCAGGCCGTGGCCGAGCGCCGCGATCCTGGCGACTTGACCACCATGGACGACCCGGCTGCGCTGCAGCAGGTGCGTGATCTGGTCGGTTGATGTCGGCCACCCCAAGGGCTGGGCAGCCCTTGGGTCTGCTGCACGACTGTGCCACGCCGAGCGACCGGTATGGGCAGCGTATGGGCACCGGTAAACATGCCCGCGTGGTGGCCCTTGCTGCGGCGGCAGACCTGATGCCCGACGGCTTCCAACCGCAGCTTTGCGTGAACGAAGAACGGGCGCACATCACGGTGGCAGTGAATCGCCTTTCGGCCAGCGGCGGATTGGCTATGACGCCAATCTCTTGGTATAAAGTAATTCAAAAATGATAGCTGCTAGCGCTTTCTAGGTAAGCGCTAGAGCTTGTTTTTATTGAAATCTCTGTTCATGCGTGTCTTTCTCGTTGCTGGCGCCATGGTGGTCGTTGGCGCTCTCATCGGTACATCGCTGCCTGTGTGGGCAGCCAAGCCCTTGCCACCTGGGGCTACGGCGGTGATCCAGGCCGTGCACACGGCGGCGGGGCAGCAACGCCACGCGGCGCTGCAACGGCTGATGGCGCCCGAGTTTGTGTGGAGCTTTGGTGGCGATGCGGATGCGCAGCAGGCGATTGCCGCCTGGAAGGCTGATCCCAAGGCTTTGAAGGCTTTACACCGCGCAACCGGCATGCCCTGTGCCGCGTTGCCCGACGGCGGCGTGGAGTGCCCCCGCCAAGCGGGCCGCGCAGCCCGCGCCTGCTTTGAGCCCACCGCCCAGGGCTGGCGCATGGTGTCTTTTGTGACGGGGGATTGATCGCTGGTGGGACGGGAGGGATGCCCCTGTTTCACAGCAGGCGCAGCCGGGTCCACTGCGTGGGCGCTTGCCAGGTGTCCATCCACTGCGCGAAGGCGTCCTGGGGCATGGGGCGGGCGATGCAGTAGCCCTGGGCTTGTGGGCAGCCCAGCTGCAGCAGCATCTGGCCCTGTTCTATGGTTTCTACCCCCTCTGCGATGACGCGGTAGCCAAACGAGCGCGCCAGCCCGATCACGCCCTGCACGATGGCCAGATCGCCCGGGTCGCTCATCATGCCGTGCACAAAGCTCTGGTCGATCTTGAGGGTGTCCATGGGCAGACGGCGCAGGTAGGTCAGCGACGAGTAGCCGGTGCCAAAGTCGTCCAGAGAGATGCTCACCCCCAGCGCACGCAGCGATTGCAGCGTCTGGGTGACGGCCTGCAGGTCGTACAGCGCGGCACTCTCGGTGATTTCAATCTCTACCAGATGGCCTGGCACTGTGGGGTGGCGGGCCATGCATTGCGCCAGCCAGTGGGCAAAGCCGTCTTGCTGCAGGTGCTGCGCGCTGACGTTGATGCTCAGCGGCATGGGCATGCCATGGGCTTGCAGCCACTCCAGCTGGTGCAGGGCGGTCTCGATCACCCATTGGCCGAAGACGATGTCGAGTTCCGTGCCCTCAATCATCGGCAGGAATTCGCCAGGGGTCAGCACGCCCCGCTCTGGGTGCAACCAGCGCACCAGGGCCTCGGCACCCACCACGGTGCCCGATCGCATGTCGGCCTTGGGCTGCAGGTACAGCGTGAACTGGGCATCTTGCAGCGCATTGCTCAGGTGCTTGGCCTGCTCGCGCAGCAGCTGCACGGCGCGGTCTTGCACGGCATCAAACAGGTGAAAGCGGTTGCGCCCGGCTTGTTTGGCGGCATACATGGCCTGGTCGGCGTGGCGCAGCAAGGTATCAGCATCGGCATCGTCTGAAGGGAACAGCGTGTAGCCGATGCTGGCGGTGACGACCACGCGCTCAGCGTCCAGCGGGTAGGGGGCGGCCACGCTGTCCATGACGCGGTGCAGCCGGGCTTCGCAGTCGCAGCTGGATTCAAGGTGGGGCAGCAGGATGACGAACTCGTCGCCGCCCAGGCGGGCTACGCAGTCTTCGGGCCGCAGCGCGCGCGTCAGCCGCCCCGCCACAGCCACCAGCAGGCGGTCTCCGGCCCCGTGGCCAAAGCGGTCGTTCACGGGCTTGAAACCGTCCAGGTCCAGGTAGGCCACCCCCAGCAAGCGGCCCTGCGCGCGGGCGCTGGCCATGGCTTCTTGCAGCTTGCGGGCCAGCAGCACACGGTTGGGCAGGCCCGTCAGGGCGTCAAAGTGGGCCATTTTTTGCAGCAACACCTCTTGCTCGCGCTGCGGCGTCACGTCAATGGCCACGCCCAGCATGCGTTGTGGGGTGCCTCGGGCGTCAAAGCTCACGATTTTGCCCAGGTTGCGCACCCAGCGGGGCTGGTCGCTGCCCGTGCTGTGCAGGCGCCAGGTGGCATCAAACGGCGTGGCGTGGTGCTTGGCGTGGCGTGATATTTCTGCGGTGATGCGCTCCACATCGTCCGGGGCCACCAGGTGGGTCCAATCGGTGGGCTCGGCGCTGGCTTCGTGCCCGTGGGCGCTGCGCAGGGCACGCCAGCGGCTGTCGCCTGTCACGGTGCCCGCCTGCAAATCCCAGTCCCACAGGCCCAGCGATGCGGCCGAGATGGTGAGCGAGAGCAGCTCTTCGCGCTCGCGCACCTTTTCTTCCGAGCGCTTGCGGTCGGTGATGTCCTGCACCGAGAACATCCAGCACGGCTCGCCATCAAAGTCCGTCATGCGCATGGATTGCAGCACCGTGCGCGGCGGGCTGTTACGGGGGTAGATGGTGACTTCGTAGCCGTTGAGCTGGCCCGTGGGTTCTGCGGCCCGGATCAGGTTGGCGCGGTCAGTGGGGTCGTAAATGCCCATCTCGATGGAGCTGCGCCCTAGGACCTCGCTGCGCGGGATGCCAATCATTGCCTCCCAGGCGGGGTTGATTTCGACGTACTGCCCATCGCTGCAGCGCGACAGCCCCATCGGGAAGGGCATGAGCTGGAAGATCCGGGAAAACCGTTCCTCCGACTGGTTCAGCCGCAGGCGCGCACGCCGGGCTTCGTCGATGTCTTGCGTCACCCCCCGCAGCCGGACGACCTGGCCCTGTTCGAGCACCGCCTCGCAGCGCGCCCGCACCCAGAGCCTTCGGCCATCGGCGCGCACGATCTCCAGGTCCATGCTCCACTCTTGCTGGTGGTCAATGCAGTCGCGGAACTTTTGGCGCAACTCGGCCTGGTATTCGGGCGGCACGTACTTTTCAATGTAGTTGTCGGGCAGTGGGCTGTCCACGGGCAGGGCATGGATTTCAAAGCACATGTCCGACCAGTACAGCAGCCCCTTGGTCAGGTCGTGCTCCCACGCACCCAGCCGGGCCAGGCGGCCTGCCTGCTGCAGCAGGCCGTTGCGGGTCTTCAGCTCTTCGCTGGTGCGCTCGGCCTCGGTCATGTCGTGGAAGACAAACACAAAGCCCTCTTGCCCGTTGATGTGCACGGGCCGGGCTGAGGTGAGCCCCGACACGGTGGAGCCATCGGGGCGCTGCGCACGCATGGGCAGCTGGTGCGCCTGCCCGTTGCGCAGCACGGCGTGCAGCAGCCGCGTGTGTTCGTGCGGGCTGGCCCACAGGTTCAATGCTTGCGACGTGCGGCCCAGCACCTGCTCGCGCGGCAGGCCCAGCAGGGTGCACAAGGCGGGGTTTGCCTCCAGCAGGCGCCCGTCGTTCATGCTGGCAATGCCCGCCGGGTCGGGCAGGGTCAGGTAGATGGTGCTGGACTTGGCCTCGGAGGCGCGCAGTGCCTCCTGCACCTCGTGGTGCGCGGTGATGTCCACATCCATGCCCGCCAGACGCACGGGGCGTCCCTGGGCATCGCGTTCGGCCACCGTGCCGCGCGACATGATCCAGCGCCACTGGCCTGCGGTGTTCTTCACGCGGAACTCCGCTTCGTAGGTTTCCTCCAGCCCGTTTTGCGATCTCGCGAGGTAGTCCGCAGCGCGTTCGGCATCTGCCGGGTGGCGCCGCTCGTACCAGCGCTGCCACAGGTCAGGGATCTGGGTGTCCTCGATGCCAAAAGCCGCGTAAAGATGGCCCTCGCAGCGGAACTGCCGGGTGGCCACATCCCACTCCCAGCGCCCCCCGTTGAGGGAATCGAGTGCCAGGCGCAGTTGCTCCTCGCGCTGCGCCAGCGCCTGCGTGGCCTGTGCGCGGGCGGCCAGCAACTGGCGGCCAGTGCCCAGCAGCAGCACCCCTGCACCGTGGTGCCAGGGCATGAGCGCCAGCGCGTCCTGCACCGAGATGGGGGTGGGCGCGCCCCCGCTGAGCCAAAGGGCCGCGTACGTCACCGCTGGCAGCAGCCCGGCCACGGCCAGCAGGCTGATCCACAGGCGGGCGTCGCCGTTGCCTTGCCAGGCATATTTGCGGGCCAAAAGGCCCAGCGCTCCGGCACCAGCCAACACACTGGCCACGCTGGCCCAGGGGGCGTCCGGAATCCACCACTGTGCCGCCAGCGCCACCCCCGCCGAGACCAGGGCGGCCACCGGCCCAAAGTACAGGCCCAAAAACGCCGTGGCTGTGGGGTGCACCACCACCCCCAGGTGCAGTGCGCTGTAGCGCAGGGTGATGAGCAGCAGCGCCGACACCACCCCACCCATCAAACCCGCTGCGACCTGGCTGCGCATGGATGGGCGTAGCACCTCGGCGGGCTCCAGCCACACCAGGGTCAGCACAATGAGGACGAGCAGGCCACCGGCCAGCAGCATGATGACGCTCATGGGACCGATCGGTAGATAGGAGGGGGGCAGTTCCCGCCAGCAGAGGCGCCGAGCCACTGGCTTGAAAAGCCAGCGTGGCGGGGGGCTGAGGAGCGTTCGGGCACCATGCCCCGAGTTTAGGTGGGTTCAGCCCCTAGCTTCGGGGCCACAGCCTTGTGACAAGCCCGGTTGACAGCAACGTGCCGCTGACGATGACGGCCGCGCAGCCCAGCATCCACAGCGTCACGGCCTCGTGCAGGAACAGGCTGCCATACAGCACGGCAAACAGCGGGGTGATGAAGGTCACGGCCAGGGCGCGGCTGGGGCCTGCGTGCTCGATCAGGCGAAAGTACAGGATGTACGCCACGGCGGTACACAGCAAGGCAATCGCCACAATGGCTGCCCAGGCGCGCAGTCCCGGCATCTGGGCGGGCCAAAACCACAGGGTGGGCAGCGCCAGTGCCAGGGCGGCACCGAGCTGGCTGCCCGTGGCGGTGGCAATGGGCGGCACACCCATGAGCTTGCGGCGTGCATAGCTGGCCGCAATGCCGTAGCAGCACGATGCCGCCAGGCAGGCCGCAATCGCCCAGCCCGCCTGGTCAGACTTGACGCCCACCCCAGCAGGCGCACGCCAGGCCAGCAGGGCCACGCCCACAAAGCCCAAAGCCAGGCCCAGCCAGCGCAGGCGGTTGATGCGGTCGCCCAGCCACAGCCAGGCCACCAGGGCACCAAACAGCGGCACTGTGGCGTTCAAGATGGACGTCAGCCCGGTGGCAATGTGCATGACGGCCCAGGCATACAGCGCAAAAGGAATGGCCGAGTTGACCACCCCGGCGAGCAAGATGGGCCGCCAGTGCTGGCGCAGCGCGGGCCATTGCCCCTGGCGCAGCAGAATGGGCCACAGCAGCACCGTGGCCAGCGCCACCCGCAGGCCCGCAGTGACGATGGGGCCAAACTCGGCTGCCCCCATGCGCATGAACAAAAAGGACGCACCCCACAGGGCGGCCAGCAGCACGAATTCGCCCAGCCAGGAGGACATGGGCGCGGGGGAGGAACGGTTCACTCGGGTGGGCTTTCTAGGGGAGGGGCTCGAAACCTGGGCCGTGTCTTTTGGAGACCGTCCCAAAGCACAACGAGCTGGTGCGTTGAATTGTCACGGCTTCGGCCAGCGCTTGCTTGAGCAGTCTGGTGGCCGGTGGCTGGGCCCACTGCTACGCCAGCCTGGCCTCCAGCCCCAGCAAAGCGGCCTTGCGCGGCAGCCCCCCGGCGTAGCCGGTGAGGCTGCCGTTCGCACCCAGCACGCGGTGGCAGGGCACCACCACGCTCAAGGGGTTGCGGCCCACGGCGGCGGCCACGGCGCGCACGGCACTGGGGCGGGCGATGGACTGGCTCAGCGCGCCATAGCTGGTGGTGTGGCCGCAGGGCAGGGCCAGCAAGGCGCGCCACACGGCTTGCTGAAAGGCCGTGCCCATCGACAAATCCAGCGGCAGATCAAACACCTTGCGCTGGCCTTGCAGGTATTGCTGCAACTGGACTGCGGCCTGCAGCAAAGTGGGGTGCTGCGGCGCGGGCGTCCAGGCGGTTGTGTCTAGGAGCCTGCCGGGCTTGGAAATCGTCGGCTGTAAATCGGCCGCAGCGGTCCATTTTTTACCGTCTTCTTGCCCCATAGCCTGGCTATGGGGCTGCAAATCCGGCAAAAACTGTCCTCGCTGGGGCCGATTTTCGCTTTCGACGCTCCAAGTCCGACAGGCTCCCCGCAGCGCGGGCGGAAAGTGCTTTTGCCCGTCAAACCACAGCCCGGCCAACCCTTGCGCAGTGGCGGCCAGCCACACGGTGCCCTGGTCGGTGGGTATGCGGGTGTACACGGTATCGGCGGGGTAGTGCATGGTATTTTGATGAAAATGGCCTCTAGCGCTTGATAAATAAGCGCTAGTAGCTATGGATTTGATAGTGATTTGGACGTGGATGCGGTGGGTGCGGTGGGTGCGATGGGCGGGGTGGGGGCTGCTGACCCGGCGCTCGCCTCCAGGCTGGCCCAGGCGCGCACCACGGCGTAGCTGCGCCAGGGCTGCCAGGCGGCAGAGGCCTCGGTGGCCGCCCGGGCGGGTTGCTTTTGGCCCTGCACGCCCAGCGCCTTGTGCAGCGCCACATCGCCCGCCACAAAGGCATCGGGCCAGCGCAGCACGCGCATGGCGATGTACTGCGCCGTCCAGTCGCCAATGCCGGGCAGGGCACACAGGGCGCGGGTGGTGGCGGGCACATCGGCGGTGCTGTCCAGCGTGATCTGCCCGGCATCCACCGCCCGCGCCAGGGCCACGATGGCTGCCTGCCGCTGGCGCACGATGCCCAAATGGCCCAGCGCGTCCCCCTCGGCATGCGCCAGCACGGCGGCGGTGGGGAACAGGCGGCAGAGCTGCGGCCAGGGGGTGGCGATGGGTTCGCCAAAACGCTCGACCAGCCGCTGCCCCAGCGTGCGCGCCGCCGCCACGGTGATCTGCTGGCCCAGCACGGCACGCACGGCCAGCTCTAGCCCATCCCACGCGCCCGGCACCCGCAGGCCGTCGCCTTGCGGAAAGTCGGCGTGCAGCAGCGCGTTGATGGGGGCGGGGTCGGCGTCCAGGTCCAGCAGGGCGCGCACGCGCCGCAGCACGGCGGGCAGCACGGGGTACAGGCTGTCGCTGGTTTGCAGCAGCACCTGGTGGCGGGCGGTATCAAACTGCGCTTGTATCCAACCGGTGATGGGTTGTGCCCCCGAGCTGGGCCGCAGGCGCACGGTGCGCCGCAGGCTGGGCGCCGCACCCTCGGGCTGGGCCCACTCCACGCCATGGAACTGGCGCTTGGCAAAAAATGCCAGCAGCGCTGGGGCGTCCAGCGGCGGGCGGTAGGCCAGGCGCAGCGTGCCCGTGGCCCCTTCGCCCGCCACGGTACCGCTGCGCCGCAGGGCGGTGGGGTTCAAGCCGTAGTGCTGGGCAAACGCGGCATTGAAGCGGCGCACGCTGCCAAAGCCACTGGCCAGCGCCACTTCGGTCACGGGCAGCGGGGTGTCGGTCAGCAACTGCTTGGCCGTCAGCAGCCGCCGGGTTTGCAGGTATTGCAGGGGCGACAGGCCCAGTTGCGCTTCAAACAGGCGGCGCAGGTGCCGGTCGCTCACGCCCAGGCGCTCTGCCAGTGCCTGGGCGCTGCGTGGGTCACTTTGCAAGGCATCGGGTGCATCCAGCAGGCGCAGCGCGTGGTGCACCAGCAGGTGGCTGGCGTCCTGGGTGGACCACACCAGCGATGCGGGCGACACCTCGGGGCGGCAACGCAGGCAGGGCCGAAAGCCTGCCCGCTCGGCCTGGGCTGCCAGGTCAAAAAAACGGCAGTTCTCGCGCTTGGGCGTGCGCACCGAGCACACTGGGCGGCAATAGATGCCGGTAGAGGTCACGCCCGTGAAAAACCGCCCGTCAAAGCGCGCATCCCGGGTGCGCAGCGCCAGGTAGCGGCCCTCGTCTGGGTCGTGCGATGGGGGCTCCTGTGGCTCGTTTGCGGGACGGATGGGCTGGGGGGGCATGGTTTTGCATGATAGGCCGGTGCCCGCGAAAGACTGGCCGTTTTCGGACCTGTGCCCATTGGGGCCTGATTGCCAGGGGCAGGCGCGGTAGGCACCTACAATGCGGCGGTTAGCGACCGTGTGCCCTGGCCCTTCACCTTTGTGGGCCATCGTGGCAGGGGTTACCCCCGGTCCGAGCTGCGTCCCCCTTGTGGGGCGGCGCCCCCAAAGCCCGCGAGCCCAGCCATGGTTTTCGCAGCCCCCACCCATTTTCAGAAAGGCCTCTTACGTGCAACTCTCGCCCGCCATCTTCAAAGCCTACGACATTCGTGGCATCGTGCCTTCGACCCTGAACGAATCCGTGGCCTTGGGCCTGGGCCGGGCGTTTGGCACGGCCGCCCGTGCCCAGGGGCAGACGGTGGTGGCCGTGGGGCGCGATGGGCGCCTATCGGGCCCCGCGCTGGCGGGCGCGCTGATCCAGGGTCTGGTCGAGGCGGGCATCGAGGTCATCGACGTGGGCATGGTCACCACGCCCATCCTGTACTTTGCGGCCCACACGCTGTGCGCCAGCGGCATCCAGGTCACCGGCAGCCACAACCCCAAGGACTACAACGGCTTCAAGATGGTGCTGGGTGGTCGCGCCATTTATGGCGAAGAGATTCAGGCCCTGCGCCGCACCATGGAGGCCGATGCCTGGCATCTGGTGCCCGGCGGCAGCGTGCGCCAGGCCGATGTGCTGAGCGCCTACCGCGAACGCATCGTGGGCGATGTGAAGCTGGCCCGCCCCATGAAGGTGGTGGTGGACAGTGGCAACGGCATTGCCGGTGCATCAGCGCCCGGCATCTTCCGTGCCCTGGGCTGTGAGGTGATTGAGCTGTTCTCTGAGGTGGACGGCAATTTCCCCAACCACCACCCCGACCCGAGCAAGCCCGAGAACCTGCGCGACCTGATCGCTGCGCTGCACAGCAGCGACGCCGAGCTGGGCCTGGCTTTTGACGGCGACGGCGACCGTCTGGGCATCGTCACCAAGGACGGCACCAACATCTTCCCCGACCGCCAGATGATGCTGTTTGCGCAAGACGTGCTCTCGCGCGTGCCCGGTGGTGAGATCGTTTTTGACGTGAAATGCACCCAGCGCCTGGCCCCGGCCATCGTGGCCGCCGGCGGTGTGCCGGTGATGTTCAAGACCGGGCATTCACTCATCAAGGCCCGCATGAAGGAAACCGATTCACCGCTGGGCGGCGAGATGAGCGGGCACATCTTCTTCAAAGAGCGCTGGTTTGGCTTTGACGATGGCACCTACGCAGGCTGCCGCCTGCTGGAAATTTTGAGCCGCAGCAGCGACCCCAGCGCCGTGCTCAATGCCTTGCCCACCAGTTATTCCACGCCCGAGTTGAACGTGGCTTGCGCCGAGGGCGAGCCGCACCGCCTCACGGCAGAGCTGCAGGCCCTGGCGGCCAGCGCCTTTGCCGCCCCCGCGCAGATCAACACCATCGATGGCCTGCGCGTGGACTGGCCCGATGGCTTTGGCCTGATCCGCGCCAGCAACACCACGCCCGTGCTGGTGCTCAGGTTCGAGGGGCACACCCCCGAAGCGCTGCATCGCATTGAGGCCGCCATGCTGGCCTTGCTGGAAAAGGTCAAGCCCGGCGCCACCGTGGGCAGTGCCGCCCACTGACGGGCTGAGCCTTTGCCGCCTTGCCCACCCACAGCCCAGCCCCCGCGTTTTCCTCTCAGGCGATCGATTCCATGACCTCTTTCTCGGTGCCCGGCAGGCTTACGGTGGCCGCAGCGCAAACCCTGGTGTGGCCCGGTGACGTGGCTGCCAACGTGCAGCAGCATGTGTTGTTTGTGCAAGCCGCTGCCAGCGCGGGCGTGCAGTTGCTGGTGTTTCCGGAGCTGTCGCTCATGGGCTATGAGCCCACGCTGATGGCCCGCAACGTGCTGGCGCCCGACGCCCCGCAGCTGGCCCCGCTGCGCGATGCGGCCGCCCGGCACGGCATGGCGCTGGTGGTGGGCACGGCGGTGGCGGCGGAGGCCGACCAGGCCAACCCGGGCATTGGCTCGGTGGTGCTGCACCCCGATGGCCGCACCGAGCTGTACCGCAAACACCATTTGCATGACGGTGAGCAGCAGTTCGCCAGCCCGGGCGCTGCACCCGCCCACGTGACCGAGCTGGGCGGCGAGCCCGTGGGCTTGGCCGTGTGCGCCGATATCACCCACCCGGAACATGCGCAGGCAGCCCGACAGGGCGGCGCTGCGCTGTACGCGTGCAGCATGGTGCTCTCACCCAATGGTTACCCCGCAGAAAGCGCCATGCTGCAAGGCTATGCCCGCAGCCACGGCATGGCTGTGCTGATGGCCAACTATGGCGCGCCCACCGGCGGCTACCTGTGCGTGGGGCGCAGTGCGTTGTGGGCGCCGGGGGGCGACCTGGTGGTGGCGGCCCCTGGTGTGGGCGCCTGCCTGGTGGTGGGGCGGCGCAGCGAAGGCGGCGGGGCAGGAGCTGTGGCAGGTGCATGGACGGGCGCTGTACTGCCCGTGCCGGGGCTGGCACCATGAGCCTGGCCCGCGCGCTCTACACCGCCGTCACCTGGTGCGCCCAGCCGCTGCTCAAGCGCAAGCTGCGTCGGCGCGCGCGTGCCGAGCCGGGCTATGCCGTGGCCGTGCCTGAGCGGTTTGGCCGCTACGCCCAGCCCATGGACAGCCTCGTGGCCCACAGCAGCGTGGACCTGATGGGGCGCTTTGTCTGGATCCATTCCGTCTCGCTGGGCGAGACCCGGGCCGCAGCCATCTTGCTGCGCGAGTTGCGCGCGCAACTGCCCGGTATGCGCCTGCTGCTCACCCACGGCACTGCCACGGGGCGTGCCGAGGGTGAAAAGCTGCTGCAGCCCGGCGATGTGCAGGTCTGGTTGCCGTGGGATACCCCGGGGGCCGTAGCCCGCTTTTTGCGCCAGTTTCGCCCAGCCGTTGGTGTACTGATGGAAACCGAGGTCTGGCCCAACCTGATTGCAGGCTGCCAGCAGCGCGGCGTGCCGTTGGTCCTGGCCAATGCGCGCCTGAACCTCAAGTCCTGGCGCGGCGCACGCCGTCTGGGGCCCCTTGCGCGCCCCGCCTACCGGGGGTTGACGGCCGTATGGGCCCAGTCCAAAGCCGATGCGCAGCGCCTGGAAGACCTGGGTGCGCCCGTGCGGGGTGTGTTGGGCAACCTCAAGTTTGATGTGGTGCCCGATGCCGCCCAGATGGAGCGTGGACGGGGCTGGCGTCTGCTCACTGGCCGCCCTGTGGTCATGCTGGCCAGCAGCCGCGAGGGGGAGGAAACCCAGTGGCTGGAATTTATTCGGTCAAAACAGCTTGCAGTCCAAGCAGATCAAGCGCAAGAAGCTCCTGAAAATATAGCAAAAGACACGTCCCACCACCCTGCGCAAAGCCCTGTGCCGCAGACAGTGCAGTGGCTGATCGTGCCGCGCCACCCGCACCGCTTTGAGGAAGTGCTGCAACTGCTGCAGGGGGCTGGGTTGAGCGTGTCGCGGCGCAGCGCCTGGGTGGGTGATGCACCGGCGCCTGCCGATGTGTGGCTGGGCGATTCGGTGGGCGAAATGGCGGCTTACTACGCCATGGCCGATGTGGTGCTGTTGGGGGGCAGTTTTGCCCCGTTCGGGGGACAGAACCTGATCGAAGCGGCGGCCTGTGGCTGCCCTGTGGTGGTGGGGCCGCACACCTTTAATTTTGCCGAAGCCACCGAGCTGGCGTGCGGGGTAGGGGCTGCCTGGCGCACGCCGGGAATGCAGGCTGCCGCGCAGATGGCCTGTGCCCTCGTGCAAGACCCTGACCGTCTGAGAGCCGCTCGCGCCGCAGCCCGCTCGTTTGCCCAGGCCCACCGCGGTGCGGCGCGCGCCACGGCCCGTCAGGTGGCCAGCTTGCTGGGTATCTCGCCGTCGTATCTGGCGGCGTATGCCGAAGGGGATGCCCGGCCAGCCTGATGATCGGGAACGGTCCTGGTTTGGGGCCGCCTGGACAGGTTCTCAGTCCTGGACCGACCTGTGCTCAGGTGGGCGGCTGGGTGGCGTCTTGCATTGGCTCACCCAGCGCGCTTTGTACCTTTTGCAATGCCATGCGCAGCAGCAGCCGGGTGCGGGCCAGGTTGGTACCCTCGCGGTGCATCCACAGCCACAGCACCTGCGTGGGCCAATGCGGCAGCACCAGGGTGAACTGGTAGTGCCAGCCATAGGTGGTGATCAGCTCTTCGGTGGTCCACTCACCATCCGCCTCTGCGGTGCGGTGCAGGCGCAGCAGCACCTCATCGCACGCGGCGGAATGGGCGGCTGCGGCAGCCGCTTCGGCCTCGGGCACCGCCCCCGAGGTGCTCAGCCACTGGCCTTGTGCCACGTCCAGCCAGCCACCCCAGGCCCCCTCGGGCAGGATGGCCACAGCGTCTTCCAACGCCTGTTGCAGCACCTGCTGGTCTTTGGAGCGAGGGGGCGTGCTGGTGGTCTCCGTGGCGGCCAAGTCCGCTGGGGCCACCGCAGGTGTGCTGGTCTGGAGCAACGGGGCCGGGGCCGTCACCGCAACGGCCGCGGGCTGGGGCAATGCGGCTTGGGGAGTCTGTTGCCAGGACACTGCAGGGGCCGCCGTGTCGGCCGGATCGTGGGCCTGCTCGGGCAGTGGCTCGGGCGGAAACTCCAGCATGCGCGCGATGGCGGTCCAGATGGGCTCACCCGACAGCACCGAGGCCACGAGATCGGTGGTGGGCAGATGGGCCTGCGTTGCCATTTCAGAAAACGACTGCGACAGATCGGTGTCACGCCCCGACGTGACGAACAGCACCTGGGGGCGGGAATGCAGCATGGCCGGGTGGCGCAGGGCCTGCTCCACCAATTGCACATCTTTGCCCGTGGCGTTGTTGCGGGTCAGGAAGACGGCGATCTCCACCTTGCTGAGCAGCGGCTGCGACAGGGTGGAGCCGAGCAGATCCAGGCTGATGCCCACCATGCGCACGGCACCCAGCGGGCCCGCCAGCACGTCCACGTAGTCGATGGGGAAGGTGTCTGCATCCAGCCCCGTGCTGGAGGCCTTGAGCGTGTGGGGGTAGCCGCGAAAGCGCGTGGCCACGTGGCTGAAGATGGGGTTGAACCACAGCAGCGAGCTGCTGAACACCGCCACTTGCCGCACCCTGCCACGCGGCTGGTCGGCAGGCGCCAGGGGGGGCGGCGCTGTGGGGGTGCTGGGCATGAGGAAATACCGAAACAGGTCCGGGATGGCCGCCATAGAGTCTTGCGCAATGAACTTGCGCATGTGCGCCAGGCGCAGGTCCATGTTGGTCACTTTGGCGGGGCGCTCGACCAGGTTGGCGCTCCACTGGGCAAAGCGCTGCTTGGTCACCGCCAGCGACAGCAGCACCGTGGGGGGCGTGTTGCCCCAAAAGCCATTGATGCGGTGCACCAGCCCCTGCACAGCCTCGCGTTCGCCTTCCACCAGGTGCAGGTAGTACCCATCAGCCACGGCCAGCAGCCCGGTGAGGTGGTTGCGCCGGGCAAATTCCGCCGAGGTTGCGATCAGGCTGCTCAGAGAGCTTGACCGGTCTGAGGGGCCCTGCGTCTGGCCGTAGTAGCACACCAGATACAGCGGGTTCTTCTTCATGGCGTCACAAGGGGGCGGGAGGTGGCGGTGGGGGCCATCAACCCAGGGCGTTGCTTGAACCCATGCAAGGCCCCCGCGTCCATGCCGCAGGGGCAGGCGACTGGGGGCGGGGAGGGGCGTTGCGCTTCGGTCGATGGGGTAAACACCGAATCATTGTCACCGTAAATTTGTGACTCTTGTACGAAGGAATGCGCCAGCCATCGTGCGCGCGAGCGGTGCCCAGGGTTGGGGTGGTGCGGCTTCGCAAGGGCGCCGCCGTGCCCCGCAGGATGGAGAGGCCGCAGGGCCTCTGTGTTTTGTTACAAATGCACGGCACCGGGTGCAGCTTTCACGCTACAGCCAGGGCAATGGGGCCACAAAGGTCCAGTGCAGGGGAGCTAGGCAGGCGCTGTCGCCCTGCCGATCATCCCTGCTTCACGGCTGCGTCAAGGCTGCTTAACGCCCGTGCCCGCGGACCCTGTGGCGGCTGGCTGGGCCAGCAGGCCGTTGATGCGGCCCACGTCTTCCTGTGTCAGGGTGCCAGCAGCCTGGCGCAGCTTCAGCGTGCCCAGCAGCACGTTGTAGCGGGCCTGGGCCAGGTCGCGCTTGGTTTGGTAGAGCTGGCTTTGGGCGTTGAGCACGTCGATGTTGATGCGCACGCCCACCTGGTAGCCCAGCTTGTTGGCGTCCAGAGCGCTTTGGCTGGAGGCCTCGGCCGCTTCCAGCGCCTGCACCTGCCCTTGGCCCGACTGCACGCCAAAGAAGGCCGCACGGGTGGCCTGCGCCACGTTGCGACGGTTGGTTTCCAGGTCGGCCTCGGCCTTGGTTTCCAGGGCCAAGGTTTCCTTGACGCGGTTTTGCACCGAGAAGCCTGCAAACAATGGCAGGTTGAAGGCCAAGCCCACGCTGGCCACGTTGGTGCGGCTGTTCACGCCGGGGCTGGTGAGGGTGCCTGTGGGGTTGCGGGTGATGTTGTAGCCCGCTTGCAAGTCCAGGGTGGGGCGGTGGCCGGTTTCGGCTTTCTTGGTTTCCAGCCGGGCAATGTCCAGCGCAATGGCCGCCTGGCGCACGCCGGGTTGCTGGTCGCGGGCCAGGTCCACCCAGTGGTTGACGTTGGTGGGCTCCACGTTGGGCAATTGCACGGGTTGGGCCAGCGGCACGGGCTGGGCGTTGGTCACGCCCACCAGTTGGTCGAGTGCCAGCTTCTTCACGCGCAGGTCGTTTTCAGCCGCAATTTCCTGGGCGATCACCAGGTCGTAGCGGGCCTGGGCTTCGCGCGAATCGGTGACGGTGGAGGTGCCGACTTCAAAGTTGCGCTTGGCAGATGCCAATTGCTCAGACACGGCTGTCTTTTGCGCCTGCACAAAGGCCAGCGTGTCTTGCGCTGCCAGCACGTCGAAATAGGCCTGGCTCACGCGCACCAGCAGGTCTTGCGTGGCTGCGTCCAGTTGGGCTTGGGCCACATCCACGCCGCGCTGGCCTTGCTCCAGAGTAATGCGGTTGGCGGGGCGGTACAGCGGCTGCGAGGCGTTCACGCCCAGCGTCTGGGTGTTGGCCGTGCGTTCAATGTCGGGGCGGCTCACATCGGTCTGTGCCCGGGTTACCCCCGACGTGAGAGCTGCGCTGGGCAGCAGGCCTGCCTGGGCCTGGTCGGCACGGCGTGCGGCGGCGTCAAGCTGTGCGCGGGCGGCTTGCCAGGTGGTGTCGTAGGTGCGGGCTGATTCCACCAGCTCCGTCAGGCTCTGGGCATGCACCGGGGCGCACAGGGCTGCACTCAAGGCGGCGCCAAGCGCCAGTGTCAGGGAGGTAGGCCGAAAAGCTGTCATGAAAGTCCTCAGAGTGTCTGCACAAAAGGGATGGAAACGGCTTACCGCAGGGCGGAATCAGTAGCGGGGCACAGCGGGGTCGACTTCATGCGACCAGGCGTCAATGCCCCCTGAAATATTGGCCAGGTGTTCAAACCCGTGCTGCTCCAAAAATGCAGCCACATTCATGCTGCGCATGCCGTGGTGGCACAGGCAGGCGATGGGCTGGTCTTTGGGCAGCTCGCTCAGGCGCCCGGGGATTTCGCCCATCGGGATGGCCCGCAGCTCGAACCCCTCGGCCCGCACGCTGGCGGTTTGCAGCTCCCAGGGCTCGCGCACGTCCAGTACCAAGGGCTGGGTGCCCGCTGGGTTGGCGGCAAACCATTGCGCCAGTTGGGCAGGGCGAACGCGAGTGATCATGCAGAACTCCGAAGACGAGGGGGGGTTAGAACGAGAAGCTGGAAGGCTCAGGGAAGTTGACCAGGCGGGGGGCCGTGGTGTCCCAGGGGGAGGTGGTCACAAACCGGTCACCTTCGCGGCGAACCAGGGTGAACCGCATCACGGGGTCGGTGCCCACTACGGCGCCCAGGCGGCCACCGTCGCGCAGCAGGGCCAACAGGTTTTGTGGGACCTGGGCCACCGAGCCGCTGAGCAAAATCACGTCAAAAGGGCCGTCTGGCACGGCGTCACGGGCACCGTCACCTTGGCGCACGTCGGCGTTGTGCACACCAGCGTTGCGCAGGTTGTCTTGCGCCATGTTGACCAGGGTGGGGTTGATTTCGAGTGACACGACGCGCTCTGCGCGGTGGGCTAGCAGGGCGGCCATGTAGCCCGAGCCCGCGCCAATCTCCAACACGCGGTCGGTAGGCTGAATGCGCAGGTCTTGCAGAATGCGTGCTTCCAGCCGGGGTTGCAGCATGCTGTGGCCCTGGCGCACGGCTTCTTCGGCGTCATCGCCCAGCAGGGGCACTTCAATGTCCATGAAAGCCAGGCTGCGGTGGGCTGCGGGCACAAAGTCTTCACGGCGCACGGCAGACAGCAGTTCCAGCACGTCGGCATCCAGCACGTTCCAGGGCCGGATCTGTTGCTCGATCATGTTGTAGCGGGCCTGGGCGACGGGGTCGCTGATGTTGGCGGACGTGTTCAGTGGCAAATTCATCGAAGGTCTCCAGTGGGAGTGCGGGTCAGGACAAACCCTGAATTTTAGATGGCCCGGAGGCCGTTTGGCCGCGTCCCATCTTGCCAAGGGCCCAACGGGCCAGATCGTCCATATAGCAATACACCACAGGCACCACCACCAGCGTCAAAAGCGATGAGGTGATCACCCCGCCAATCACCGCCTGGCCCATGGGTGCGCGCTGCTCAGCTCCTTCAGACAAGGCAAACGCCAGCGGCACCATGCCAAAAATCATGGCCAGGGTGGTCATCAGGATGGGGCGAAGGCGCACGCGGGCGGCCAGAAGCAGAGCTTCGGCGCGGGGCAGGCCGGGCACGGCCTCGCCTGCGTCGTTCACATGTTCTTCGCGGGCGCGGATGGCAAAGTCCACCAGCAAGATAGCGTTTTTGGTGACCAGGCCCATGAGCATCACCACCCCGATGATGGAAAACATGGACAGGGTGGAGCGGAACATCAAGAGCGCTAGCACCACGCCGATGAGCGTGAGCGGCAGTGACGTCATGAGCGCCAGCGGCTGCAAAAAGCTCTTGAACTGGCTCGCCAGAATCATGTAAATGAAGATGATGGCCATGGCCAGCGCCGAGATGGCGTATCCAAACGACTCGGCCATGTTCTTGGTGGAACCCCCGAATTGGTAGCGGTAGCCGGGCGGGAAGGCCAAGGTCTCCAGTGCCTTCTTGATGTCGTTCGACACCTCGCCCGCCGAGCGCTGGGCTACGTTGGCGTTGATGGCCACCTCGCGCGTCAGATCGCGCCGGTTGATCTGGTTGGCGCCGGTGGATTCGGTCACCCGGGCCACCTGGTTGAGCCGCACGATGCGGGTGCTGCCGTCGGCCGCTGTCAGCGCAAAGGGCAGGCGTTCCAAGTCTTGCGGGGTGGTGCGTGCCTCGGGGGCCAGACGAACGTTCACGTCGTAGGTCTGGTCGTCGGGGGCGCGCCAATTGCCCACCGTGGTGCCCGCCACCAGCGTACGCAGCGAGGCGGCCATGGGCGCCACAGACAGGCCCAGGTCGGAGGCCGCATCGCGCTTGATCTCCAGCGCCACCACGGGCTTGTCGGGCTTGGCGCTGCTGTCCAGGTCCACCAGGCCAGGAATGCCCTGGATTTTGGCCGTTACCACCTGGGTCAGCCGCTCCAGCTCCTTGAGGTCAGGGCCTTGCAGTGAAAACTCCACCTGCTTGTTGCCCCCCACAGCATCCAGCAAACCCACGTGCGTGACGGTGATGCCGGGCACCTTGGCCAGTTGCTCGCGCAGCACGTCGGACATCTGGTCCACGCTGCGGCTGCGGTCTTTGCGGTCCACCAGGCGCACATAGAGGCTGGCGTACATCTTGCCCTGTGCGTTGCCGGTGTTGATGGTGGCCAGGGTATAACGCACTTCGGGCATCTGGCGCAGGATGCCTTCGACCTGGCGCGCCTTGGCCTCGGTGGCCTCCAGCGACGAGCCCACGGGCGTGTAGAAGTTGACGGTGGTTTCCGAAAAATCGGCCTTGGGCACAAATTCAGTGCCCAGCAGCGGCACCATGAAGATGCTCAGCACGAAGATGCCCAGCGCAATGAACAGCGTGGCCAGCTTGTGCACCAGCGACCAGCGCAGCAGGTGCTGGTAGCCCTGGGCCAGCGCGTCGGTGGCTCGGTCAAACCAGCTTGTGACGCGGCCAATGGTCTTGTCGTAGAACGTGACGGGCGCATGCTGCTTGCCATGCGTATGGATGCTCGGGTCGTGCCAGATGCTCGACAGCATGGGGTCGAGCGTGAAGCTGACAAACATTGAAATCATCACTGCCGCGACGATGGTGATGCCGAACTCGTGGAAGAACTTGCCGATGATGCCGCCCATGAAGCCGATGGGCATGAACACCGCCACGATGGACAGCGTGGTGGCCAGCACGGCCAGGCCAATTTCCTGCGTGCCGTCCATGGCTGCGGCATACGCCCCTTTGCCCATCTGCACGTGGCGCACGATGTTTTCGCGCACCACGATGGCGTCGTCGATCAACAGGCCCACGCACAGGCTCAGAGCCATCAGCGTGATCATGTTGATGGTGAAACCAAACATGTTCATGAACAAAAACGTGCCGATCAGCGCAATCGGCAACGTCAGCCCCGTGATGACGGTAGAGCGCCACGAGTTCAGGAACAAAAATACGATGAGCACCGTGAGTGCAGCGCCTTCGATCAGCGTCTGGCGCACGTTGTTCACCGCCACGCGGATGGGGCGCGCGCTGTCGCCAATCACCTCCAGGCGCACGCCAGGGGGCAACTGCTTGCGGATGTCCAGCACTGCGGCGTTCAGCCCCTCGACCACCTCAATGGTGTTGTCGCCCTGCGCCTTTTGCACCGACAGCAGCAGGGTGCGCTGGCCGTTATACAGCGCCAGGCTCTCCACTTCTTGCGCACCATCGTTCACACGGGCGACCTGCTCGAGCCGGATGGGGGCGCCTGCGCTGGCCTGGCCCGTGGCTGCCGCGCCTTTGCGGGCGACGATGATGCGGCCGAAGTCTTCGGGGCGCTGCATGCGCGCGTCGATTTGCACCACGCGCTCTTGGGCAAGCGAGCGGATGGAGCCCACGGGCAAGTCCTGGTTTTCGTTGCGCACGGCGGCCACGACCTGGTCGGGCGTTACGCCAAACGTTTCCAGCGCTTGCGGGTTCAGGTAGATGTTGATTTCGCGCTTGGTGGCGCCCACCAGGTTCACTGCGCCCACGCCGCGCACGTTTTCCAGGCGCTTTTTCAGCACTTGCTCGGCCCAGGTGGTCAGCTCGACGGCAGACGGCGCCGCAGCACCGGCCGTGGCCCCGGCTGTGTCGTCGGGCAGCACGGCCAGCGACCACACGGCGCGGCTGGCCGGGTCAAAGCGCAGCACGCGGGGCTCTTTGACCTCGGTGCGCAGGTTGGGGCGCACGGTGGCTACTTTCTCGCGCACGTCTTCGGCGGCCTTGCGCCCGTCAATGTGCAGCTGGAACTCGATGATCACCACCGCCGTGCCCTCATAGCTGCGGGAGGTGAGGGCGTTGATGCCCGCAATCGAATTGACGCCTTCCTCAATCTTCTTGGTGACCTCGCTCTCCACAATCTCGGGGGATGCGCCGGGGTAGTCCACCGTCACCACCACCACCGGGAAGTCGATGTTGGGAAACTGGTCCACCTTCAGGCGCTGGTAAGAGAACAGGCCCAGCACCACGATGGCAAGCATCACCATGGTGGCGAACACGGGGTTTTTGAGGCTGACTTGGGTGAACCACATGGCGATGGACCTGCGGGTTACCGAGCCGTGGTGGACGCCGTGCTGGCTGGCGCCGCCGCCGGGGCTGCGCTGGCGGCAGTGCCTGGGGCGGTGGTCACCGCAGTGCCTTCGCGCAGCTGTCCAATGCGCCCGGCAACCACAGGGGTGCCCGCAGGCACGCCTTCAATCGCCACCAGGGTTTGGCCCTGTACCACGGCACGCAGGCCGGGCGTGACGGGGCGGTGCACCACGCGCCCGTTTTCCAGCGCCTGGACATAGGGGCGGGGTTTGTCGGTGCGCACGGCGTCCAGCTCTACCGCCAGCACCTGGGCCTGGCCGGTGGCCAGCAGGCCTTGCACAAACAGGCCCTGGCGCAGGGCCGTGGCTGCGTTGCCGGGGGCGCCGGACGTGGGCGTGTTGCCGGTGTCCACCCGCAGGTACACCGGCACCGTGCGGTTGCCCGCTTGCGCGCTGGGGTTGATACGCACCACGGTAGCCGTGACGCCTTGCTTGGAGCCTTCCAGCTCCAGTTGGGCTTTTTGGCCCACGCGCACGGCCAGTGAATCGGCGGGGCTCAACAGAGCTTCAAGCTCCAAGCGGCTGGAATCGACCACCTCCAGCACCCGCCCATCCAGCGCCATGCGCTCGCCCGGCTGGGCCAGGCGCTGGGCCACCTGCCCGGCAATGGGGCTGCGCAGCACCGTGTCATCCAGCGCCTTGCGGGCCACATCGGCCGCTGCACGGGCGGCTTCGTAGGTGGCTTGGGCCGACTGTAGGCTGGCCTGCGAGTTGACCAGCGCAGTCGAGGAGATGAAGCCCTGGTCCACCAGGGCCTTGTTGTTGTCGAGCTGGCGCTGGTTGATGTCCACCTGGGCCTTGGCGGCGTCGGCCTGTTGCTGGGCCTGGCGCAGGCGGGCTTGCGATTCGGTCGGATCAATGCGCGCCACCACTTGGCCTGCGCGCACGCTGTCGCCTTCGCGCAGGGTCAGCCCTTGCAACTCGCCCGCAACCCTGGCCTTGATCATGGCCGAGTCCACCGCCCGCAGTGCGCCCGACACGGGCACCCCCAGCGCCAGGCTGTGGGCTTGCACGGTGATCACTTCGCCTGCTGCCAGTTGCAGCGGTGCCGCTTCACGCTGGGTGCTGGCTTCGGCCAGTGCTTTTTGCTGAGCTTGCCGCGCCGCCATGGTGCGCCATACGCCCAGGCCCAGCAGCACAACAACCAGGCCAGCGGCCGTCCAGGTGATCCAGCGTTTCATGGGGCGTCAGGTGTGGGTGGGGGAAGGGCCTGCGGCAGGGCGCACGCACAGGCCATGCAGGATGTTGTCGATCTGCGTGCGGATGTACTGCTCGGGGGTGAAGATTTCGTCGGGCAAAGAGCAAGGGCCCATGGAGTTGTTCCACAGCATCAGGAACATCATGGGCGCCAGCACGATGTAGGTGCCGTAGTCCAGGTCCATCTCGCGGAACTCGCCGCGCTCCATGCCGCGCTGCAAAATGCGCCGAATGAGCGCACGGCCGGGCAAGATCACTTCTTGTTGGTAGAACTGCGCAATCTCCGGGAAGTTTTGGGCCTCGCTGAACATCAGCTTGGTGATGCCCGATGCCTTGGTGGCGCCAATGCGCTCCCACCACACTTGGTAGCAGTAGGTCAGCACCTCGCTGGTGGTGCCGACAAAGGTCTCCAGCTCGGTGTTCCACTCGGTAAAGCGGCCTGCAATGTTTTCACGCACCACGGCTTTGAACAGTTCTTCCTTGCTGGGGAAGTACAAAAACAGCGTGCCCTTGGACACCCCGGCGCGGGCCGCCACTTCGTCCACGCGGGTGGCTGCAAAGCCTTTTTCGACGAACAAATCCAGCGCCGCCTCCAGCAATTCGCCAGGGCGCGCTTCTTTACGTCGGCTGCGTTTGGGGGCAGCGTCGCTGGCGGTGGGGTCGTTCAAAGGGTTGCGGGGCATTTTTTACTGACTGACTGGTTAGTAATGTAGCGATGCTCCCTGGTGCCGTCAATCGGGTTGCGCAGAGATCGTTGCAGGCCCCAGGGGTTATCGAGAGCGATAAATAATGGGCCTGACTACCGAGGAAACAAGCCATGACTTTGCAAACCATTACCCTGGGCGGGGGCTGCTTTTGGTGCACCGAAGCGGTGTTTGACCGTGTGCGCGGCATCACCGATGTGGAAAGCGGCTACACCAACGGCCACACCGTGAGCCCCAGCTACGAGCAAATTTGCGAAGGCGACACTGGCCACGCCGAGGTGGTGCGCCTGACCTTCGATGCTGACGAGATCAGCCTTGAAGAGATTCTGGAAATCTTCTTCCACACCCACGACCCGACCACCCTCAATCGCCAGGGCAACGATGTGGGCACGCAGTACCGCAGCGGCATCTATTACGAGAGCCCGGCGCACGCAGAGATTGCCAACGCCATGCTCCGCCAGATGACCCAGGACAAGGTGTTTGCAGCCCCCATCACCACCGAGGTGATGCCACTGGACAACTACAGCATGGCCGAGGCGTACCACCAGGACTACTTTGCCAACCACCCCAACGCGGGCTACTGCGCCTTTGTGGTGGGGCCCAAGGTGGAGAAATTTCGCAAGACGTTTGTGCGCTACCTGAAGGGGTGATCGCCAAGAGGCGATGGCCACGGGAGTGATTTCTCCCGTTCAGGCCGTGGCTTTTGGTGGCAGCTGTGTCGGTGCATAATGCAATCCAATTGCGTTAATGGGGCGCTGCATTGCCCCCAGCCTTGTCCCCCATGCCCGCCTCATCGTCCCCATCGCTGACTCAGCCCACGGCCTGGGCCCTTCCTCCTGGCATGCGCGCCACCCGCGCGACGCGGGCCTTGGCGCAGCTGTATGCGGACCAGCCCCAAGCTGCCTGGTCTGAAGCCGAAGTGGAGGCCGCACTGGCCGCAGCGGGTGCCCCGGTGAACCGGGTCACCGTCTACCGCATGCTCGACCGCTTTGCCGCCGCTGGCCTGCTGCTCAAGCAAGTGGATGCCGCCCGCGTGACGCGTTATGCGCTGGCGCCGCAGGGGGAAGAGGGCGCCGCCCCCCGGTTTGAATGTGACGATTGCCACCGCCAGTTCCGCCTGTCGCAAGGCGCGGCCCCGGTGCAGTCGGCCTTGCAAGAGGTGCTGCAGGCGCTGGCGTCTGCCGGGCACGAGGGGCTGGCGGTGGACATTGCCGTGCGCGGGCGCTGCGCGGGCTGCGCGCACCCCGGTGCAGGGGCCGCCGCATGATCCGCACCCGGGGCTTGGCCTACCGCTATGGCGCGGGGCCGCAGTTGCAGTTTGCCGATGTGGACCTGCCGCAGGGCGGCACCTTGCTGCTGCAGGGGCGGTCGGGCACCGGCAAATCCACCTGGCTGGCCCTGGTGGCTGGGCTGCGGGGGGCCACGGGCGGTGATTTGTTTGTGGCCGGGATCCAGTTGGGCACGCAGCGCGGGGCCGAGCTGGACGCCTGGCGCGCGCGCAGCATTGGCTTTTTGCCACAAAAGCTGCACTTGAGCAGCGCCCTCACGGTGGCCGACAACCTGGCCCTGGCTTACTTTGCGGCGGGCCGCCCGCGCGATGATGCGGCCATAGCCCAGGCGCTGGCCCTGGTGGGTTTGGCCGATCTGGCGGGGCGCAAGCCGCACCAGCTCTCGGGCGGGCAGGCGCAGCGCGTGGCCCTGGCCCGCGCCGTGCTGCTGCAGCCCGAGTTGCTGCTGGCCGACGAGCCCACGGCCAGCCTGGACGACGAAGCCGCCGCCGATGCCCTGGCCCTGCTGCAAAGCAGCGCCGCCACCTGCGGCGCCAGCCTGGTGATTGCCACCCACGACCAGCGCGTGGTGCAGGCCCTGGCCGGTGTGCCGCGCTCGCAGCGGCTGGACCTGAATGCAGGCCCCGCCGCTGCCACACAGGGCCAGGGTTTGAATGAAATGGGCATCCAGCGCCCGCTGGATAAGCGGTAAAAGCTATGAAAAATATAGCAAAGACGGCCGCTTTGGCTTGGCGCTACCTGTGGTCGCGGCCGCTGGCTGCGGCGCTCAACCTGTTGCTGCTCACCCTGGGCCTGGCCGCCATCACGCTGGTGCTGCTGGTGTCCACCCAACTCGACCAGGCTTTTGAGCGCGACCTGAACGGTATTGACCTCGTGGTGGGCGCCAAGGGCAGCCCGCTGCAGCTCATCCTGGCAGGGGTGTTTCACATCGACGTGCCCACGGGCAACATCCCGCTGCAAGAGGTGCAGGACCTGGCGCAGAACCCGCTGGTGTCCCAGGTGATACCGCTGAGCCTGGGCGACAGCTACCAGGGCTTTCGCATCGTGGGCACCACGCCCGACTACACCGCCCACTACCGCGCCGAGCTGGCCCAGGGCGGGCTGTGGCAGCAGCCCATGGACGCCGTGCTGGGCGCCACCGTGGCACGCAGCATCGTCGCGCCCAGCCACACGGGTGCACCGCTGGTCGGGGCCACCTTCATCGGCACCCACGGCCTGGGCGCTGGTGGGCATGCCCATGGCGACCATCCCTACCGCGTCAGCGGCGTGCTGGCGCCCTGCGGCTGCGTGCTCGATCGGCTCATCCTCACTAGCACCGAATCGGTGTGGCTGGTGCACGAAACCGCCACCGCCGATGACCCCGACGACCTGGAAATCCTGAAGCAAGAGCGCGAAGTGACCGTGGCCTTGGTGCGCTACCGCACGCCGCTGGCCGCCGTGTCGCTGCCGCGCGCCATCAACGCCAACACCTCCATGCAGGCTGCGGCACCGGCCATTGAAGTGACGCGCCTGCTGCGCCTGCTGGGCGTGGGGGCCGATGTGCTGCGCGCCTTTGGTGGCGTGCTGCTGGCTGTGGCGGCGCTGAGCGTATTCATTGCGCTGTGGAACGCCGTGCGCGAGCGCCGCTTTGACCTGGCCATGCTGCGCATGCTGGGCGCCCCCCCGGGCCGCGTGGCCGGGCTGGTGCTGTGCGAAGCGCTGTGGCTGGCGGCTTTGGCCTGCGCCCTGGGCCTGCTGCTGGGCCATGGCCTGGCGCACGCGCTGGGCTGGACGCTGCAGGCGCAGGGGCTGTTGCCGGTCAGCGGTGCCCTGTGGCTGCCTGAAGAGGCTGGGGTGCCCCTGCTGGCGGGGCTGGTGGCCGCGCTGGCAGCACTGTTGCCGGCCATGCAGGCTTACCGTACCGATGTGGCCGACTTGCTGGTGCAGCCTTGAGCGGCTCGCTTCGCTGGGGAATTTTTGTGTGTTTTTGTTGTCCGTCGATCTCACCTGAAAGGAATCACCATGAAAAAACTGTGGACTGCTTTGTGCCTGGCCCCCTTGCTGCTGGCCAGCGCTGCAGCCTTGGCCCAGGGCCACTCTGACAAGGAAACCAAGGAAGACATCGAGCGCCACCGCGCCATGGCCGCAGCGCACGAGGCTGCTGCCAAATGCCTGGAGGCTGGTAAAGGCGAAGCCCCGTGCATGAAAGACCTGCAAGCGGCGTGTAAAAACCTGGCTATCGGAAAATACTGCGGTATGAAGCACGCGCACTGATGGTTTGGGATGTCCTGCATAACTCCCTGCGGTCCGTGATAGCGCGGCCTCGGGCAGTCCGCTGCGTTGCTTTTCTTGCCAATAGTCCGGCTATTGGCTGCGAAAAGACGCCTTGCGGCCTATCCCGATCCGCACTACCACCGACTCGCGAGGGTTATGCAAGACATCCCTAGCAGCCCGATGTGCATCGCACCGTTTCGGTTTTGCGTTGATTGAAAGAACCCTGCCCATGGTCCGCCGAACTTCCCGCACTTCCCGCACTGTTGTCCCCACGGGCGCCCTCAACCGCATGGATGCGCATAGCCCTGGTTGTGCGCTGGCCTGGCTGGTGGCGGCGGGTGTGCTGCTGGGCGGGGTGTTGCCGGGGGCGGCGCAGGCGCAAGCCCCCGGTGCAGTGGGCGCGTCCGTGCTCAGCTCGCCTTTGCCAGCAGGCGCCAACGGGCAGCCAGCGGTGGCGGGCTCGGGGCCGGGCTACCACAGCCCCAATAGCCCGATTGCACCGCTGCCCGTGCGGGGCGATGTAGTGCCCTGGTCCGTGTTGAGTGACCTGAAGAAAAACACCACCAAGACCGCCGTGCTGCCTGTCTTCAACGCCCAGCAGCAGGCCATGCACCAGACGGTGCAGCGCATCCAGGGCTTCATGGTGCCCATGGACGCCAAGCCCACGCAAAAGCACTTTTTGCTCACCTCTGTGCCGTTGACTTGCTCGTTCTGCATCCCGGGCGGGCCCGAGAGCATGGTTGAAGTCAAGGCCAAGACACCTGTGCGATATTCGCTGGAGCCCGTGGTAGTGGAAGGTAAATTCAACGTGCTGTCCAACGACCCCTATGGGCTGTTCTACCGCATGGTCGAGGCGGAGCCCGTGAAGTGAGGGCGGGGGGCCTGTGCACGCACTGCCCCTACCCACACTGTTTTGATGCTGTCTGTTTTTTGAGTTTGCCGACTCAGCAGGCAGTCCGACTGGGAGCGTCTACAGCGAAAATAGACCGCTGCGGTCCATTTGTAGCCGACGATTTCCAAGTCCGATAGTCTCCTCAATCCGCTGCCGATTTCGCCCTTGCCCATGTCCAAGTCCCTGTTGCACCACCGCCCACCTGCGCGCACCCCACCGCGCACGCGGGCCGGGGTGCGCGCCTGGAACGCAGCTTGGCTGGCCGGGTTGTTGTTGGCCCTGGTGCTGGTACCTGCCCTGGGCCGGGTGCACCAGGCCTTGCACTCCACCGTCCACCTCACCGCCCATCTCACTGTGCCGGTGGGCAAGGTGGCACCTGCGGTTGGTACAACCTCCCAGGCGCACGCCCATGCCAGTGCGCAGGGCCTACCCGCGCCCGTGGCATCCAAGGCCTTGGCGGCTCTGGTGCCCACCCACGCCAGCGGGGCAGACTGCCTGCTGCTGGACCAACTGGCCCTGGCCGACGTGCTGCTCGCCCTCGCATGGGGCGTGCCAGCCAGCCATGGCACCCACTCCGCCCCGGTGGGCTGGACGCAGCATGCGTTCGCGCGGCACCGGGCGCTGTTCCAGGCCCGCGCACCGCCTGCAGCCCTGCGGGCTTGACATACGCAGGCCCCGGTGGCGCGCTTGAGCCGCCGACTGTTGCGATCTGACCCGGTGGCCTAGGGCTGCCAGTGCGCGGGTGGCTTCTGTTGTGCGCGTTCGCTCCGCACATTCCCTCTGGCCTGTTGCTTCCCATCCCGTGCTGCGCCCTGCGTGGCGGCTTCGCTTTGGGTTAAATGCTCTTTTTTTGATAGCTGCTTGCGCTTGATTGGTAGGCGCTGGCGTGCATTTTGTTCTATATCCCGCAGAGCGGACTGGCCTGTGCCTGTCTGCCATGGCGCGCTGTGTGTTACGTGTGCTGCGCTGTGCGTGCTGCGGGGTGGCTGCGTCCGATTTTTCTGATTCCCAAGGTTTCCTCATGATTCACTCCACACTTGCCCCCCATCGCCTGGCCCTGCGCCCTGTGGCCCTGGCCGTTGCCATGTTGGCCCTGGCTGGCACCGGGCTGGCCCAGGCCCAGGCCCAGGCCCAGGCCCAGGCCCAGGCCCAGGCCCAGGCCGTGGCGCCCGCTGCTGCGGCCGAAGCCAGCCTGCCGTCCGTTACCGTATCTGCCAGCGGCCTGCAACTGGGCGCCAACGAAATGACCACGCCGGTGACGGTGCTCGAAGGTGACGAGCTGGTGCGCCGCCGCGAGGCCACGCTGGGCGAGACGCTCAACAGCGAGCCCGGCATTACCAGCAGTCACTTTGGCGCGGGTGCCAGCCGCCCCATCATTCGCGGCATGGACGGCCCGCGTGTGCGCGTGCTCAGCGACGGTGCCGAGCTGCACGACGCCTCCACCATCAGCCCTGACCACGCCGTGGTGTCCGAGCCCATGCTGGCCACGCAGATCGAAGTGCTGCGCGGCCCATCGGCCCTGGTGTATGGCGCGGGTGCAGTCGGCGGCGTGGTCAACGTGCTGGACGGCAAGATCCCCACCGCCATTCCACAAAAGGGCTACGAAGGCAGCGCCGAGCTGCGCGCCAACACCGGCGCGCGCGAAGGGGCGGGGGCTGTGTCGCTGACGGGCGGCGCTGGCAACCTGGCCGTGCATGTGGAGGGCGTGGCCCGCGATGCCGATGACTACCGCGTAGGCAAGGGCTGGGCGGGGGGCAACAAGGTGCAGGGCAGCTTCAACCGCACCGACACGGGCAGCGTGGGCCTGTCGTGGGTGGGCGAGCAGGGCTACCTGGGCGCGGCCTACACCCGCCAGACCGCCAAGTACGGCCTGCCGGGGCACAACCACAGCTTTGAAGATTGCGGAGCCGATGGCAACCGGCTGGCGTGCGAGGCCCCCACCGGCCCGGCCGAGGTGCACGACCCCGCCGACGTGCCAGTGGTGGACCTGCGCAGCGAGCGCTTTGATGTGCGCGGCGAACTGCGCAACCCGTTCGCGGGCGTGTCGGCCCTGCGCCTGCGCGCTGGCGTGACCGACTATGTGCACGACGAGGTCGAAGACGGTGCCATCAGCACCACCTTCAAAAATAAGGCCTACGACACGCGCATTGAGCTGCAGCACGAGCCCATCGCCGGCTTCAAGGGCCTGGTGGGTGTGCAGACCTCGCAGCGCAAGTTCAGCGCCGAAGGCGAAGAGGCTTACGTCGAGCCCACCGTGACGCGCAAGACCGGCCTGTTCATGCTGGAGGAATACCGCCTGGGCGACTGGCGCTTTGAAGGTGCACTGCGCCACGACCGCCAGACAGCCGAGGCGCAGACCACGGGCATCGAGCGCAGCCACAACGGCACCTCGGCATCGGTGGGTGCGGTGTGGAAGTTCATGCCCGGCTACCAGGTGGGCAGCTCGTTCACACGCGCCAGCCGCGCGCCGTCTGCCGAAGAGCTGTATGCGCGGGGCCTGCACATGGCCACCAGCACCTACGAGCGCGGTGATTCCAGCCTGCGCTCCGAAACCTCGCAAAACATCGATGTGAGCCTGAAGAAGACCAGTGGCGACACCACCTTTGGCGTGAGCGTGTTCCACAACAAGATCGACAACTACATCTATGGCCGCACGCTCGATGCGCTCGATGGCCTGCAGTTGCTGCAATACAGCCAGGCCGACGCCACCTTCACCGGCATTGAAGGCCAGGTGCGCCAGCTCCTGACGCGCAACCTGGGCATCACCTTCTTTGGTGACACCGTGCGCGCCAAGCTCGACGACGGCGGCAACCTGCCACGCATTCCGGCCACCCGTGCCGGTTTGCGGCTCGACGCCAACTGGGCGGCCTGGGAAGGCCAGGTGGAATGGGTGCAGGTGGCCCGCCAAAGCCGCGTGACCGCGTTTGAAACCGCCACCCCCGGCTATGGCATGCTGAACCTGGGCGCCGCCTACAACGGCAAGCTGGCCAATGGCTCGCCCTGGCAGCTGTACGTCAAGGGCACTAACCTGACCGACCGCCTGGCCTATGCCCACACCTCGTTCATCAAGACCGCTGCGCCGCTGATGGGGCGCAATATCACGGTCGGGTTGAAGGTGGCGTTCTGAGGCGGTGCGGAGGCTTTTTTGCCAAATAGTCTGACACCTGCCCCAGCCGTTCGGGCTGAGCTTGTCGAAGCCATGGCGCTCCTTTGAAAGGCCCTTCGACAGGCTCAGGGCGAACGGGGCGGGACCTCAGGCATGTACAAAATCTATGAAAAATAGCCTGCTAGCGCTTATTTAATAAGCGCTAGCAGCTATAAAAAACGTAGCAAATGCTTCGGTGTCGGGCAGCACATAGGCCACGCCCGGCACCTGCCCCAAGTAGGGGGCGATGTGCTGGCTGTAGAACGCATCGGGCGCGTTGATGCAGCCGTAGCTGATGCGCCGGTCCCGCGCACGCGGGCTGGCCAGGCGCTGCAGGCGCCGCTCGATGGCCGTGGCACTGCGCACGCGGTGCAGCGATACAGCCGCGTCGTAGTCAATCCACACAATGTCTTCGCCCTGCAGGTTTTGGCCGGGCTCGGTCACAAACCGGCCTGCGGGCGTGGTGCGCTCGTGCGGGCGCACCTGGGCCACGGGGCGCTGCCCAATGCCGGGCACGCTGCGGTCGCCTGCCGCCAGCCCCAGCAGCACGGGCGCGCTGCCCAGCCACTGCGCCCGGCCTGAAAACACATGCGCGCAGGCCTCAGGCTTGTCGATCACTACAAAGGGCATGCCCTGGTTGTCTGCTGTGGCGGCCACCCAGCGCAGCAGCTGCCGTGCGGTGGCTGAGGCCTGCCATTCGCCACTGCCATCCTCTCCTGCTGCGCCCACCGCTGCATTGGCCCAGGCGCCAGGAGCCGCCCATGCCATGGCACCCGCGGCCCAGCAGGCCCATTGGCGGCGGGTGAGTTGGGCAGGGTGGGCAGGGCTGGGGGTGGTGCGGTCAGCGGTGGTCACGGTGTCTGGTGGTGGCTGGCAGGTTCAGGCAGGGCTGTCAGGGTCAGGCGGGGGCGGGCGAAGAGGCTCAGTGCCGTGATTTTGCCGCGCCTGACGAAAGTGCCGACCATAAAAAAGCCCACGGCCTTTGCGGGCCATGGGCTTGTTGTGGGCTATCCGTTGTGCGCCGGAGAGTGCTCGGCGCCAGCGTGCTGCATCAGGAGCCGCGTGTGATGGGCACGCCCGCATCGCGGCCATAGCTGCCGTACTTGCCCAGCTCCCACTTGGCAATGGCGTTGCGATGCACTTCGTCCGGGCCGTCGGCAAAGCGCAGGGTGCGCGCACCGGCGTAGGCATAGGCCAGGGGGAAGTCGTCGCTCATGCCGCCGCCGCCGTGGGCCTGCATGGCCCAGTCGATCACCTGGCAGGCCATGCTGGGGGCGACGACCTTGATCATGGCGATCTCGGTCTTGGCCACCTTGTTGCCGGCCACGTCCATCAGCCAGGCAGCTTTGAGGGTCAGCAGGCGGGCCATGTCGATCTTGCAGCGGGCTTCGGCAATGCGCTCTTGCGTCACGGTTTGCTGCGCCACGGTCTTGCCAAAGGCCACGCGGCTGCTTGCGCGCTTGCACATCAGCTCCAGCGCCCGTTCGGCCAGGCCAATGAGGCGCATGCAGTGGTGAATGCGCCCAGGGCCCAGGCGGCCTTGGGCAATTTCAAAGCCCCTGCCTTCGCCCAGCAGGATGTTGGAGACAGGCACGCGCACGTTTTCAAACGTCATCTCCACGTGGCCGTGGGGTGCGTCGTCGTAGCCGAACACGTTGAGTGGGCGAATGACGGTGATGCCCTTGGCGTCAGCGGGCACCAGCACCATGCTTTGCTGTGAGTGCCGGGGCGCCTCGGGGTCGGTCTTGCCCATGGTGATGTAGACGGCGCAGCGCGGATCGGCTGCGCCCGAAATCCACCATTTGCGGCCGTTGATGACGTATTCATCGCCCTGGCGCTCGATGCGCGTTTCGATGTTGGTGGCATCGCTCGATGCCACGTCGGGCTCGGTCATCGCAAAGGCCGAGCGGATCTTGCCTTCGAGCAGCGGCTTGAGCCAGCGCGCCTTGTTGGTTTCGTCGCCATACCGGGCAATGGTTTCCATGTTGCCGGTATCGGGCGCAGAGCAGTTGAACACCTCGCTTGACCACTGCACCCGCCCCATGATTTCTGCCAGCGGTGCGTATTCCTGGTTGGTGAGGCCCGCGCCGTCGTAGCCTGAGGCTGCAGCGCTGTCCACCGGCAAAAACAGGTTCCACAGGCCTGCGGCCTGGGCCTTGGGCTTGAGGTTTTCGATGGTGCTCAGGGCCGACCAGCGTTTGCCTGCTGCGGTGTTGGCCAGCAATTCGGCTTTGTAGGCCTGCTCGTTGGGGTAGATGTGCTCGTCCATGAACTGGAGCAGCTTGGACTGCAGTTCCTTGGTCTTGGGGGAGTAGTCAAAGTCCATGGGGTTCTCCGTGAAAAATCGGGGGTGTTGTTCTGTGGGGTGTGGGGTCAGCCGCGCTGGGCAAACGACCAGGCCAGCTGCGCCATGGGGCGGGCCGTGTCGCCCGAGGCCTTGGCCTGCGCGCTGGAGGCGGTGCCCGCCTCGACCCGCTTGGCAATGCCCTGCAGGATGGCCGCGATGCGGAACATGTTGTAGGCCATGTAGAAGTTCCAGTCGGCTCGCAGCGCGTCGGGCGTGGCAATGCCGGTGCGCTCGCAGTAGCTGCGGATGTAGCTGTCTTCATCCGGTATGCCCAGCGCAGCCAGGTCTTGCCCCGCAATGCCGCGCCCCAGCGATGCAGGGATGTGCCAGCTCATGCAGTGGTAGCTGAAGTCGGCCAGCGGGTGGCCCAGGGTGGACAGTTCCCAGTCCAGCACGGCCACCACGCGGGGCTCGGTGGGGTGGAACATGAGGTTGTCTAGCCGGAAGTCGCCATGCACGATGGAGACTTGGCTCTCATCTCGTGCGCTGGCAGGCATGTGCGCGGGCAGCCATTCCATCAGCCGGTCCATCTCTTCAATGGGCTGGGTGATGGAGGCGATGTACTGCTTGCTCCAGCGGCCAATCTGGCGGTCGAAGTAGTTGCCTGGCTTGCCGTAGCTGGCCAGGCCCCGGTCAGCAAACTTCACGGTGTGCAGCGCGGCGATCACGCGGTTCATCTCGTTGTAGATGGCGCCGCGCTCAGAAGGTGTCATGCCGGGCAAGGACTGGTCCCACAACACGCGGCCCTGCATGCACTCCATCACGTAGAAGGCGCGGCCGATCACGGATTCGTCTTCGCACAGCACATGCATGCGGGGCACGGGCACATCGGTGCCCTGCAGGCCGCTCATCACCGCAAATTCGCGCTCCACGGCGTGGGCCGAAGGCAGCAGCTTGGCCACGGGCCCGGGTTTGGCGCGCATCACGTAGCTGGCGCTGGGGGTGATGAGCTTGTAGGTGGGGTTGGACTGCCCGCCCTTGAACATCTCCACCGTGAGCGGCCCCGCAAAGCCCGGCATGTGGCGGCCGAGCCAGTCGGTGAGCGCGGCTGTGTCAAAAGCGTGCTGGTCAGACACGGGGCGCGTGCCCACGAAATGGTCAAAGTTGCTCATGGGGGATGAGGGATGGAATGGGTTTGGGCATGGCTGCGCCTGCGCAGGGCTGTGCTTGCTGCGCGCTGGGGCGGCTGTTGCCGGGGTGTTTGTGGGTGGCTGTGCGCGCCAATGTGGCGCACGGCCCAGGAGCCTGTCGGACTTGGAGCGTCGATAGCGAAAACCAACGGTTTCGCCAAAATCGGCCCCAGCGAGGACAGTTTTTGCCGAATTTGCAGCCCCATAGCCGAGCTATGGGGCAAAAAGGCGGTGAAAAATGGACCGCTGCGGTCGATTTGCAGCCGACGATTTCCAAGCCCGACAGGCTCCTAGCTGCTGCAGCCCAGGCATTGCGGGGGCTGCGTGCAAGAGGAGTGGTGGGGCTCAGGTGTCGGTTTCCGCAATGCGCATGAGTGCTTCGCGGTCGCGCACCACCAAGCCACCGGGCTCGATGCGAATGGCATCCTCGCGCTCCATGGACTTGAGCTCCTGGTTCACGCGCTGGCGCGATGCGCCCAGCAGCTGTGCCAATTCTTCCTGTGCCAGTTGCAGTCCAATGCGCATCTCGCTGCCATCCGACAGGCTGGGAATGCCATAGCTGCGCACCAGATGCAACAGCTGTTTGGCCAGTCGCGCACGCAGAGGCAGGGTATTGAGGTCTTCCACCAGGCCGTACAGCTGGCGAATGCGGCGCGCATGCAGGCGCAGCATGGCCTCGTAGAACTCGGTGTGCGCTGCCAGGATTTTCTTGAAGTCGGCCTTGGCCACGCACAGCACGGTGGTGTCGCCGTGTGCATAGGCATCGTGCGTGCGCCGGTCCCCATCGAAAATCGCCACATCGCCAAACCAGATGCCGGGCTCCACATAGGTCAGCGTGATCTGCTTGCCCGAGATGGACGTGGAACTGACCCGCACCGCCCCGCGCGCGCAGGCAATCCACTCCTCGGGCGGATCGCCCCGGGCGGCTATGAGGCCGCCGTCCTTGAAGCGTTTGACATAGGCGCATCGGAGGATGTCGTGTCGCAGTGAGGGGGAAAGGGATGAGAACCAGCGACCTGAATTGATCGCTTCACGTTCTTCGATAGTAAGAATCGGGTCGTCCATGGTCTGTCTTTTGGGTGACTGGAAACAGCTTCATTGTCGCGTGAGGGACCCGGGCATTTGCCTGGGGTTGTCACCTGTGCGTCTGTGCCTGCAGGCACGGGTGTCGGTGTGGCGCGCGGGCGTTGGGCTTGGGCCCTGATGGAAACAAAAATGCCCTGGTCCGCAAGGACGCAGGGCATGAATGGTGTCACGGTGGGGATAGGGCGCTCACTCGTAGCGCGGGCTGCGTTTTTCAAGAAAGGCCGCAATGCCTTCACCCGCGTTGGCGTGGTGCAGGTTTTTGACAAAGTGATCACGCTCGCTGTTGAGGTGCGTGCTCAGCGGCTGGAGGGGGGCATCGCTGACCAGCTCCTTGATGCTGGCAAGCACATTGGGCGCCCGTTGGTTCAGCCGCTCGGCCAGCTGCAAGGCGGCGCCCAGGGCGTCGCCGGGGTTGCTCAGGCGGTTGACCAGGCCCAGCGCGTGCAGCCGCTCTGCAGCGATCTTGTCGCCGCACATCAGCAGTTCTGTCGCCAGGGCGCGGGGCAGTGCGTGGGCCAGGCTCCAGCTGGCTCCGCCGTCGGGCGACAGGGCCACGTTGCTGTAGGCCATCAAAAACACCGCATCGCGTGCGGCCACCACCATGTCGCAGGCCAGGGCCAGCGAAAAGCCCGCGCCGGCCGCCGCGCCTTCCACTGCCGCAATGATGGGCTTGGGGTAGGTGCGGATGGTCTCAATCCACTGGTGCAGGCCTTCAATGCTCTGGGCTTGTACCTCGGGGGGCTGTTGGCGGTTGGCTTGCAGGCGCTGCAGGTTGCCGCCCGAGCAGAACATGCCGCCCGCGCCGGTGATGACCACGCTGCGCACATCGGGGCTGCGCTCGGCCACATTCAGGGCCTCGATGCCCGCGGCATACATGGCGGGCTCAATGGCGTTGCGCAGCTCGGGGTTGCTCAGGGTCAGGACCAGCGTCTGGCCTTCGCTAGTGCTCAGCAGTTGGGCGGGCATGGGCTCAGCTTTCTTCGACGTGGGTCAGGCTCAGGCCAATGGCGCCCCGGCGGCGCAGCCAGGGGCTGGGGCGGTAGCGGGTGTCGCCGTACACGGTCTGCATATTGAACAGCACCTCCAGAATATTGGTGGGGCCCCAGCGGTCGCCCATGGCCAATGGGCCCAGCGGGTAGCCCAGGCCTAGGGTCACGGCGGTTTCCAGATCTTTGGGCGAGCAAATGCCCTGCTGGCAGATGTCAGCCGCAATGTTGACGATGGTGGCCACGACGCGCTGGGTGACAAAACCGCCGCTGTCGCGGATCACGCTCACGGGCTTGCCGTCACGGGCAAACAGGGCGTGCGCGGCGTTGCGGATGTCCACGCGCGTGGCTGGGTTGGTGGCCAGCACGCGCCGCTTGGTGGCGGCTTCCTCCACCAGCATGTCGATGCCAATGGTGCGGGCCGGATCCAGTCGTTCGACCACGGCCACCGTGGTCACATCAAACCCCAGCGGGGCGACCAAGGTGATGGCATGGGGCGAGGGCGATGCACCGGTCTCGATGGTGGCGCCCAGGTCCTTGAGCAACTGGTACAGCTCCATGCGCCGCGAGGCCCGTGGCGATACCCACACCGGCGGAATGTCTTGCACCACCGGCACAGGGGGCTCTGCGGGCACCTGGGCCGCGCCATCTACATAGCGGTAAAAACCATCGCCCACCTTCTTGCCCAGCACGCCGCCCGCCAGCCGCTGCGCGGTGATGACGCTGGGGCGAAAACGTGGCTCCTCGTAGTACTGGTGGTAGATGGACTCCATGACGGGGTGCGACACGTCCAGCGCCGTCAGGTCCATCAGCTCAAAAGGCCCGAGCTTGAAGCCCACCTGGTCGCGCAGGATGCGGTCGATGGTGGCGAAGTCGGCCACGCCCTCGCTGACGATGCGCAGTGCTTCGGTGCCAAAGCCGCGCCCGGCGTGGTTGACGATGAAGCCGGGCGTATCTTGGGCCTGCACAGGGGTGTGCCCCATTTCGCGGGCGTAGGCCGTGAGGGCCTGGCACAGGGCCGGGTCGGTCTTGAGCCCGGCCACGACCTCCACCACTTTCATCAGTGGCACGGGGTTAAAGAAGTGGAAACCGGCCAGCCGCTCAGGCTGCTGCAGGCCAGCGGCAATGGCCGTGACCGACAGAGAAGAGGTATTGGTGGCCCACACGGCGTGCGCGGGCAGTGTGCGTTCCAGCTCTGCGAACAGGGCTTGCTTGACGTCAAGGCGTTCCACCACGGCTTCGATGACCAGCCCGCAGGCGGTCAGATCGGCCACGGTGTTGGCTATTTGCAACTGGTTGCCCCAGGCCTGGGCTTGGTCTGGTGTGA
This sequence comes from Acidovorax sp. 106, assembly GCF_003663825.1. NCBI lineage: Bacteria > Pseudomonadati > Pseudomonadota > Betaproteobacteria > Burkholderiales > Comamonadaceae > Acidovorax > Acidovorax sp. 106. The sequence continues at coordinate 4,576,378 of NZ_RCCC01000001.1, read as the reverse complement.
TGCGGTCTTTGGCCACCAGCTTGCCCCATTGTTCTTGCAGGGCTTGCTTGGCTTTTTCGGCGGCGCCGGGTTGCGTGTCGAGCAACCAGACTTGGCTGCCGGCTTGGGCAGCGATTTGTGCGATGCCCCGGCCCATGGCCCCCGTACCCACAATGGCGATGGTGGAAAATTGAATTTTCATAGCGCCATTATGGCTGTGGCCCTAGGCGCGCACTTATGTGCAAGAATGGTCTGCACCAAAAACAGAAATTATTGTGAAAATCCGTAACACCATTTTGGGGGCCGGTCTGTGGGTGGTTGCCGCCGGCGCCTCCGCGCTCTCGCTGGGCGCGAGCAGGGGCACTGTGGTGCTTGGTAACACATTGGATTTGGCCTTTGATGTCAAGCCGGATGAGGGCTCAGACATCTCCACTTCGTGCGTGGTGGTCAGTGTCAAATCCGGTGACTCGCTGGTCAGCGAGTCCAAAGTGCTGGTGAGTCCCCTGGCCTCCGGTGTGCGGGTGCAGGCGTTCACCGCCATTGATGAACCTGTGGTTCAGGTCACACTGACGGCTGGCTGCGCAGGCCGCACCACGCGCACCTATACTTTTTTGGCCGATCCGCCCAAGGCCGCGCAGCGCATCATGGCTGCGCCGGGGGCTGCGGCTGGCGCTACGGCCCCATTGCGGGATCGCACCCTATCCCCGCAAGACGCAGCCGTGTTGGCTGCGCGCGCCCCGGAAGTGGGTGGCTTGGAGCAAGGTGTTGCAGGCCGCCCGGCCGCTGCTCCCACTGCGGTGCCGCGTTCTTCGCAACGCAACGCGCAGGCAGCGCGAAAAGAGCCTCGCACAACCCCTGCGGCAACCGCTACTGCCAAGCCTGCTGCAGCTGCCGCTAAAGAAACCGCTCGTTCCCGTCTGGTCATGGAGCCGCTCGACACCTGGCTTGATTTGCCTGTGGCCTTGCGTTCTACGCCTGAGTTGCCTCAGGCCCCGGCGTCCGAGACTACGCCGCAAAGAGAGCAGGCCGCAGCGTTGTGGCGCAGCTTAAACCCAGACCCGCAAAGCCAGGAGCAAGGCCAGGCCTCACAGCGCCAACTGGAGTCGGAGCTGACCCAGCTGCGCGCTAAGGCCACGCGCGACCAGGCCGCTTCGGCTGAATTGCAGCGCCAGTTACAAGAGTTGGAGACGGATCGTTTTCCCGCGTGGGTGGTGTATGCCCTTGGGGCTGCCTTGGCGGCCGCGCTGGGCTTGGGGGGCTGGTTGTGGCGCCGCCACGAGCGCACGGCAACCAAGGCAGCGCGTTCGTGGCGCGAGTCGGTGGCCGTGAGCAACCGCAAATCGGACACCCATGAAGTGGTGGACCTGGACCCGTTGGAGCGGGTACAGGAGCACCCTGCAGACCGCTGGGGGCGGCCTATTCCTGGTGCGGAAGGCATGGCAGCCGCAGCCCCGGCTGCAGTCGATATTTTGCTGGAGCCTGAAGAAATTTCAGCGGAAGCGGCAGGGTTTGCCCCCAAGCCTGTCGTTGCTGTCCAGGCTTCCTCAGAGCCCGTCCTGCAGCACATCATCAACCCGGAACAGCTGTTCGACATTCAGCAACAGGCCGAGTTCTTTGTGTCCGTGGGCGAGCACGACCAGGCGGTGGAGGTGCTGCGCCAGCACATTGCCGAGCATGAACAAACCTCTCCGGTGGCCTACTTGGAGTTGCTGCGCCTGTACCGCACGCTGAGCCGGGCGGCAGACTTCAATGTGCTGCGCCAGAAGTTCATGCAGCACTTCAATGCCCAGGTGCCAGAGTTCGCCGCGTTTGACCGGGCCGGAAAATCGCTGGAGCAGTACCACGAGGCGTTGGCCGAGGTGGAGGCTGAGTGGAGTTCTGCGGCGGTACTGAGTGTGCTGGAAAAGCACATGTTCTATAAGTCTGGCGACAAGCGCAAAGCGCCGTTTGATTTGGCGGCGTTTGACGATTTGCTTTTGCTGCTGGCCATTGCGCAGACCACGCCCCCTAGCGTGCGGGGTGCTCCGCCGCCGCGCAAGCGCACTACGCCCAAGGCACAGTCTTTTGAGGCGGCCGCAGCCCATGCATTGAGCGCCCTGACGCCACTGAGCCCGCTGGACACAACACCCGATTTCCCCCTGGACTCGTTGGCTGCGGCACTGGAGTTTGGTTTTGAGCCGCCGACACAGCCTGCGGCAGCGGGCGCTGAGGCGCCCGATGGTCCGGCCACGATGCCTACGCAAACGCAGGGCTTGGCCGATGAGTTTTTGGACAGTGTGCCTGTGCCAGCGCCTGCCGCTACCCGGGCAGCTGCCACCCCATTGGCATCGACCTTCACGTTGGACATTGACCTGTCCGAGCCGGTGCCCATCACCATCAGTGATCTGCCCCCGGTGCCTGTGACGCCACCGCCCCCTCCGGGTCAGCCGGTGGGTTTCGGCTCTTCCAACGACCTGATGGAGTTGAGCCTGGAACTGGAACCGCTGAATCCGCCCGGTAAAAAATAAGCAAACCCCGGCGCGCCGCGGGCCGCCGGGTTGCAGTGAGCAAAGGCTTTACAGCCTCGCCTTCATCGCACGCGCAGTGCCGCCATCAGCGCAGTGGCCGCTTCTTCAGGCTGCGCCGCATTCACCAGCGCACGCACCACCGCGATGGAGCCCACGCCCGTGGCGCGCACGGCCCCAAACTGCTCCTGGCCAATGCCCCCAATGGCAACCTGCGGGTAATGCCGCAGCAGCCGGGCATAAGCCTGCAACCGCCCCAGGCCCTGCGGGGCGGTGGCCATTTTCTTCAGCGTGGTGGGGAACACAGCGCCCATGGCGATGTAGCTGGGGCCTACGGCATCGGCGCGCACCATCTCGGCATAGCCGTGTGTGCTGACGCCCAGGCGCACGCCTGAATCGCGCAGGGTGCGCAGCTCTTGCGGGGTCAGTGCGTCCAGGTCTTCCTGGCCCAGGTGCACGCCATAAGCACCTGCGGCAATCGCCTCTTGCCAATGGTCGTTGATGAACAGCAGCGCCTGGGTGCCCGCCGCTGCAGCGACGGCGTTGCGCACCTCGCGGGCAATGGCGTGGGCATCTTCAGATTTGTAGCGCAGTTGCACGGTGGGCACGCCTGCGCGGGCCATGCGGCCCACCCAATCGGCATCGGGCAGCACGGCGTATAAACCCAGCGCTTGCGGGCAGGCGGCAAAGGCCTGGGCGCGCGGCAGGGGCTGCAAGCCAAAGTCCTGCGGCTCGCAGGGCCAGCTGGGGGCGTCAAACTGGCCTGTGCGCTCGGTTTGTGCCTGCCAGGCGCGGGCCAGGCATTCGGCATCGTGGGCGATAAAGCCCAATTGGCTGCAGGCCTGCAGCGCCGCCAGGTAGGCCGGTGCGGTGCTGGTGGGTGCAGGGGGCTGCAAGGGCTCGAAGCCCGCAAAGGTAGCTGCGTGGTGGCTGGCGATGGCCTGCGCCATGCCCATGGTGTGGGGCTCAAGCATGGGTTGCGTGGTGCCAGAAGGGCGTGCCCAGCACAGGGGTGCTGGGCTGGGCAGAGTCTTGCGCCGTCATCGCGCCTGCGCGGTGGGCTGTGCGGCCTGCCTGCACGGCATCGGCAAAAGCACCGGCCATGGCCACAGGGTCCTGCGCCAGGGCCACGGCCGTGTTCAGCAGCACGCCGTCGTAACCCCATTCCATGACCTGGCACGCGTGCGAGGGCAGGCCCAGGCCTGCGTCCACCAGCAGCGGCACGCTCAGCCGCTCGCGCAGGGTTTGCAGCGCATATGGATTGACGGGCCCCCGCCCCGTGCCGATGGGGGCTGCCCATGGCATCACTGCCTGGCAGCCGACATCGACCAGGCGCTGGCACAGCACCAGGTCTTCGGTGCAGTACGGCAGCACCTGAAAGCCTTCCTTTATGAGGTGCTCTGCCGTGCCCACCAAGTTCAGCGTGTCGGGCTGCAGGGTGTAGTCGTCGCCAATCAGCTCCAGTTTGATCCAGGGGGTGTTGAACACCTCGCGGGCCATCTGGGCGGTGGTGATGGCCTCCTGGGCGCTGTGGCAGCCAGCGGTGTTGGGCAGCACGGGCACGCCCAGTTTGCGCAGCAGCTCCCAGAAGCTGGCACCGCTTTCGGCCGGGTTGCTGCCTTGGCGGCGCAGCGAGGCCGTGACCATAGCGGGCTGGGCGCGCTCGACGGCAGCCTCCAGCACCGCAGGTGAGGGGTAGCGCGATGTGCCCAGCAGCAAGCGGCTGGTGAAGGTGTGGCCGTACAGAACCAGAGGGTCTTGGGAGGTGAGAGCTGTCATGGCTTGGTGGGGCGTCAGCCGCCCGTCACTGGGGAGATGATTTCCACGCGGTCGCCCGGTTGCAGTGGGTGGGCGGCGTAGCGTGTGTTGGGGACAAAGGTGGTGTTGACGGCGACCGCAAACGGCGGGCGGGCCGCGATGGTGGCCACCGCGTCGGCCACGGTGGCTCCGTCGGGCAGTTCATGCGGGTGGTTGTTGATGGAAATCTTCATGCCAATGCGCTGGCAGCCTGACCGGCCGGGGCAGATGGCCCTAGCAGTTCAAGCCGCAAATCAAAACGTTTTGAAAGCGCTGATTGTCCTGTGTTCAGGATCTCCATGGTCACATCCAGCATGGCTGGCGAAATCATGAAGCCGTGGCGGTACAAGCCGTTGACTTCCAGCACCCGTGGCTGGGGCTGGCGGATGGCGGGCAGGTTGTCCGGCAGGGTGGGGCGGCACTGGGTGCACATCTCCAGCACGCGGGCCTCGGCAAAGCCGGGGTGCACGGCATAGGCGGCGCTCAGCAGCTCCAGGGTGGAGCGCACGCTGGCGGGCGAGAGGTCGTCTGATTCGATCTCGGTGGCACCGATCACGAACACATGGTCTTGCTTGGGGGCGATGTAGATGGGGTAGCGCGGGTGCACCAGCCGGGTGGGGCGTTGCAACGTCACGCCAGGGGCGTGCAGACGCACTACCTCGCCACGCACGCCGCGCAGGGCCTTCCAGTCCTGCCGCGCACCCAGGCCTCGGCAGTCCAGCAGCCAGTCGGGCTGGCCTGGGGTGCCGGGGGCAAAGGCCTCAGGCTCGCGGGGGGCGTTCCAGTGCATTTGTACGCCAAGGCGTGTCATCTCCGTCAGCACCGCGGTCAGCAGTTGTCGGTTGTCGAGCTGCCCTTCGCCCGGCAGGTACAGGCCTTGGGCAAATCGATCGGCCAAGCTGGGCTCGGATTGGGCCAGCGCAGCGCTGTCGAGCTTTTGCATGACAGGCAGTTCTGTCATGGTCTGTTGGTTGCGCTCCAGCATGCGTGTAAAGCGCTGGGCTTCGGCCGCATCTTGCCGGTGCCACACGATCAACGTGCCTGCCTGTTGAAAGAAAACGGGCTCGGGCAGCGATGCAATCAGCTGCTGCCAGCGCGGCAACGCATAGTGGCCCATGCGCACCACACCGGGCTCAGTGATGGCCGATTCGGCCAGCGGGGCCAGCATGGCGGCGGCCACCTTGGCGGCCGACTGTTCTGCCTGCGGGCTGCCTGCGTCGTAGATTTCAACCCGGTGACCCTGGCGCGCCAGCTCTACGGCGAGCAAGCGGCCCATGAGGCCAGCGCCCAAAATTGCGAAGGATGAAGGGGAAAGTGACATAGAGGTCCGTCTGGCGTCCGTCTGTAGAAAGGCAACAGTGGACAAAACGGAGGGCGCAGCGCCGTTGGTGGAAACTCCCCACGCCAGCATGACCTGGATCGGGTAGCGGGGCGCGGTGCAGCGTGGCTGCGGGCCCCAGGGTATTTCTCAGTCACACACCGCGCATGGCGGCAGGACACCCCTGTTTCGTCCGGAAAAAACAATTACAGCACATCCGCTTTTGCAGCGGCTTGACCTGGCGCATAGGCCATAATTTTTGCTATGACTTCCTCTTCTTCAGGGCTCCACGCGGGCCGTCGTTATGCGCGCGTGTTGTCCATTGCCGGCTCAGACAGCGGCGGCGGCGCAGGCATCCAGGCCGATCTCAAAACCTTCAGCGCCCTGGGCTGCTACGGCATGACGGCCATCACCGCCATCACCGCACAAAACACCTGCGGCGTCACGGGCATCCATGGTGTGCCGCCCGACATGCTCAAGGCCCAGATCGATGCCGTGGTGCAGGACATTGGCGTGAATGCGGTCAAGATCGGCATGCTGCATTCGCCCGACGTGGTGCGCGTGGTGGCCGATGCCATTCGCACCTATAAGCTGCCCCATGTGGTGCTGGACCCCGTGATGGTGGCCACCAGTGGCGACCGCCTGATTGCGCAGGAGACCGTGGGCGTGCTGGTGAGTGAGCTGTTCCCGCTGGCCGATGTGATCACGCCCAACCTGGACGAAGCAGGCTGGCTGCTGGGCCGCAGCCTGCAAGACGCCGACGCACTGGAAGCCGCAGCGCAAGACCTGCGTGCGCTGGGCGCCCAGGCGGTGCTGCTCAAAGGCGGGCACTTGCCGGGCGATTGGGTGGTGGATGTGCTGTCGATGCCCGGTGCGCCGCAGGTGCACAAGCTGCAGTCGCAGCGCATCGCCACGCACAACGGGCATGGCACGGGGTGCACGCTGTCGTCGGCCATTGCGGCCCACCTGGCGCTGGGGCTGCCACTTCAGCAAGCGGTGGAGCAAGCCCGGGCCTACATCCTGGGTGCGATCGCCGCAGGGGCCGATGTGACCACGGGGCGTGGCCATGGGCCGCTGAACCATGGCTATGCACCGGTGGCGCAGCGGGTGTTTGAGGATTCTTAATAATTTTGGCCGCTAGAGCTTATCTATAAAGCGCTGGCAGCTCATATTTTGATAGCAATCAGCGCGCCTTGGGTCGGGTGGCCCAGGCCAACGCAAAGCTGAATGCCAGTGCTGGCAAGGCCGACCCTGCACCCGGCAACACCTTGGGCGCCAGGTGGTACACCGCAATGCCCGTCAGCCACAGGGCCACGGGCAAGGCGTTGACCACCCGGGCCTGCGCCAGCAGGGTGGGGGTGTGGGTGCCGAATGTCAGGCGCCCCAGGATGACGCCGAACAGTGGCACGAACACCGAGCTGAGCAGCAGCAAGAACGGCTCCAGGCTGTGCATGGGCAGCACCAGGGCCAAGCCTGTGCACACGGCCGCCACGGCCAGGCCCCAGCGGCGCACGCTCCAGCGTGGCAGCAGGCTGTGGGCAGACACGGCGCCCGAGTAGGTATCGCCATAGGCGTTGTCCACCTCGTCGATCAGGATCAGCGACAGCGCAATGAGTCCGCCCTGGGCCAGCAGCAGCGCCTGCACCAGGTCAGTGGAGGGCAACGTCAACGCCACCAGCACGCCCAGGCTGTAGCACCACATGTTGGCCAGTGCATAGCCCAGCCAGGTGCCGCGCAGGGCCGCGCCTCCGCTCTTGCCGTGGCGGGCATAGTCGGCCACCAGCGGCAGCCACGAGATGGGCATGGCGATGACCAGATCGATTGCAGGCAGCACACCCATGCCGCCTGCGCCTTGGCGGTTCCACAGCGCGCTCAAGCCCTGGGCTTGCGCCAGCGACACAAACTGCCAGCTCAGCCACAGCAGCGACAGCACCACCAGAGGCAGTGCGACCCGGGCAATCACCTTGCGCACCAGCTGCACCATCGATCCGCTGATGAGCAACATCACCACGCCGCCCCACAGCAGCGTGGCCAGCACGGGCCACAGGGTGCCTGTCGTGGCACCCGCCAGGCCGCCGGCCTGCTGCCCAATGGCCACGGTGGCGTCGCGCATCACCACCAGTTCAAACGTACCCCAGCCCACCAGTTGCACAATGTTCAGCACGATGGGCAGGCTGGCAAAGCCCCGGCCATACACAGCGTGCATCAGCCCCGCGCTGGCCAGGCCGCTGTCGCAGCCTAGCTTGGCCACCCAGCCCAGCAGGCCCGCGCCCAGCAAAGAGCCCGCCACAATCGCCCACAAGGCCTCCTGGGTGCCTAGCGCAGGCATCAGGTAGGCGCCGACCTGCATCACCAGCAGGCCCACGCCCAGACTGAACCACAGCGAGGCATGGTCGTGCCACTGGAAGACGCGGCGCTCTGCAGGCACGGGCACCAGGGCCTCGTTGACTGCCGATGAGGTGGGGGCAGGGTGGTGGGATGACGTCATGCAAAAGCTCCGCAGCGGTCTGTTCAGTCGGGTAACAACAGCGCAAGGGGGCAACGCCCGCCCTGGCGTTGCCCGGTGCGGGGCATGGCTGCGGCGTAACGGCTTCCCTGCGCGAGGATGATCTCGGGCCCACCTCTGGCAGGTGAGCACAATCAGGTTCAAAGGGACTCTCTCAGCCTGCAGCTTGCGTTGCAGACACCCCCAGCAGACATTGGCGGCCGGGTGGCATCCAATGCGGGTTGGATTGTAGGTCTATGCCGCCACTGGTGTGGTTGCGGCGTCGGTCACCGGCCACTGCAGGCGCAGCCGGGTTTCAAAGCTGCGCTCCTGCCTGTTCAGGGGGTCGGTAAAACGCAGCGACCGGGCCAGCAACTGCAAGGGGCGCGAATAGTCGCCCTCGGGCGGGTCGTTGACTTCGGGGTAGAACGGGTCGTTGCGCAGCGGCAGGCCCAGCGCGGCCATGTGCACCCGCAGTTGGTGGCGTTTGCCGCTGATGGGCTCCAGCCGGTACAGGGCCCAGGGGCCTTGCACGGCTTGCACGGCCATGTGCGTGTGGCTGTTGGGCTCGCCGGGCACTTCCTGCATGCGGAAGAACTGCGGAGATTCCTCCATGCGGCTGCGGTGTTCACGCGGAAACGGGATGCGGGCATCCCAGGGGGCCACGGCGTCGTAAGCCTTGGCCATGTTGCGCTCTCTGAACAAGGCCTGGTAAGCGCCCCGCGTGCGTGGCTGCGCCGAGAACAGCACCAACCCCGCCGTGTCGCGGTCGATGCGGTGCAGGGGAGACAGATCGGGCAGGCAAAGTTGCCGCTTCAGGCGCACCAGCAGCGATTGCTGCACATAGCGCCCCGTGGGCGTGACGGGCATGAAATGCGGCTTGTCTGCCACCAGCAGGTGCTCGTCCTGATATAGCACCTGGTGTTCAAAAGGCAGTTCGGGCTCGCCCGGCAGGTGGCGGTAATAGAACAGGCGGACGCAGCCTTTCACCGCTTGCTCAGGGTGCACAGGCTGGCCCTTGGCATCCACCACATCCCCGGCAAGCATGCGCGCACGCCATTCATCGTAGCCCACCCCAGGCAAGTGGGCGGCCAGCCTGTCGAGCAGGCTGCCCTGGCCTTGCTGGGGCAGCACCACGCAGCTGGGGCTCACGCCATCGCGCATGGGCAGGAGGCTTTCAGAGATGTGGGGGCGGTTCACGGCTTCAGAGGGCAGGGGCTTGCCGGGCTGGATGGGGGCTCGAAAAGCATAGCACCGTGGCTTGCGTGCTGTGGTGCGTTGCCCGTCGGTGTTGCTGCCGCTTTTCATTTCTAAATCAAGGGTTAACACCAATGGTGTCTGTTGTAAAAAAGCACATTCATGTAGAAAATTGACATGGATCAACGCTAGTTTTGTAACTAATATGTAAGCAATTCTTGCAAAATGATGAATTAAATAATAAATTTGATAAAGCAGTAAATTTATCAAG